>DATMRG010000132.1:0-17647 GCA_035566495.1 Steroidobacteraceae bacterium | reverse complement strand
GCCGCCCTGATAGGCTCCTTCGATCGAAGCCACGACCG
This sequence comes from Steroidobacteraceae bacterium, assembly GCA_035566495.1. Lineage (GTDB taxonomy): Bacteria > Pseudomonadota > Gammaproteobacteria > Steroidobacterales > Steroidobacteraceae > 13-2-20CM-66-19. The sequence continues at coordinate 17,609 of DATMRG010000132.1, read as the reverse complement.
CAGAGCCCCCGCCGATCGTGCCGCGGGCGATCACGACACCGTCGTCGGCCTGGGGGACGATGCCCTGCAGCGGCAGCCACGGCGACTTCAACCGGTCGAAGGGGCCGGCGAGCTCGCGGAAGGTGCCCGGATCGAGGATCGCGCGTGCCCGCTCACGCGCACCGAGCTCGACGAAGCTCGGCCGCGCCAGGAATCGCTCGCGCTCGGCAGTAGTGCTCAAGCGCGCAGCGCCTCCACCGCCTGCTCGAGCCGGAGCAGCACCACGCCCGGTGTCGCGCCGAAATCGTTGATCTCGATCGCGGCGGCGCCTTCGAAGCGCGTGAAGAACCGGTCGAGGACGTGCTTCCACACCGTGCCGAAGCCGTCGACGCTGGTCGTGACGTCGACGTGCGCGTCGCGGTCCGCGGACGGCTCGAGCAGCACCTCGAGATCCCCCGAGCCGACCACCCCGACGTGCACGCGCCGCGCGATGGTCTCGCGGGCCGGGTAAGTGAAACTCAGGCGTTCCATGAGTGTTGGTTCTCCCGGGTCGCGTCATCGAGAAACAGGCACGCGGCGAGCAGATCCGCGCAGCCGCCCGGGGAGGCGTTGCGGCGCACGAGCTCGGCGTCGAGCTCGATGAGCGCCCTCATTCCCGCGGCCGTGGCGCTGCCGCCGAGCGCGAGCACGCGGCTGGCGCCGCTCTGCGCCGCGCGCAGCGCCCGCCAGCCACCCCGGTGCAGAAGGCAGGTGTCATCGAGGCTCGACATGATCGCGAGCAGTGCGTCGAGCCGCGCGCAATCTTCCGGGGCGCCGCGGCGGCGCGCCGCCTCGAGCGCGGGCAGGCCGAGCCCGATCACGTGCGGGAAACCCGCGCTCGCCTCGCCGCGCGCGCCGGCCACTCCGAACTCGCGGCAGACGCGCGCACCGTTGCTCGGCAGAGCGGACGCATGGCGGTCCGGAAGGCGCGCCAGACCCGCGGCGGCGGCCGCTACCTCGCCCGGCGTTGCATCGTCGCCGTGGAGCGCGCGAGCGGCGACCAGGAGGCCGAGCACCCAGATCGCGCCGCGATGGGCGTTGCTGCCCCCGGTCGCGCCGAGCATCACCTCCTCGGCGCGCCGGCCGAGCGCGCCGAGCCGCTCGCGCAGATACAGGTCGGCGCGGCTGCCGGCCGCCGCGCGCGCGATCTCCCGGAAGGAGCCGCGCAGGGCGCGCGCCGAGGCGAGGAGCTTGCGGAGATCGAGATCGCGGTGCGCACCCGGACCGCGCCGATCGACCAGCGCGGGCTTTGGCGTCAAGAGCGCCTCGAGGACCAGCGCGCGCACCGCCCGCTCGGCCAGCTCCGCGGCGCGCGGCTCGGTTGCGCGGCGGGAGCGCCGGACGGTGTAAGGTTGCCCGAGAGCAAGCACGATGCGTACTACCAGTTACGGAAGCGGGCCGGCGGCTTGTAGAGACCGCCGGACCAGGCAACCAGGTCCTCGATGCTGCGCGCGGCGAGGAGCGAGCGGCGCGCCTCGCCGCGCCGTACGCCGAGATCCTCGGGATAGGCGATGAGCCCCCGCGCTCGCAGGCTCGCCGTGCGCTGCGGCTCGGCGCGGCGGCCGATCTCCGTCGCCCCGGCGATGGCGGCCAGCGCCGCGCGGCGCTCCTCCTGCCCCTCTGCCTTGTAGAGATAGGCGATGCCCTCCTCGCTCACGACGTGACTCACGTCGTCTCCGTAGATCATGACGGGGGCGATCGCGAACCCACTGTCGCGTCCGACCTGCACGGCCTCGAGCGACTCGACCAGCGCCGGCACGCCGCCACGGCTGAAGGTCTCGACGAGCTGTACCACGAGCTTCTTGCCGCGCACGATCGGCCCCTCGGCCGTGACCAGACTGAGCCATGCAGGGCTCGGATGGCGGCGGCCGTGCGGATCGTGGCCCATGTTGGGAGCGCCGCCGTAGCCGGCGAGTCGCCCGAGCGTCACCGTGGAGGAGTTGGCGTCGGCGTCCATCTGCAGCGTCGCGCCGATGAAGAGATCGACGCCGTACTGGCCGGCGAGCTGGCAGAGCACGCGGTTCGAGCGCAGGCTCCCATCGCCGCCGACGAAGAACACGTCGGGACGCGCGCGCACGTACTCCTCCATGCCGACCTCGCCGCCGAAGCAGTGCACGCTCTCGACCCAGCCGCTCTCGATGGCCGGGATCAGGGTCGGATGGGGGTTGAGGATCCAGTTGCGGCAGATCTTGCCCTTGAGGCCGAGCCCGGCCGCGTAGGTCGGCAGCAGCAGCTCGATGGCGGCCGTATCGAAGCCGATGCCGTGATTCAAGGCGGTGACGCCGTGGCGCTCGTAGATGCCGCGGATCACCATCATCCCCATGAGGATCTGCAGCTCGTTGATCTGGCGCGGGTCGCGCGTGAAGAGCGGCTCGATCGCGAACGGACGGTCGGCCGGCACGATCAGGTCGACCCATGACCCCGGCACATCCACACGCGGCAGGCGGTCGACGACTTCGTTGACCTGCACCAGCACGATCCCGTGGCGGAAGGCGGCGGCCTCGATCAGGGTCGGCGTCTCCTCGGTGTTGGGACCGGTGTAGAGATTGCCGGCGAGGTCGGCTTTCTCCGCGCACACCAGCACTACCTGCGGCGTCAGGTCGACGAACATGCGCGCGTACAGCTCGATGTAGGTGTAGATCGCGCCGATCTCGAGCTTGCCGTCCTCGAGCAGCTGCGCCACCCGCAGGCTCTGCGGGCCGGCGTAACTGAATTCGACGCGGCGCGCGATGCCGCGCTCGAACAGCGTCAGGTGCTCGGGACGCGTGATCGAGGAGATCAGCATGTGCAGGTCGTGGATGCGTGCCGGGTCGACCTCGACCAGCGAGCGCGACAGGAAGTCCGCCTGCTTCTGATTGTTGCCCTCGAGCGCGACCCGATCGCCGGGGCGCAGCAAGGCCTCGAGCAGCGGGACGATATCGGCGCGCCGCGCGAGCTTCCCCTCGACGAACTGCGCGGCCCCGGCCAGCCGCGCCGCCTTGTCCTCGCGGCGCCGCGTCCAGGACAAGGGTCCCGCCTGTTCTCCGAGCGCCGTCGCCATGCGTCTTACTATAGATCCCTAGCGGCTCTGCATCGCGAGATTGCGCGCGAGGAAGGTGTAGATGTCGGCGTACAGCCCGATGGCGCGGAAGGTCGTCTGGCTGCCGCCGTGGCCGGAGTTGAGCTCGACGTCGAGCAGCACCGGCGCGGGAGCCGCCTGTGCCGCCTGCAGCGCCGCGGCGAACTTGAAGGAGTGCGCCGGCATCACGCGCGTGTCGTGATCGCCGGTGATGACGAGCGTGGCCGGATAGCGCACGCCGGCACGCACGTTGTGCACGGGCGAGTACGCGTACAGGGCCTTGAAGTCCCCGGGGTCGTCGGGCGAGCCGAAGTCCCCTTCCCAGCCGGCGCCCTGCCCGAACCTCGGGAAGCGCAGCATGTCCATGACGCCGACCTCGGCGATCGCCGCGCCGTAGAGGTCCGGGCGCTGCGTCATGCAGGCGCCGACCAGGAGTCCGCCGTTCGAGGCGCCGAAGATCGCCAGCCGCGGCCGCGAGGTGTAGTGGTGGGCAACGAGCCATTCGCCCGCGGCGATGAAGTCATCGAAGGCCACCTGCCGGTGGGCGCGGATAGCCTGCCGGTGCCACGCCTCACCGTACTCGCCGCCGCCGCGGATGTTGGCGACCGCGTACACGCCGCCCATCTCGAGCCAGGCGATGAGCGCCGCGTTGAAGCGCGGCAGGTTCGGGATACCGAAGCCGCCGTAGCCGGAGAGAAGCAACGGATGGTCGCCATCGACCTTCAGCCCCTTGCGGTAAGCGAGCAGCATCGGGATGTGCGTGCCGTCGCTCGCCGGGTAGAACACCTGCTCCTCGCCGAAGGCCGCGGGATCGAACGCGACGTGCGGCTGGCGCCAGCGCGTGCTGCGCCCCGACTCGAGGTCGTAGCGGTAGATGGTCGGCGGCGTGACGAGGTCGCGGAACGAGTAAAAGGTCTCGCGGTCCCCGGCGCGGCCGCCGAAGCCGGCGGCGGTGCCCGGTCCAGGCATTGCGATCTCGCCGAGGGCTGCGCCGTCGAGTCCGTAGCGCACGACGCGGCTGTGGACGTCGTGGATGCTGCGGACGATCAGCTGATGATCGACCAGCGTGACGCTCGGTGAGGTCAGATCGATGGCGTCGGCTGCCTCGGGGACCACGGTGCGCCAGTTGCCCCTGGCCGGAGCCGCCGGATCGATCGCGATCACCCGGCCGTTGGGAGCTGCGAGCGTCGTCAGGAAATAGATCCGCCCGGCATCCGAGCCGACGTAGTTGTAGGCGGCCTCGAATCCCTGCACGACCGGCTGCAGGGCGGCGGAGCCGGATTCGAGATCGAGGACGTAGACGTTCTCGAGCCCCTTGTCGCCGACCTCGCCCTCTCCCGAGGTGACGATGAGCCAGCGGCCGTCGTCCGAGAGATAGGGCCGGTACTGCCAGTCGGAGTGCGCGGGATCGTAGAGCAGGCGGCGATCGGCGGCGGCCGGCGTGCCGAGCGCGTGGTAGTAGACGGCGTCGTCGAGATCGCGGGTGCTGAGCTCGGCGCCGCGTGCCGGCGCCGGGAAGGCGCTGTAGTACAGGCCCCGGCCATCGCCGGAAAACTGCGGCGGATAGTATTTGGTGAAGCGCAGCACGTCGGGGAGGTCGCGCTGGGTCGTGAGATCGCGGATGTGCCACTCGGTCCAGTCCGAGCCGCCGGGCGACACCCCGTAGGCCAGGAGGCGCCCGTCGCGGCTCGCGACGTAGCCGGTCACGATCCCCTCGGGTGACAGTGCATTCGGGTCGACGCCGACCGTGCCGCGGGCGCCGAGATCGGCCGTCGTGTAGAGCACGGCCTGGTCCTGGCGGCCTGAGTTCAGCGTATAGAAATAGTGACCACCTTCCGCAAACGGCAGGCCGAAGGCCTCGAAGTCGTAGAGCGCCGCGAGCCGCTGGCGGAGCTTCGCGTGCAGCGGGGTCGCGGACAGGTAGTCCTGGGTCAGCTTCGCCTGCGCCTCGACCCAGCTGCGGGTCGCGGGCGAGTCGAGATCCTCGAGCCAGCGGTAGGGATCGGCGACGGCGGTGCCCTGATAGTCGTCCACGACGTTGCCGCGCGGCGCGGGCGGGTAGACGAGCGTGGTGGCCGCGAGGGCGGCACAGCCGATCGCGGCCGCAAGACCGCCGCCAAGGAGCCCGGCCTGGTGTGAGTGTCGGGGCATGCGCAGGTGGCGCATTGTGCCCTGCCCGTCCCGGCCGCACCACGGTAAGATCGGCGCATGCCGCAGCACATCGGCATCGTGGCCTGCTCAGCGGAGGGCGCGGCGCTCTGCTACCGCACGGTCTGCCTCGAGGGCGCGCAGTTCCTCGGCGCCCTCGATCACCCCGAGGTGTCGCTGCACAATCATTCACTGGCGCGCTACATGCGCTCGATCGACAGCAACGACTGGCCGGGCGTCGCCGAGCTCATGCTGTCCTCGGCCAACAAGCTGGCGCGGCTGGGCGCCGACTTTCTCATCTGCCCGGACAACACCCTGCACCAGGCTTTTCCCTGGGTGGTGCGGCGCTCCCCGCTGCCGTGGCTGCACATCGCCGAAGTGGTGGCGGCACAGGCAGTCGAGCGCGGCTACCGCACCCTCGGCATCACCGGGACGCGCTACCTGGTCGACAGCGAGGTGTATCCGGAGAAGCTCGCGGCGCGTGGCCTCAGGTACCAGCGCCCGGGGAGCGCCGAGCGCGCCGAGATCAACCGCATCATCTTCGAGGAGCTGGTGTGCGGCGTCTTCAGGCCCGAGGCCGTCGTCTACTTCCAGGGCGTGATCGCGCGCATGAAGGACGCGGGCTGCGATGCGGTGGTGCTCGGCTGCACCGAGATCCCGCTCATCATCGACGACGGCAACTCGCCCTTGCCGACGCTAGATTCCACGCGCCTGCTGGCGCGCGCCGCCTTACGCCGCGCAACGCAGCGCGCGTCCTGAGAGTCGCGCTCCCGCGCGCTGGTTACTTCTCTTTCTTGCTCTCGAACTTGAACGATACGTTGACCCGGGCGCGGTAGGTGCGCACCTTGCCGTTGGCCACCTGCATGTCGAGTTCCTTGACTTCGACGATGCGCAGGTCTCTCAGGCTCTTGGCGGCCTGGCTCACCGCGGCCGCCGCCGCCTTCTCCCACGACTCGGTGCTGGTACCGACCAGCTCGACGATCTTGTAGACGCTCTCCGGCATGGCTTGCTCACCTTTCGTCCCGCAATCGTGGGGACTCTTGTTTTAAGGCGAGTGTGCGCCTTCCGCGGGCCGGGCGCCACGCGGGCCGGCTCAGGCGAGGGAGACGGAGCGCTCCGACCTCGGGCGCGGCCATACCGGCCGGCGCACCAGGGTGCTCTTGCCGAACAGCGATTCGATCAGATCGACCGCCAGCACCGCGGTCTTGTTGTGCTCGTCGAAGGCGGGGTTGAGCTCGACCACATCCAGCGAGGCGAGGCGGCGGGTATCCGCGATCATTTCCATGCACAGCTGCGCTTCGCGGTAGGTAGGCCCGCCGGGAACGCGTGTGCCGACGCCCGGCGCGATCCCGGGATCGAGAAAGTCGACGTCGAAGCTCACGTGCAGATGGGTGTCACGGTCGATGCCGGCGAGCGCCTGCTCCATGGTCGCGCGCATCCCCATCTCGTCGACGAAGCGCATATCGAAGACGTCGAGCCCCTGCTCGTGCACGAAGCGCCTCTCGCCTTCGTCGACGCTGCGGATGCCGATCTGGCGCACCCAGGAGGGGTCGATGGCCGGAGTGTGCGCGCCGATACCGGTCAGCTCGCGCGGACCGAAGCCGCACAGCACCGCGACCGGCATGCCGTGCACGTTGCCGCTCGGAGAGAGGTTGCTGGTGTTGAAGTCGGCGTGCGCATCGAGCCAGAGCACGCGCAGCTTCTTGCCCTGCTCGCGGCAGTGGCGTGCGACGGCGCTGATCGAGCCGATGCCGAGAGAGTGATCGCCGCCGAGGAGAATGGGCAGCCGTGCGGCGCGCAGCTCGCCGTAGACGGCCGCGTGCACCAGCTCGTTCCAGCGCGCTACTTCGGGGAGATGCCGGTAACCCTGGTGCGGCGGCTCCCACGGATTACCCGGGCCGTTGAGATTGCCGAGATCCACGACCTCGAGCTCGCGCTGGCGCAACGCCGACACGAGCCCCGCGACGCGCAGTGCCTCGGGTCCCATCGAGGCGCCGCGGTCCGCGGCGCCGACGTCGGTGGGGGCGCCGATGAGAGCCGCCGTGCGCGTACCGCTCACGCCGCGACCCCGGTACGCGCCGCGGCCGGCGCGGGCTGATCGTCCAGGACTCCGAAGAGATCCTTCGGATCCTCGAGATCCGGTATCAGATCGATCTGCCGCTCGCCGCCGCGCTCCTCCTGATGAATGCGCATGAGATAGCGCAGCGCGGAGAAATCCTCGAGGGCAAAGCCGACCGAGTCGAAGATCGTCACCTCGCGCTCGCTCGCGCGGCCGGGCGCGCGGCTGGCCAGCACCTCGGCGAGCTCGGTGACCGGGAAGCCGGCCGGCAGCTGCTGGATCTCGCCCTCGATGCGCGACTGCGGCTCGAACTCGACCACGACGCGCACGTCTGAGCGCCGGAGGATGTCGGCGTGCAGCTCGGTCTTGCCCGGGCAGTCGCCGCCCACCGCGTTCAGGTGCATTCCCGGGGCGATCATCGCCGGCGTCAGAATCGTGGCGTTACGCTTGTCGGCCGTCACCGTGGTGACGATGTCGGCTCCGGCAACTGCGGCCGCGGTCGAGCCCGAGCGCACTACCTCGAGGCCGGGCAGGCGCAGCCGCGCGAGGTTACGGACCAGCTTGTCGGTGGCGCCGGCATCGGTGTCGTAGAGACGCAGCTCGCGCACTCCGAGCAGATGGTGGAACGCGATCGTCTGGAACTCGCTCTGCGCGCCGTTGCCGATGAGGGCCATCACGCGGCTGCCGGGGCGCGCCATGCGGCGCGCGGCGAGGGCCGAGGTGGCCGCGGTGCGCAGCGCCGTCGTCAGCGTCAGCTCCGAGAGCAGGAGCGGGTAGCCCGTGTCGACGTCCGCGAGCACGCCAAAGGCGGTCACGGTGAGGAGTCCGACCGCCGTGTTCCTGGGGTGGCCGTTGACGTATTTGAAGGCATAGAGCCGCCCGTCGGAGGCCGGCATGAGCTCGATCACGCCGACCGGCGAGTGGCTCGCGTGCCGCGGCGACTTCTCGAACTCGCTCCAGCGCAGGAAATCGCGCTCGATCTCCGCCGCGAGCTCCTCGATGAAGCGCGCCGTGCCCCGGCTGGCAACCAGCTCCCGGATACGCTCGATACCGATGAAATCGACCATGACTGCTCTCCGAAATTCACGTGGCTCTCCGAACATGGTCGTGCCCCCTCGAACCAAAATAAAGACAGAATGATGTACAGATCTTGCACCTTATTGGTCATTTCGCCAGATCTAACTGGCGATATGTGCTAACCTCAGCCGATGGACGACTTAGACCGCCAGCTCATCGGGCTGCTGCGCAATGACGCCCGCGCCTCGGTCGCATCCCTCGCCAAGACGCTCGGAGTCGCGCGGGGCACCGTGCAGAACCGGATGGCGCGGCTCAGCGCGAACGGCACGATCGTGGGCTATACGGTGCGCCTCAAGCCCGACGTCGAAGAGCAGCGCATGCGCGCCTTCATGACGGTCGCGGTCGAGGGCACCCAGGTCGACGCCGTGATCCGGGCGCTGCGTGGCGAGCCGGCCGTGGCGGCGGTCTACAGCACCAACGGCCGCTGGGACATCGTCGCGGAGCTGCGCGCCGACAGCCTCGAGGGCTTCGACCGCGTGCTGGCGCGCATCCGCCTGATTGAGGGCATCTCGCAGACCGAGACCAGCCTGCTGCTCTCCACGTTCAAGGTTTGATAGCCTGCAGCGGATGTTCGTCACGCTGGCCGAGAAGCGCTACGCCCGTCACGCGAGTCGCGAGCTGCTCGAGCTGCTTCGGCTCGAGCAGCGCGAGCACCCCGAGCGCAGCGGTCGGACGCTCTACGAGGCGGTGGTCGCACGGCGCCTGGGGCCGCAGGCCATACCCGCCGCGGAAGTCATCCGCCGCGCCGAGGAGAGCTTCACCGACTGGCCGGTGGAGCGCGAGCTGCGCTTCCGACACGTGGCTCACTACCTGATCTTCCACGAATACACCCACGGCGCGAAGGTCCGCCAGGGCACCAGGAGCAACATCGGCGGCGCGGTGGCGCGCATCATTCCCGAGGACGTTTGAGGCGGTGACTGCGCCGCTCATCGGCTCCGGCGCAGCAGCGCCAGCCAGTCGCGCCGGGAATCGCCGTAGGCCACGAAGCTCGGGTTGAGGAGCTCCTCGCGCGTGTTGTAGCGGAGCGGCTGCCCGTCGAGCTCGACCACCGCCCCGCCCGCCGCCACGACCACCGCCTGCGCCGCGGCCGTATCCCATTCGCTCGTCGGCCCGAGGCGCGGGTAAACATCCGCGGCGCCCTCTGCGATCAGGCAGAACTTGAGTGAGCTGCCGATCGGCTTGAGCTCGTGCCGGCCGAGCCGCGCAAGGAAGCCCTCGAGCGAGTCGCCGCGATGCGAGCGGCTGCCCACGACCCGCACTGGGTCCGCGGCATCGGCCGCCACCCGCACCGCCTGCGCGGGCGCCGTGCCCACCTGCCGCCAGGCGCCCGCGCCCGGAATCCCGCCGTAGGTGGTGTCGCTCACCGGCACGTGCACGACCCCGAAGAGCGGCGCGTGGGCCTCGATGAGCGCGATGTTCACCGTGAACTCGCCGTTGCGCGCCAGGAACTCGCGCGTGCCATCGAGAGGATCGACCAGCCAGTGGCGCCTCCAGCGCGCGCGCTCGGCGTACGGCGGCCGGTCCGACTCCTCGGACAGCACCGGCACGCCCGGCGTGAGCTCGGCGAGCGCGGCCGCGATCAGCCGGTGCGCGCGCAGGTCCGCAGCCGTGAGGGGCGAGGCGTCGGCCTTGAGCGTGCGGGCGGTGTCGGCCTCGGTGTATACCTCGAGGATCTCGCGCCCCGCCGCGCGCGCGATCGCGGCGGCGCGCCCGGCGAGGGCAGCGCGCTCCTCGCTCATGCCGGCCCCGTAACTCCCGCCGCCTGCAACTGCGCCACCACGAGATCGGCGGCCTCCTCGGCGCTCAGCTTGGTGGTGTCGATGCGGATCTCGGGGTGCTCCGGCTTCTCGTAGGGCGAGTCGATGCCCGTGAAGTTCTTCAGCTCGCCGCGGCGGGCCTTGCGATACAGCCCCTTGGCGTCGCGGCCTTCGGCCACGGCGAGGGGCGTGTCGACGAATATCTCGAAGAACTCCCCCGGCTCGAACAGGGCGCGCGCCATGCGCCGCTCGGCGCGGAACGGCGCGATGAACGACACCAGCACGATGAGCCCCGCGTCGACCATGAGGCGCGAGACCTCCGCCACGCGGCGGATGTTCTCGACGCGATCCTGCGCGGCGAACCCCAAGTCCTTGTTGAGACCGTGACGCACGTTGTCGCCGTCGAGCAGGTAGGTGTGGCGGCCCTGGGCGGCGAGCTGCTTCTCGATGCGGTTAGCGATGGTCGACTTGCCGGCGCCCGAGAGCCCGGTGAGCCATAGCACGCAGGCGCGCTGCCCCTTCTGCCGCGCGCGCAGCTGCTTGTCGACGTCGAGCGCCTGCCAGTGGACGTTCTGCGAGCGGCGCAGCGCAAAATGAATGAGGCCCGCGCCGACCGTGCCGTTGCCGATGCGGTCGATGAGGATGAAGCCGCCGAGGGTGCGATTCTCCGCGTACGGCTCGAAGGCGATCGGCTGGTCGAGCTCGAGCTCGCACACACCGATGTCGTTGAGCTCGAGCCGCTCGGCGGCCGTGTGTTCGAGCGTGTTGACGTTGATCTTGTGCTTGAGCGGCGTCACGGTCGCCGACACGGTGCGCGCGCCCGACTTCATGAGGTAGGCGCGCCCCTGCAGCATCGGCTCCTCGTTGAGCCAGACGATGGTGGCCTCGAACTGATTGGCCACCTGCGGCGCGGCATCGGCGGCGGCGATGACATCGCCCCGGCCGACGTCGACGTCGGAGTCGAGGGTGAGTGTGACCGAGCGGCCGGCGCTGGCCGTCTCGAGGTCCCCGTCCGCGGTCACGATGCGCGCAACGCGGGCCTCGCGGCCCGCCGGCAGGATGCGCACGCGCTCGCCCGGCCGGATGCTGCCGCTCGCGATCTGGCCCGAGTAGCCGCGGAAGTCCGCGTTCGGCCGGCTCACCCATTGCACCGGCAGGCGGAAGGGCCGGTCGGCGAGCCGCGCGTCCACCGGAACGCTCTCCAGGTGCTCGATGAGTGTCGGGCCGGCAAACCACGGCATGCTGGCGCCGTGCTGCGTGACGTTGTCGCCGTTCACGGCGGAGAGTGGAATGGGCGTGATCTCCGTGAGCCCGATCTGCGCGCCGAACGCGCGGTACTCCGCCACTACGCCCTCGAACACCGCCCGCCCGTAGCCCACCAGGTCCATCTTGTTGACCGCGAGCACTACCTGCGGGATGCCGAGGAGACGCGCCAGGTAGCTGTGGCGGCGCGTCTGCGTGAGCACGCCCTTGCGGGCGTCGACCAGGATCACCGCGAGGTCGGCGTTCGAAGCCCCGGTCACCATGTTGCGCGTGTACTGCTCGTGTCCGGGCGTGTCGGCGACGATGAACTTGCGCTTGTCAGTGGCGAAGTAGCGGTAGGCGACGTCGATGGTGATGCCCTGCTCGCGCTCGGCCGTGAGGCCGTCCATCAGCAGCGCCAGATCGAGCTCCGCGCCGCGCGTGCCGAACCTGCGGGTGTCCTGGTCGAGCGCCGCGAGTTGGTCGTCGAAGACGCCGCCGGACTCGTACAGCAGCCGCCCGATCAGGGTCGACTTGCCGTCGTCGACCGAGCCGCAGGTGATGAAGCGCAGCAGGCTCTTGCGCTCGTGCGCCTGGAGCCAGGCGGCGACTTCGGTGGCCGTCGGTGCCGTGGGCGGCGCCATCAGAAATAGCCCTCGAGCTTCTTGGTCTCCATGGAGCCCGCCGCATCGTGATCGATGATGCGTCCCTGGCGCTCCGAGCTCCGGGTCGCGAGCATCTCGGCGATGACGGCTTCGACCGTGTCGGCGCTGCTCTCGATGGCACCCGTGAGCGGGTAACAGCCGAGCGTGCGGAAGCGCACTTTCTTCAGCATCGGCTGCTCGCCGGGCGCGAGCGGCAGCCGCTCGTCGTCCACCATGATGAGCGCGCCGTCGCGCTCGACCACCGGCCGATCCGCGGCGAGGTAGAGCGGGACCACCGCGATCCGCTCGCGCCAGATGTACTGCCAGACGTCGAGCTCGGTCCAGTTCGAGAGCGGAAACACCCGGATGCTCTCGCCCGCACGATGCCGCGCGTTGTAGAGCGACCAGAGCTCGGGGCGCTGCTGGCGCGGGTCCCAGCGGTGCTGCGCCGAGCGGAACGAGAAGATGCGCTCCTTGGCGCGGCTCTTCTCCTCGTCGCGGCGCGCGCCGCCAAAGGCGGCGTCGAAGCCGTGAGCGTCGAGCGCCTGGCGCAGCGCCTGGGTCTTCATGACATCGGTGAGCAGCTGGGAGCCGTGGGTGAAGGGGTTGATGCCGCGCGCCAGCCCCTCGCGGTTCACGTACACGATGAGCTCCATGCCGGTGCGCCGCGCGACCGCGTCGCGAAACTCGTACATGGCGCGGAACTTCCAGGTGGTATCGACGTGCAGCAGCGGAAACGGCGGCGGCGCCGGGTAGAACGCCTTGGCGGCGAGGTGCAGCATCACCGCGCTGTCCTTGCCGATCGAGTAGAGCATCACGGGCTTGTCGGACTCGGCGATGACCTCCCGAAAGATGTGGATGCTCTCGGCTTCGAGCCGCTCGAGGTGGGTGAGAGACTCGGCTCGGCTCATCTGGCTCGACTCATCGGGCTCGCCGTCGTTATGGCCCTCGCGCCGGGCCGATTCGCTGTATTCTGCCACGATGACCGCTCCACCGATGCAATCGTGCCCGCCTCGCGTACGCCGCAGCGCGCCGTGCGTGCGGCGAAGCGTTGCGGCGAGCGCTGGAGGCGCCCGGCACACCATGATCTACTCCCGAGCGTGAACCGAACTCGCCTGGAGCTTGTTTCCGGCTGTCTGCGGGGAATGCTGCTGGTGCTTCCCCTGGTGGTCCTGGCGCAGACGCCCGGCTCCCAGCCTCCGCCGCTCGCGCCCTCGCCTCCCCCGCTATCGCCCAACGCAGCGCCGGCCGCCGCGGCGACACCGGACCTCCCCGAGTCACCGCTCTCAGAGGTGGTGGTGGAGGCACCCGAACCGCGCTTCGTAGCGAAGACGACGCGCGACCGGATCGGCCGCATCTGGGCGCCGGTATTGATCGATGGTAAGGGGCCGTTTCGCCTGGTGCTCGACACGGGCGCGAACCATTCGGCCGTCATTCCCTCGACCGCCGCGGCGCTCGGGTCGCCGGGAACCGCGACCGCCACCGTGGTGACGGGATTTACGGGATCCGCAGTGGTGCCGACGATCACGGTCGACCGCATGGAAGTCGGCGATCTGCTCCTCGGCCCGACGAGGCTTCCGGTAGTGGCGGACGTGTTCGGCGGCGCGCAGGGCGTGCTCGGAAACGAGGGCCTCGCGGGCAAGCGGATCGTCGCGGATTTCAGCCACGACCGTCTCGAGATCGCCAGCTCACACAGCGAGCCGGCGCACATCGGCTTCAGTGTGGTGCAACTCAAGGTCGTCGAGGGCGGGCTGCTGCTCGCCGACATCAAGGTCGGGGGCGTCCGCTGCAAGGCGATCATCGACACCGGCGCTCAGGGCACGATCGGCAACCGCCCGCTCGAGGACGCCCTGATGCGTCATCCGCCGCGCGACGTGAAGCGCGCCCAGGTGACGGGCGTGACGCTCGACGTGCAAACCGGCGACAGCGTGCCCGCGCCGCAGATCGAGTTGGGAGGACTGACCATCCGCGGCGTGCACATCACCTTCGGCGACATGTACCTGTTCCAGCACTGGCACATGACGGACAAGCCGGTGCTGCTGCTCGGCATGGATCTGCTCGGATCCTTCGACACGCTGATCATCGACTACCGCCTCAAGGAACTGCAGATCCGGCTGACGCGCGGCTCGCTCTGAGCCGCGGGAGCTCAGCCGCCGAGGAGCGTGATCTAGGAAGTGCCCCGTCCGCGCGGTCCCATGCGCAGGAAGCGCCGACGCTCGTTCCACTGATGCCGCGCGTGCAGCCGATCGGCCTCATCGTCTGCCTCGCGCGGCAGCGCCTGCAGCGCGCGCAACGCGCCCGCGTGCGCCATGGCGATCGCGGGATCGGTCTGCAGCATGCCGCGGTACTGCTCGAGGAATTGCTGCTCGGCCGGTCCGCCGCCGCCCGACAGCAGCTCGCGCGCATGCGCGCCGATCGCCGCGGCCTCGCTCTCCGGCAGGTCGCGCGCCACCGCCAACGCATGATCCATGTCGGCAATCAGGGCGTAGAGCGGCTGCAGCCAGGCCCAGGCCGGGTCGGTGGTAATGTGCTTGAGCCGCTCGAGCGGCGAGGCGAACGGCACGAAGCGCCGCTGCGCCTCGAGCAGCGCGCCGAGCACCGCCTGCAGCGCGGTGCTCGCCTCGCTGAGTCCGTCGAGCCAGGGGCGGTCCGCCGTCATGTCGTCTCCTTGAACCAGCTCAGGTCGTGTTCGGCAAGCTCGGCGATGCGTTCCACGGATCGGTCCGCGCGCGGCCAGGGCGCGACTTCGCGCGGGTCGAGCGCATAGTGTCCCTGGCGCGGGAACACCGTCGTCAGCGTGCGTTGCCAGGCGCGCTTCATGGCCGTGAGTATGCGCAACTTGTCGTCGACCATCACGTAGTGCGCCGCCGGGTAACGGCGCGCCACCGAGGGCAGCATCTGCTCCTTGTGGAGGTAGATGAGCACCCGGCCCTCGACCGCCGCCCAGAGGCCCGAGCGCTGTACCTTGCGCGGCTGGAACACCACGTCGCCATCCGAGAGCAGCACCGTCGTGCCGAGGCCGGCGCAATGCGCTAGCGCTGCGAGCGCACCGGGATAGAGGCGCTCGGCGAAGGGATAGTCGACCAGGAACGCGGACAGCCGCAGCAGCTGCGGATCGTCGAGGTTCTCGAGCCGATAGAGCTGCAGGGCGCCCAGATAATCGGCATAGCCAAGCTCAGCGCGCAGCTTCTCGAACAGGACCCAGTAGCGGTCGCGGCAATCGCGGCCGAACTCACGCTCGAGGTATGCGCTCAGGTCGTCCTGAATGGCGTCGTTGTCGAGCAGGGTGTTGTCGACGTCGAAAAGGAAGACAGTTGTCGAATCTGCCACTTGCTTCACGTTCCGCCCGGCCACGCCGGGAGCAGTGTACGCTCTCCGGGGGAACCGCCTTAACGCTTGGGGTGGTCAACCCGGTGCTCCCGAGCGCGTTACCGCGTTCAGGGCGTATTTTGCACGGAGGAACGCACATGAAATCTGAGTCGCTCGTGAGCCGCCTCGTGCAGTGCCGCTCACGGCTCCTCGCTGGCGCCGCTGCGCTGCTCATCACCCTGACGGGCTGCGGTGGCTACGGCAATGACAATTGTTACTACGGCTGCAACATCGGCCCGCCTCAACCCGTCAACGTGCCCAACTCGATCGCCGTAGCCGATGTCAACGGCGATGGCGTGCCGGATCTGCTGGTCGCGACGACCCTGGATCAGGGCTCCTTCAGCAATCCCGGCTTCGCCAACGTGATCCTCGGCAACAAGAGCTCGCCGGGTACCTTCGATTCCGGCCTCCAGTACGCCACGACCGGGAGCAACCCCTCGGGCATGGCCGTCACGGATCTCACCGGCTCGGGCCATCTCGACCTCATCGTCTCCAACTCGGGCTCCGGGAGCATCGCGGTCTTCATGCATGGCGCGACCGCCGGCACCTACATGCCGGCGGTGAACCTCGTCACCGGCGGCCAGCCCAATCAGGTCGTCGCTGGAGACCTCACCGGCAGCGGCGCCAACCGCGATCTCGCGCTCGCGGACAACAGCCCCTATGGCAACGCCATCATCCTGGTGCACGATGCGGCTAATCCGGGCCAGTTCCTGGCGCCGATCATGCTGCCCACCAACAAGTACACTCCCTCGGTAGCCATCGGCAGCATCGGCAACGGCAAAGTCGCGGTGGTCGCCGCGACCTACGACATCAACGGCGACAACGGCGCGGTCTACGTGTTCGTGGAGACTTCGACCTCACCGGTCACGTTCGCGGCTGCGGTGACCTTCCCCGCGGGCGCGCAACCCCAAGCGGTGCGGATCGCGGACGTGAACGGCGACGGACTGCCCGACCTCGTGGTCGCGAACTACGGACCGGGATCCGACGGTACCGGAATCCCTGGTGTCTCGGTGCTGCTGCAGAATGCCGCCGCTCCCGGCACCTTCCTCGCGCCAGTGACCTACGCCACTCCCGATGGCGCGGTCGACGTCGCGGTCGGTGACCTCGACGGCGACGGCCGCCCGGATCTGGTGGTCGCGAGTCTCGATCCCGACTTCACGGGCGGTGTGTCGGTACTGCTGCAGAGCCCGGCCCCGGCGGCGCCCGGCACATTTGGCACCGCCACGGTCTACCGGGGAATGGGTCAGCCGCTCAGTGTTGCAATCGCGGACCTGAATGGCGACGGCCACCCCGACATCGCGGTCGCCGATGGCACGAGCGCGACCATCCTGCTGCAGAACGCCAGCACGCCCGGGACCTTCGCCAATCCCGTGCAGGTGGGGAACTGAGGCAAGCTAAAACGAGTGCGCCCGCCGGAGCGGCGGGCGCAAGTCACTTTCGTGTGTGTCAGCGGCGCGGTGTCAGCGCGCGCTGTACCCGCGTGCGTCGAGGCAGGAGATCATCGCGCGCCGGTAATCGTCCCGGTTGCCGGACTGCTGTCCGCCACGCGTCGGGTCGAAGCCCGTCTGACCCGCCGCCCAGCTGTGGCACTCGTAACGGTCGTTCGACATCTGCTGATCGCTCTGGCCGTTGCGCGGATATAGGTAGATGTCCGGCGAGGGACCGTTCGGCGCGCCGTAAGGTGCGGCGCTGCCTGCCTGATCGGCATCACCGCCGGCCGCCGGCGGCGGCTCGCTCACCACGTAGCCGCTGTCCGACGGGCTATAGGTGTAGTAGAGGTCGTTGACGTAGTAGTACGGAACCCCACCCCACCAGAACGTCGCATACCCGAAGGGCAGGAAAGGCAGGTACCACGCGAATCCCGGGTAGAAGCTGCAGCGCGGCCAGAACGCGCCACCCCAGTAGCCGCCGGCCCAATACCTGCCCGGATAGTAGCCACGGCCCGGATAGAAGACCCGGCCTCCGGCGAAGCGGCCGGACGCGAAACCCGCACCGGCGTGCACGCCGCCGTAGGAGCCGCGCGCGCCCGTGTAGTAGTGGCCGCCGGCGGCATAACCGCCCGCGAACGCGGTTCCGTGGCTCAGGTAGTGCCCGCCGTAGCCGCCGGCGAAGTGGCCGCCACCGGCGTAGCCACCATTATGGCCGCCCGCGAAGCCGCCGCCGCCAGCGAAGTGGCCACCGCCACCGCCGGACGAATGGCCGCCGCCGCCACTGAAGTGGCCGCCGCCGCCGCCGCC
>DATMRG010000131.1:0-2151 GCA_035566495.1 Steroidobacteraceae bacterium | reverse complement strand
TCCCGCCAAAGTGCAGCTTCATCAGGTCGTATCCGCTCACGTTCTTGACAACGCGCCCGCCGGCAGTGGCGAGATGCCCGTCGGGGAGGGCGACCCGGATTCCGATGAGAAAATCACGCGCCGAGCCGAAGCGCTGACGTAGCGGTCCGGTCCAGCCCGTCGCGAGCAGCCCGCCGATGGTGTGGCCCGGTGAGTTGAACGGGTCCAGCGGAATGAACTGGCCCGCCTTACCGAGCTCGGCCTGCAGCGCCTCGAGCGTGATGCCCGCCTCCACGCTCACCACCATGTCCGCCTGCGAGTGCTCCAGCACCCGGTCGAGCCGGGTTGTGTGGAGCTCAACGTCACAGCGCAGCGGCGCGCCGCCCATGCCGGCGGCCTTCCCACCACCGACCGGCACTACGGCAGACCCGCTCGCGGCGGCCTCGTGGAGCCGCCGGGCGAGCTCTTCGGCGGTAGCTGGTTTTTCGACGACCGGCGCCGTCACCACCACTTCGCCTCGACCGCAAGGCCGGTGCGACCTGCGAGGTGGACGTGCTTGCGCGTCGGATCGGGAAAGATCTTGCCGGGGTTTAGGATGCCGTCCACGTCCAAGACGCGCTTGACGCGCTGCATGGCATCGAGGTCGTCTGGGCTGTAGACCCACGGCATGAAGGCGTTCTTCTCGAGCCCGATGCCGTGCTCGCCTGACAGCGCGCCGCCAAGTTCCACGACAGCGCGCAGCATCTCCTCGCCGGCGCCCTCGACCTGCGGAAGCACATCGCGGTCGCGCAGGTCGAAAAGGATGTTGGGGTGCAGGTTGCCGTCGCCTGCGTGGAACACGTTGGCGACCGGAAGCCTGTAGTGCTCGCCGATCTCGCCGACAGCCGAGAGCACTTGCGGCAGGCGGGAGCGCGGAACGACGCCGTCGTGTAAGTAGTAGTTCGGCTTGATCCGGCCGAGCGCCCCGATGGCGCCTTTGCGCCCGGCCCAGAGTAGATCTCGCTCGGCCGGCGTCTGCGCCTCGCGCAGGGCGTAGCCCTCGTTCTCCTCGAGTACCTTGCGGATCGCGACCATGAGCTCGCGCGTCGACTCGGCGATGCCATCGACCTCGACCAGCAGCACAGCGCCCGCGTCTGTGGGATAGCCCGCGTGGTAGTGAGCCTCGACAGCGCCGACCGTGACGTGGTCCATCATCTCGAGCGCGGCCGGCACGATTCCGCGAGCGATGACGGCGGAAACGGCGAGGCTTGCCGTCTCGATGGTCGGGAATGCGGCGAGCAACGTGGCGACGCTGGGCGGGATGCGCAGCAGGCGCACCTTGACCTTTGTGATCGCGCACAGGGTTCCTTCCGAGCCGACCAGGACGCCGCACAGGTCGAGGCCGACGCGCTCCGGCGCATCGCCGCTGACCCAGTGAACGCTTCCATCCGCGAGCACCACCTCCATGCCGAGCACGTGGTTGGTGGTGACTCCGTAATAGAGGCAATGCGGGCCGCCCGAATTTTCTGCCGCGTTGCCGCCGATGGTGCACGCCTTCTGGCTCGAGGGGTCGGGCGCGTAGAAGAGGCCGTGCGAAGCCGCGACCAGCGAGAGCTCCTGGTTGACCACCCCGGGCTCGACCAGCGCCGTCTGCGCGAGCGGGTCGATCTCGATCCGGCGCATCCGTGTCACCTGCAGCGCGATGCCGCCTTGTATGGTCACCGCTCCGCCTGAAAGTCCGGTGCCGGCGCCGCGTGGCACCACCGGGATGTGGTGCTTCGCGGCCACCTTGATCACTTCCGCAACATCTGCGGTCGTCGAGGCCAGCACCACCGCATCGGGGAGCGCTCCTTCGATCGACGCGTCGCGCTCGAAAATGCGGAGGTCATTGGCCGAGTCGATCACGGATTCACGGCCGACGATTCGGCGCAGCTCTTCCACGACCGCGTTTGGCAGGGCCATCAGGCCAGCGGCGCCTCATGTTCGGGACTGCGCTCGAACGCTTCGAACCTACGAGTCGTCGAGCCCGGCATGCCCGGCGCCTCGATCGCCTCAGCGCCGACGATGAGCAGGTCGAGCCACCGGCGGCATTCTTCATCCGTAGGCATGCTGTCCATGCGCTCGAAGATCGCCTCCTGGATGCGGCTGTGAGGCGACACCTGGATCGTGTACCAGACCGACAGGCCATCCGGG
>DATMRG010000130.1:0-18440 GCA_035566495.1 Steroidobacteraceae bacterium | reverse complement strand
TGGCGCAACCTGTGGGACTGGGCCCTGACGCTCGGTGGCGCGGTTCCGGCGCTGCTGTTCGGCGTGGCGTTCGGCAATCTCTTTCTCGGCCTGCCATTCCATTTCGACGCGCTGCAGCGCCCGGTGTACACCGGCGGCTTCTTCGGCTTGCTGCACCCGTTTGCACTGCTCGCGGGTCTCGTGAGCCTCGCGATGCTCGTCATGCACGGCTCGGCGTACGCGGCGCTCAAGGTGGACGAGCCGATGTCGCGGCGTGCGGCGGCCGTCGGTTGCTGGGCGGCGGCGGCCTTCGTCGTTCTGTTTGTCATCGGTGGCGTCTGGGTAGCGAACGGCGTCGACGGGCAACGCATCGTGTCCGTGGTCGACCCGCTCGCCCCATCGAATCCCGTCGGCAAACACGTCGGCGTCGCGGCCGGCGCCTGGCTCGATAATTTCCGCGCCCACGGAGTTCTGTGGCTGGTGCCCGCGGTCGCTCTTATTGCCGCGGCACTCACCTGGACACTGTTGCGGGCAGGGCGGGCCGGCCTCGGGCTGGCAGCAAGCGGCGCCGCGGTGGCGGGCACGATCCTGACCGCCGGGATCGCGCTCTTCCCCTTCCTCATGCCGTCGTCGACGCATCCCGATCACGGCCTCACCGTGTGGGACGCCTCAGCCAGCGCGCGCAGTCTCGGCGTCATGTTGATTGCGGTCCTGGTGTTCCTGCCTCTCGTGCTGGCTTACACTGCCTGGGTATTCCGGGTACTACGCGGCCGCATCACCCTCGAGTCGGTCCGCGAGCACACCGGGCTCTACTGAGCGTCCGACACGGAGCGCAAGCATGTGGTATTTCAGCTGGGTCCTCGGCCTCGGTCTTGCGCTCACCTTCGGTGTGCTGAATGCCATCTGGTACGAGATCACGCAGGGTCCGCCCGCATCCCCGCCAGCGCCCGCGCGACCCGACGTCCGCTCCTGATCTGAGCGCGCCGCGACCTGCAGCCCGCGCCCTTTGACCGCGCGCCGCGAGCACCCGAGCGACTCCGCCGCGGCGCTGCGCGTGCGCGACCTGCGCAAGCACTACGGCGAGCTGCTGGCGGTCGATGGCGTCTCGTTCGAGGTCGCGCCCGGTGAGATCGTGGGGCTACTCGGCCCGAACGGCGCCGGCAAGACCACCATCATCAACACCGTGCTCGCGGTCCTCACGCCGACCTCGGGCACCATTCGCATCGGCAACGTCGACGTCGCGCGGCAGCGCTCGCTCGCCCTGGCGCGCACCAACTTCGCCGCCGTCTACGCAAGCCTGCCGGGCAACCTCACGGTGGCACAGAACCTGCGCTTCTTCGGCCTCATCTACCGCGTCCGGGGCCTGGGCCGCCGCATCGAGGAGCTGCTGGCGCAGTTCACCCTGCAGGCGCTGCGCAACACCAAGTGCGGCGTGCTGTCCTCGGGCGAGTTGACGCGCGTGTCGCTCGCCAAGGCACTGCTCAACCGCCCGCGGCTGCTGCTGCTCGACGAGCCGACCGCTTCGCTCGATCCTGCGGCGGCGCGCGACATACGCGCCGCCATCCGCATGCTGGCGCGCGACACCCACTGCGGCGTCCTCTGGACCTCGCACAACATGTACGAAGTCGAGGAGGTGTGCGATCGGGTGCTGTTCCTGTCGCGCGGGCGGATCCTGCTCGCCGGCGAGCCGCGCACCCTGCCGCACGAGCACGGCGTGCGCAATCTCGAGGAGCTGTTCATCCAGCTGGCGCGCGAGCCGCTCGCTCACCCGGCGGAGCGGCTCGGATGAGATTCGCGCCGGTCGCCGCCATTCTGCTGCGCCAGTGGTATCTGCTGCGGGGCAGTCCGGTACGCGCTCTGCCGATGTTCGCCTGGGTCGGAATCGACATCGTGCTGTGGGGATTCATCGCGCGCTTTCTCAACAGCGTGAGCGCCGCGGAGATCGACTTCACCGCGGTATTCCTCGGCGCGGTGCTGCTCTGGGACCTGTGCGGGCGGGTGATGCAGGGGCTGACCACCGCCTTCCTCGAGGACGTCTGGACGCGCAACTTCCTCAACCTGTTCGCGAGCCCGCTGCGGATCTCGGAGTACGTGGCGGGACTCGTGCTCGCCAGCATCGTCACCAGCATCATCGGACTCGCGGTCATGCTGGCGCTCGCGTTACCGGTCTTCGGTCTGTCGTTCCTCGCGCTCGGCTCGCACCTGCTGCTGTTCCTGCTGGTGCTGTACGGCTTCGGTGTGGCGCTCGGCATCGTGGCGAGCGCGCTGGTCCTGAGGTTCGGACCGGCGTCCGAGTGGCTGGTATGGCCGATACCGGCGCTGCTGTCGCCGTTCTGCGCGGTGTTCTATCCGCTGGCGATTCTCCCGGCCTGGATGCGCGCCGTCGCCCACGCGCTGCCGCCGTCCTACGTGTTCGAAGGAATGCGCGCGCTGCTCCAGGGCCGGCCGTTCGCACCGCTGCCGGCTCTCGCCGCCCTGACGCTCGCGGCGCTCGAGATCGCGCTCGCCGGCTGGTGCTTCGTGCGGGTCTACCGACGCGCGGTCCGCACGGGGCTCCTGGCGCGCTACAGCGCGGAAACGGTGAGCTGAGCCGTCACTGAGCGAGGGCCTGCGTCAGATCCTCCACCAGGTCCTCCGGCTCCTCGATGCCGACCGACAGGCGCAGCAGATTCTGCGGCGTGCGCGAGCCGGGTCCCTCGATCGAGGCGCGATGCTCGATCAGGCTCTCGACGCCACCGAGGCTGGTGGCGCGCGTGAACAGGCGGGTGCGGCTCGCGGCGCGCATCGCCGCCGCGGCGCCGCCGGCCACACACACCGACAGTACCGCGCCGAAGCCGCCGTGCATCTGCGCTCTGGCCACGGCGTGTCCGGGATGCGAGGCGAGCCCGGGATAGAACACGCGCTCGACGCCTCGGTGGGCGGCGAGGAACTCGGCCACCGCGAGCGCTCCCTGACACTGCGCGCGCACCCGCAGGGCGAGCGTCGCAATGCTCCGGCGCAGCAGCCAGCTGTCAAAGGGCGCGAGCGGCGCCCCCGCCATGCGTTGCCAGGCACGCAGGCGCTCGAGCAGCGCCTGGTCCTCGCGCACCACGACGACACCGCTGAGCACGTCGCTGTGGCCGCCAAGGTACTTGGTGGCGCTGTGAATGACGAGATCGGCGCCGAACCCGAAAGGGCGCTGGCATACGGGCGTGGCGAAGGTGTTGTCGCAGACGACCAGCGCGCCCGCCGCATGCCCGAGCGAGGCCGCGAGCCGGATATCCGTGACGTTGAGCAGCGGATTCGTCGGTGTCTCGATCCATAGCAGCCGCGCTCCGCCGGTGACCGCCGCTTCGACCTGAGCCGGCTCGCGGAAGTCGACCAGCTCGAGCATGGCGCCGCGTTGCCGGCTGACGTCGACGAATTGCTGCACCGACCCGTAGTAGGCCTCCCGTGACGCCACCAGCCGCTCGCCGGCGCCGAGCAGATCGAGCACCGCCATATTGGCCGCGAGCCCGGAGGCGAAGGCGGCCGCTCCTACGCCGCCCTCGAGCGCAGCGACACAGGATTCGAGGGCGGTGCGGTTGGGCGTGCCCTCGCGGCTGTAGCGATAGCCGTGGCTGTAGTCGCCATCGGCGCCGCGTTCGAAAGTGGTGCTGAGATAGATCGGCTCGGCGATCGAGCCGACGGCCGCGTCGGGCGAGTGCGCCGCGTGCACGCACAGGGTATTCATGCCGGAGTGTTTCATGGGGCGTGAGCGTAACCCAGCCGCGCGCCGCGCGGCAGCGCGCCCCGGCTGCCCGCGGCGGGCAGGAACCTCAGCGGGTCACGCGCCCCGCCGGCGACCGCCGGCCGTCACGGCTGCTTCGGAGTCCAGGAACTGCACCAGCCGCTGGCCTTGACGGCCTTGCCCGGGAAGAGGAGGCAACCGCCCTGGGCGGAGCCGGCCGCGCCCTGGTAGAGGGTGCAGTTGGCGCATTTGCTGCCGGGCTTCGCAGCGGTCGCCTTGCTCGCGTCCGTCACGTACTTGAGGGCGTTGGCGGTCGGATCGTCCGCGGAGACGAGGGGCAGGTCGGCGGCGCCGGCCGTCCTCAAGGAAGCCACGGCGACCGGAACCAGTGCCGTTCCGAGCGCAAGCTTCTTCAACAGCTGGCGGCGGGACTCATCGAACGTCTTCTTCATGCGATTCTCCTCGACGATCCTGAGCAATGGCCGCAGAAGATTACGCAAAGCGCCCGCGGGTGGGAAGTAGTCTGAAGTACGGATGGCGCTCCGGCTAGGTTTCGTGCCGCGCCTGAAAGCGCCGCGCTTTCATACGGTTGCCGCAGACTTTCATGTCGCACCAGCGGCGCGTGTGATTGCGGCTGGTGTCGAGGAACAGCCAGCGGCAGGTGTCGGCATCGCAGGCCCGAACCTGCTGCATCGACCCGGACGTGAAGAGTTCGGCGGCGCTCTGGACGAGAAGCCACACGGGAAGCTCGGCCTCGTTGCCCCGGGCCCAGTCCCAGGACAGCGCCTGGCCTGGCCGCGGACGTTCCCAGCGCAGCTCGCGGTGCCGGCCGGCGCGCTGCAGGTGACGCTCGATGACGCGCAGGGCTTTTCGCGGGGCGGCGTGGCCGTCCACCCAGGCGTAGAGCGCCGCCGCCAGCGCTTCGCGCAGCTCGCGCGCCGCGCGCATTGCCCGGCCGGCGGCGCCCGGCCCGAGCCGCGCCAGCCGGCGTGCGCGCCCGGCATCAAGGAGCCCCGTGGCCACCGCGAAGCGCAGCAGCGTCCGGTAGTCCGCGAGACGCTCCACCGGCCCCGGGGCGCCGAAGCGGTCGTCGAGCGAATTGACGAAATCGAGCGCCGCGTGTCCGCCGCACAGGCTGAAGAGTGCGTGATCTGTGGCAGTCATAAGCTAACCATCGAAAGGAATTTTACAGGTTACGAACGACATGTCTATCATAACCGTCTATGCAGGTTACAGAGGTTATGGAATCCGGACTGCGAGGCGCGGCGCGGCGGCCCGACCCGCGCGTGTCGCTGGCCTTCGCGGCGATCTACCTGCTGTGGGGCGCGACCTTCCTCGCGATCCGCATCGCGGTGCTGGAGATCCCGCCGTTCTTCACCGCCGGGGTGCGCTTTCTCACTGCGGGGGCGCTGCTCTACGCCTGGATGCGCCTGCGCGGACACCCGGCACCGAGCAGCCGCGAATGGCGCAGCATCGCGCTCACGGCGCTGTTTCTGTTTGTCGCCACCTACGGCGCGCTGTTCTGGGCCGAGCAGTACGTAGCCTCGGGGCTGACCTCGGTGATCGAGGCCACGCTGCCGCTCACGACCATCGGCCTCGAGGTGTTCGTATTCCGCCATCAGCCGTTCCGCTGGCGACTGCTCGGCGCGGTCGCGCTGGGCTTCGGCGCAGTCGCATGGCTCCTCCTCAAGGGCGATCAGGAGTCGTTCCCGGTCCTTCCCTGCCTCGCGATCCTCGCCGGCGGCATCGCCTGGTCGCTCGGGGCGGTGCTGACCCGCTCCATGCCCCGGCCGGCTTCGCTGCCGCTCACGGCGGGGGCGCAGATGATGCTGGGTGGTGCGGTACTGCTCGCGCTGTCGCTCGCCACTGGCGAGCTGCATGCGACGCCGCACGTCTCGCTACGCGCGGGACTCGCGCTCGTCTATCTCATCGTCGGCGGCTCGTGGCTCGGCTTCACCGCCTACGTCTGGCTCCTGGCGCGCATGCCGGCGACGCGCGTGGCGAGTCACGCCTATGTGAATCCGGTGGTTGCGGTCGCGCTCGGCTACCTCGTGGCGGGCGAGGAGCTCACGCCGCGGATGCTGCTCGCCTCCTGCCTGGTGCTGGCGAGCGTGTTCCTCATCCTCAGGGACCCGGGGCGCCCGCTATGGCGCCGCCGCGAGCGCGACCGCCGCGGCGAAGTTGTCCGCGAACGCGAGTTGCGCGCCGTCCGGTCGCACTCCCATCTGCACGAGGATCGCGCGCGGCTGCTCGCGCAGTCCCGACAGGATCACGCGGGTGCCGTGCCGCCGGCAGCGCTCGAGCAGCTGGCGCAGCGCCGCGACACCGCTCGCATCGATCAGCGGCACGAGCCGTAGCCTGAGGATGAAGACCCGCGGCGGCTGCGGAAACTGATTGAGCACGTCGTCGAGCCGGTTCGCGACCGCGAAGAACAGCGGTCCCGAGACCTGGAAGGCCTCGACCCCGGGTGGCAGCTCGGCGCGCTGGCTCGGCTGCGCAGCGGCGGCGAAGTCGTCGGCGTCCTCCTCGAGCAGAGTCACGTGCGAGCCGATCGCCACGACCTCGCTCATCCGGTGCATGAACAGGAACGCCGCCAGCACCAGTCCCACCTCGATCGCCACCGTCAGGTCGAAGACCACGGTGAGCCCAAAGGTCAGAATCAGCACCGCGCGGTCGCCAACCGGCCCCATCATGAGGTGCCGGAAGCTCTCGATCTCGGCCATGTTCCACGCCACGATCACCAGCACCGCGGCCAGCGCGGCGAGTGGGATGTAGCTCATCCACGGCGCCAGCACGAGCATGAATATCAAGAGGAACGCCGCGTGCAGCATGCCAGCGACGGGTGAGCGCGCGCCGGCGCGCACGTTGGTGGCGGTGCGTGCCAGGGCGCCGGTCGCCGGCAGACCGCCGCAGAGTGCGGTAGCGACATTGGCCACGCCCTGCGCGACCAGCTCGCAGTTCGAGCGATGACGGCCGCCGATCATGCCGTCGGCGACCACAGCCGAGAGAAGTGACTCGACGCCGGCGAGAAAGGCGATCGTGAATGAGCTCGGGAAGAGCTCGCGGGTGCGCTCGAGCGGAATGTGCGGCAGCGAGAACTGCGGCAGCTGCGCCGGGATCGCGCCGAAGCGCGCGCCGATCGTCTCGGTGTGGAGCCCGAGGAGCGCCGCCGCCAGGGTGGCCGCGGCCACGGCGATGAGGAACCCCGGCCACGCGGGCCGCCAGCGGCGCAGCGCCACGATCAGCGCGACACTTGCGAGCGCGAGCGCCGCCGCCACCGGGTTCCAGTCACCGACGTGCTGCGCGTAGGCGCCGAGGCGCGCGAGAAAATCCGCCGGCACGGCCCCCATGTGCAGTCCGAGCAGATCCTTCACCTGGCTGAGGAAGATGCTGACGGCGATGCCGGCGGTGAAGCCGGTGATCACCGGCTGCGGCATGTACTTCATCAGCGTGCCGATCCTGAGCAGCCCGGCCGCGATCAGCATGAGACCGGCGAGCAGCGTGCACAGGATCAGGCCGCCGTAGCCGAACTTCTCGATGACGTTGAACACCACGGGAACGAACGCCGCGGTGGGTCCGCCGATCTGCACGCGTGACCCGCCGAGTGCGGAGATCAGAAAGCCGGCGACGATCGCGGTCTGCAGCCCCTTCACCGGGGTAGTGCCGGAGGCGATCGCGAGCGCCATGGCGAGTGGCAGGGCGACGATCGCGACCGTGAGTCCCGCGACCAGGTCGTGCCGCAGGTCACCGGCGCCGTAGCCGCGGCGCAGCACCGTGTAGAGCTTCGGAACGTACAGGTGCCAGGCAGGCACGCCGGCCATCGCGCTCGCCACGGCTCAGTGCCCCTTGCCGAGCACCTCGTCGATCGGGGGCGCCGCCGCCGGCACTGCCTGGCGGTAGTCCTCGCCGAGCAGCGCCGCGATGGTCGCCGCGATCTGCGCCTGGTGCACCTCGGAGGTCCCGGTGCGCTCTCCAAGCGGCGGGGTGTCGGGCCCCATCACCGCGATCCAGATGTTGTCCGAGCCGCGCTCCTTCACGCCATGGTTCTTCCATTCCACGGGTCCGCTGCCGCGCCCATGATCGGCGGTGAGAATGAAGGTCGTCTGGTCGCGGTACGCGGGCAGGCTCTGCAGCTTGTTCCAGAGCTGCTCGACGTAGCGATCGAAGGAATGCGCGGCGCGCAGCAGCAGGTCGTAGCGCCCCATGTGGCCCCAGTCATCCGTCTCGCCGTAGCCGACGAACAGGACCCGCGGCTGCGCGGTCGTGAAGGAGTCCATCAGCGGGATCTGCAGGAACGAGTCGTAGACGACCAGACTCTCGAGGGCCGTGGTAGTCCGGGTGAGCTCGTTCAAGAGAGCCTCACGGGGGCCCAGCTCACCTTTGTATGGCAGGTCCTGGCCAGCGTGCACCGGCAGATGGCTGCGTTCGACATTGAAGATGTCCTTGAACGTGGCCCAGCTGGCGAACGCGGCCACCCGCCCGTGGAAGTCGGGCAGGCCGTTCAGCCATTCGAACACCGTGACGTTGGGGTTCGGGCCGAAGTCGTTGGAGTTGACGCGCGGATCCGCATGGCCCGAGAGCATCTCGTTGTAGCCCGGGTACGAGAACCAGAAGGTGTTGGTAACGCGCGCGACGCTGCCCTTCAACTGATTGCCAAAGATCTGGCCATGCGCAGCGACGGTGTTCCAGATGAACGGGAACAGCGCCTTGCGCCGCTCGTTCACGTCGTCGCGCCAATACTCGCGCCTGAGGTCCGCTTCCTTGTCCCAGATGCCGCCGTTCTGCTGGTTGAGGAGGGTCGGGTCGGCGCCGGTGAACATCTCCTGCCAGCGCAGCCCATCGCTCACGATCAGGACGACGTTACGGGTCTTGAGCGGCGCCGGCGTGGCGGCGGGCGCGAGCGGCGCGGCGGCGAGCAGCGCCAGCAACCCGGCTCTCAGGGCGGACCTGACAACGCTACGGTTCGTCATCGGACTCTCCACGGGCGGATCGCGGCACGGGCAGCGCCGCGGATACCGTTACAATAGCAAAGCTCATGCGCACCAAGTGGCTCGCAGCGTTGCTCTTCATGGCCCTGGCTCGCCTCGCTCTGCCGGCCGAGTCGACCGCACCCGACAGCGCCGAGCCCGGCTCCGTCGAGGAGATCGCGCGCGCCACGACCGAGGCGCGCTTCCTCTCGCCCTGGGTGGCGTATCTTCCGGCTTCGGCGCACGTCGTCTCGCCGCGCAGTTACCTGCACCGGATCCCCGGGGCGCCGGGCGAGCTCGCCGATTCCACCCGGGCCTACGGCTACTGCCGCGCACTCGCCGCGACATCGGCGCGCGTGCGGCTCTTCACCATCGGGCGCTCGGAGGAGGGACGTGACATCCTGCTGCTCGCGATCGCGGACGAGGAGGGTATCCGGGATCTGGAGCGGCTGAAGGCCGCCACCGCGGCGCTGGCCGATCCGCGCCGCACCGATGCGGCCGCCGCCGCCGATCTCGTGGCGAGCAGCCGTCCGATCTATTATTTCAACGCCGGCCTGCATTCGGATGAGACCGGCTCGACCGAGGCGGTGCTCGAGCTCGCCTACCGGCTCGCAGTGTCCGAGCAGCCGATGATCCGGCGCATCCGCTCGAACCTGGTCGTGCTCATCAATCCGGTCTCCAATCCCGACGGTCGCGACAAGCAGGTCGAGTGGTTCTACCGCTACCTCAAGGGCAAGACCGACCTCGCCAGTCTGCCGCGCCAGGCGCCCCCTTACTGGTCGAAGTACGCCTTCGTCGACATCAATCGCGACGCGCACCAGCAGGTGCACGCGACCACCCGGGCGGTGTTCCGCATGTTCTTCGCCTGGCACCCGCAGGTGATCCACGATCTGCACGAGAGCGTGCCGCTGCTGGTGACGTGGAATGGCACCGGACCCACCAACGAGTTCGTCGATCCTCTCTCCTATGACGAGCGGCTCGAGCTCTCGTTTCACGAAGTACAGGCGCTCACCGCACTCGGCATGCCGGGGGTGTGGAGCTGGAACTTCGGCGACGACTTCGCCCATTTGTTCCTCGATTCGATCGCCACCAATCACAACTCCGACGGCCGCGGCTACGAGACCTTCGGCAACGGCACGGCGGAGACCCTGGTGCAGGAGGCGCCCGCCGATGCGACCAGCCGCGACTGGTACCGCCCGCTGCCGCCGCCCGTGGGGAAGTTCCGCTGGTCGGCGCGCGACAACCTGAATTACGCCGAGAGCGCGGCGCTCGCGGCGCTGGACGACGCCGCGCAGCAGTCGCGGGAGCTGCTGCGCAATTTCTATCTCAAGGGCCTGCACTCCTGGCACAAGGGCCTGGACGAGGCGCCGTACGCCTTCATCATTCCGGACGCACAGGGGGATCCGCGGCGTGTGGCGCAACTCGTCGAGCGGCTCCTGGCGCAGGGGATCGAGGTGCAGCGGGCGGCGGCGGAGCTGCGCGTCAGGGAAGGCGCATTTCCCGCGGGCACCTACGTCGTGCGACTCGATCAGCCCTATCGAAACTACGCCCTGGATCTGCTCACGCGGCAGACCTATCCGAAGGACGCCGGCGAGCCCTACGACGACGTGTCATGGGAGCTGCCGGCCCATTATCACCTCGAGGTGATCGCGAGCGCCGATCCCGGGGTGCGCGCGGCGAATCTGACACCACTCACGGAGGCCCCGCGTGTCAGCGGCCGGGTGACGGGCGCAGGCCCCGCGTACCTGCTCGCCGACACCGGCCAGGAGGGGCTGCTCGAGGCGCGCTACCGGCTCGAGCGCTTCAAGGTGCTGATTGCCGAGCGGCCGTTCACGGCCGATGGCCGCGACTACCACGCGGGGTCGTGGCTACTGCCGCCGCAGTCAGGACTCGCGAGCGCGGTGCAGGCCGCGGCGGCCGACCTCGGGCTCGATTTCGCCGGCACCGCGGCGCTTCCCGATGTGGCGCGGCACGCAGCGCCCGTGCCGCGGCTCGGACTGTGGGTTCCGTGGGCGGATACCGACACCATCGGCTGGGCGCGGTACACACTCGATCAGCGTCATGTCCCTTACGCCTACGTGCGCGACGAGGACATCCGCGCCGGCCGGCTCCGCGACAGGTACGACGTGCTGCTCTACGGCCACGTCGACCTCGAGCTGGCCGAGCAGATCCAGGGTATCCCGAAGGCCTGGGGGCCCATGCCGTTCCGCAAGACCGCAGCGACGCCGAGCTTCGGGACGCCGGCGGCCTCCGATGACATCACCGGCGGCATCGGCTGGAGCGGGCTCGCGGAGCTGCAGCACTTCGTCGATTCGGGCGGCCTCTTGATCACCCTCGGCAGCGGCTCGACGCTGCCGCTCGAGGGCGGCATCGTGCGCGGCGTGCGCCGCGAGTCGGGTGGCGTGCCGCGCAGCACGCAAGGAGGCGGCGCCGCGTCCGCCGCCGCCGCGCAGTCCGCCGTCACCCGCACGCCCGGCGCGCACGTGCGGGTCACATTCGTGCGGCCCGATCACCCGATCGCCTACGGCTACGGCGCGCGCACCTGGGTGTTCCGGCAGAACTTTCCGATCTACGCGACGCCGCGGCGCTGGCTGCGGATGGCGTACTGCACGTCCTGCCTCGATGGACCGCTCGATCCGGGCGGCGTGGTGCTCGAGTGGGGCGACCGCGAGGGCGCGTCGTTCGTCGTCAGCGGACAGGCGTGGGGCGAGGACAATCTCATCGGCCATCCGGCTGTCCTCGACCTGCGCTCGGGCGCGGGCCACGTGGTGGCGTTCAACTTCAACCCGCTGCACCGCGACCTCAACCGCGGCGATCAACGCCTCTTGTGGAACGCCATTCTCAACTGGCGCGCGATCCTCGCCGCGGAGTGAGGCGGCGCCTTGCGCCGCCTGCTCAGGCCGCGAGCGCCGGCCGCCGCGCGATCGCGTACCACCAGTAGACCGGCACGCCGAGGGCGCAAGGAACCAGCGCCCAGAGGAGCGACTTGCCGCCAATGCCGATCGAGGCCCACAGGCAGTAGATGGTCGCCAGAACCGCGGCCGCGATCCAGCGCGATTCGCGCGGGCCGAGCCGGCCGAGCTCGCCGCGGCGCCACAGGATCAGCACCGCGATCGCGCAGCCCAGATACACCGGCAGATTGGAGGCGGTCACGACCATGTTGAGAAAGGTGAAAGCGCCGGCGGTCGAGTCGTTGTAGCTCGAGAGCGTCATGAGGCTGGCGAGGATGGCGGTGAGCACGAACGCGCGCGCGGGCGCGCCGTGTGCGTTGACTTTTCCGAGCGCCGGCGGAAAGCCGCCGTGGCGGGCGAAGCTCACCGTCAGCTCGCCGAGGATCAGCGTCCAGCCGTTGAGACAGCCGAGACCGCTCACGATCACGAACACCGCCAGCACCCTGCCCGAGGCGGGCCCGAGAAAGCGCGCGAACAGATCCGCGAACGGGGCGCTGGAAGCCGCCAGCTCCCCCTGCGGGATCAGGAACATCGGGATCAGCGATACGCAGATGTAGACGGCCGCAACCGTCAGCGTCCCGATGAAGGTCGCGCGCGGGATGGTGCGGCCCGGATCACACACCCGGCCGGCCGGCATCGCCGCGCTCTCGACGCCGAGCATCGCGTAGAGAGTGAGGGTCGATGCGGTGATGACGCCGCTCAGGGACACGGGCGTCGACGGCAGCTGCACGGGCGAAGTGTCGTGGGATCCGAACAATGCCCACGCCCCGAGGGCCACGATCCCGACTTGCAGCACCAGCTTAACCACGGTGCTCCACACCTGCACCCAGCCCGCGGCGCGCACGCCGCGCACATTGATGACCACGAACGCCCATACGAGCGCCACGGCGATCAGCGCGGCCAGCAGGTGGTTCGTCGCCAGGACCGGAAAGAAGGAGGACAGGTACCCGACCACGCCGGTCGCGAGCACGGCGTTGGTTACGACGGTGGAGATCCAGTAGCACCACATGATGACGAAGGCGACGCCACCGCCCAACGCGCGGCTCGCGTAGGCGTACGGCCCGTCGTCCTGCGGAAAGGCGCGCGCCAGTCCCGCGAACACCCAGGCGATGAAGATGCAGCCGACGGTCGTGATCAGCCAGCCGGGCACGGCGTTCATGCCATAAGGGGCGAGCGAGGCCGGCAGCAGGAAGATACCGACGCCGATCGTGTTGCCCACGACGAGCGCCGTGCACATGAGCAAGCCCAGGGCGCGCGGCTCTGCGGTGCTGGTGCCGCGCGCCATCGGTGGCCTCAAACCGCGGCCAGCGCTTCCCGCAGCGCCGGCTCGAGCAGGCTCAGGGCCTCATCGACGTGGCCGCGGTTGATCATGAGTGGCGGAATGAAGCGCACGGTGCTCGCGCCGCATGATAGCAACAGGAGTCCCTGGTGGTAGGCGCGCGTCAGCACCGCCTCGCAGAGCTTCTTGGCCGGCGCGCGGCTGGTGCGGTCGGTGACCAGCTCCATGCCGATCATGAGGCCCTTGCCGCGCACGTCGCCGATGCATGGGAAGCGCTGCTGCAGCTCGCGTAGCCGCCCGATGAAGTAGTCGCCGACCGCCGCCGCATTGGCGGCGTACTCGCGCTCGACCAGCTCGAGCGTGGCGAGCGCCGCCGCGCAGCACAGCGGATTGCCGCCGAAGGTGTTGCCGTGCGCGCCGCGCTGCCATTTTTCCATGTGCGTGCGCCGTGCGACGACCAGGCCCGTGGGCAACCCTGAAGCGAGGCCCTTGGCGAGCGTCATGATGTCCGGGGAGACGCCCCAGTGCTGGCTGGCGAACATCTTGCCGCTGCGGCCGATGCCGCATTGCACTTCGTCGAAGATCAAGAGGATCCCGTAACGGTCGCACAGCGCGCGCAGTCCCGGCAGGAAGCTGTCGGGCGGCACCAGATAGCCGCCCTCGCCCTGGATCGGCTCGACCACGATGGCGGCGACTTCGCTCGGTGGCACGTTGCTCTGAAAGAGCATCTCGATGTAGTCGAGGACGGCGCGGCCCTGGTCGGCGCCCACGAACAGCGGCCGATAGGGGTTAGGGTAGGGTACGTGCGTCACGCCCGGCATGGTCGGGAAGAAGCCCGCCTGCTGCGTCACCTTGCTCGAGGTAAAGGCGAGCGAGCCCATGGTGCGGCCGTGGAAGCCACCGAGGAACCCGATGAAGCGCGGCCGGCCGGTCACGTAGCGCGCGAGCTTGAGCGCGCCTTCGACCGACTCGGTGCCGCTCTGGCAGATGAGCACCTGCACGGGCTCGCCCATCGGGTCGAGCTCGTTGATGCGCTCGGCGAGGCGCGTCATGCGCTCGTGCCAGTAATCCGAGGAGATGTGCAGGAAGTCGTCGGCCGCATCCTTGATCGCCTGCACGACTGCAGGGTGGGCGTGGCCGGTGCTCGCGACGCCGATGCCGCTCATGAAATCGAGGAAGCGGTTGCCGTCGACATCCCAGGCCTCGGCGCCGCGACCGCGCGCCATGACGAAGGGATAGTCGCGCGGGTAGGAGGGGGTGGTCACCGGCCGGTCGCGGGCCATGAGCGCCTGCGCCTTGGGACCGGGGAGTGGAGTGCGGATATGGGATGACGGCATGTCAGTTCCTCACGCTGATACGGATCGGGCGCGCGTGCGCCTCGCGCGTGCGCGCCTCGAGCTCGCGCAGCGCCGCGAGATCGGCCGGCTCCGGCGCAGGCAGACTCTCGACGTGCGCCGCAAGCTTGAGCGGCCAGCCGGTGGCGGCGCGCACGGCGGCGACGCTGATTCCGGGATAGAGGGCGGCGAGCTCGAGCTCCTCGGTCTCGGGATTGGGCCGGAGCACGCCGAGATCGGTGATGACTGCGCGCGGTCCCGCGCCGGGGCTGCCGCTCGCCGCGCGCGCGCCCGAGCCGGAGAGATAGCCGCACGAGGTGAGAAAGTCGAGCCTGGGTACGAAGCTGCGCGGTGTCTGCTTCATGACGACCAGCACCTCGCGCGCATAGGTCGCGATCTCGGGAGCGCCGCCCGCGCCGGGTAACCGCACCTTCGGCACCGCGTACTCGCCGATGACCGTGCTGTTGAGATTGCCGAAGCGGTCGATCTGCGCGGCGCCGAGAAAGCCGACGTCGACGCGGCCACGCTGCAGGTAATGCGCGAAGATCTCCGGCAGCGGCACGACGCAGGTCGCGGTCTCGGCGAGCTCGCCGTCGCCGATCGAGAGCGGCAGCACTCGCGGGCGCGTGCCCACCGTGCCCGATTCATAGATGAGAACGAGATCCGGCGCGTGCGTCGTGCGGGCGAGATTGCAGGCGGCGCTCGGCAGGCCGATGCCGACGAAGCAGACCGCGCCGTTCACCAGCTGCCGCGCGGCGGTGACCGTCATGATCTCATCCGGACTGTAGCCGGGCGCGCTCATGCGGCCACGCCGAGCGTGCGCAGGAGCGCGGCGTGATCCGGCACGCCGAGCACGTGGCGCTCCATCCAGGCCGTGAAGCCGGCGCGCTCGCGCGCGATCTCGTCCCAGGCGAGATAGAAGCGGTTGTCGCGCGCGTAGTAACCCTGGGCGTAGGAGGGGTAGGCGCCGCCCGGAACCACGCTGGCGGCGCTGATCAGCCACGACGGCAGCACCACCGCGTTCAGGTCCGCCTGCAGCCGCTCGACCCGCTCCTCGACGGTGACCAGCACGCGCCGTGCGGCGAGCGCGGCTTCGCGGGCCGCGCCGACGATACCGCGGATCAGGACGTTGCCCTCGGCGTCGATCTGCTGCGCGTGCAGGATCGTGACGTCCGGATTGATGGCGGGGACCGCCGTCAGCGGCGCGTCCGTATACGGACAGCGCACCATCCGCAACGGCGTCCCGGGCAGGTGCTCGAGACCGGTTTCGGCGTGGCGCGGCATCAGCCCGCAGCTCATGCCGCTCGCGCCGGCGGAGTAGGCGAGGGCGAGCTGCGCATGCGTGAACTCGGTCAGAGCGAGCGGCTGCGGCCACTGCCGCTCTACCGCATCGCGCAGCCGATGGAGCGACCCCACGCCGGGATTGCCGCCCCAGGAGAAGGTCAGCCGCACAGCGCAACCCATGCCGATCAGCTGATCGTAGATGAGATCCGGCGTCATGCGGATCAGGTGCAGTGCGCGGCGCCGCTGGCGGATGAGCTCATGGCCGGCGGCGAACGGGATGAGGTGGGTGAATCCCTCGAGCGCCACGCTGTCGCCGTCGCGTACGTGCGCCGCGATCGCTTCGTTGAGCGGCAGCAGCTGCATTCCGCTCACTCGACCACGGTCTGCGACTGCTCGCGCAGGTACTGCGGCAGGTAATAGAAGGAGGCGATGGCCTTGCCGGTGTTGCCCGAGCCCTTCCAGCCGCCGAAGGGCTGGTAGCCCGGCCACGCGCCGGTGGTCGCACCCTGCGGGCGGTTGGCGTAGGTGACGCCGGCCTCGATGCGCTCCTGGAACCAGCTGATCTCCTCGGCTGCGCCGTAGAAGCCGGCGGTGAGCCCGAGCGGCGAGGCGTTGGCGAGCTCCATCGCCTCGTCGTTCGATGCCACGCGATGCAGCATCAGGATCGGGAGAAACATCTCCTTCTCCCAGAGCGGGTGTCCGGCCGGCGCCTCCGCCAGCGTCGGGCGGACGAACCAGCCGCGCGCGAGGGCGCCGTCCCTGAGCTGCTCGCCGCCGGCGAGGATGCGGGCGCCGTCGGTGTTGAGGAGCGCTGCGTAGCGCGCGTAGTCGTCGTAACCCGATTGGGTCGCGACCGGGCCGAGCCAGTTCTCGCGTCGTGCCGGATCACCGATCGAGACGCCCGCCAGCTGCGCGAGCAGCGCCTCGGTGAGGGGCCCGGCGACCCGGCGGTCGACGTAGAGCCGCGAGAGCGCCGAGCACTTCTGGCCGCCCATGCCGAACGCGGAGCGCAGGATGCCGGCGGCGGCGCGCCCGAGATCGGCGTGCGCCGTGACGATGCAGGCGTTCTTGCCGCCCATCTCCGCGATGCAGGGTCTGGGGTACGCGCCACCCTGGAGCTGGCGCGCGATCTGCCGGCCGACTTCGTAGGAGCCGGTGAACGTGACGCCCGCGGTCAGCGGATGCTCGACCAGCGCGGCGCCGATCGCGCCGCTCGAGCCGCTCAGGTAGTTGAACACTCCGGGCGGGAGCCCGGCGTCGCGGACGCAATCCGCCAGCAGCCGTCCGGCCCAGGGTGTCACCGTCGCGCCCTTCAGCACCACGGTGTTGCCGGTGATGAGCGCGGCCGCCACCGGGCCCGCGGCGAGCGCTATGGGGAAGTTGAAGGGAGTTATCACCACCCAGGCGCCATAGGGCTTCAAGACGCTGCGATTGTGCGACACGTGACTCGCGAGCGGATCGTCGGGAAGTGTGCGCGCGAAGCCGCCCGCGCCCTCGAAGTCGTCGCAGTAGGTCGCGAAGAAATCCGCCGCCTCCTGCGCCTCGCCGAGCGCCTCCATGCGGTTCTTGCCGACCTCGAGGGTGAGCGCCGCGGCGATATCGTAGACGCGCTCCTCGATCAGTTGGCCGACACGCCGCAGAAGCCGCGCGCGTTCCGCCGCCGGCGTCCGCTTCCAGGCGGGCCAGGCGCCGTGCGCCGCGCGCAGCGCGCGCTCCGCATCCGCGCCGCTCGCGGCAGCGAAAGCGCCGATGAGCACGTCGCGATCCGCGGGAGTGCGCTTCTCGAGACTCTGCCCGGCCGGCCGGTCGGCGCCGTCGATGTACAGTGAGTGCGATGCGCCGAGCGCAGTGCGGACGCGCTGCATGGCCGCATCGAAGCGCGTATGCAGCGCCTCGGGCGGATCGAACATGGTCGCGTAGGTGAGTTTGAAGGTCATGAGCTGCGTCCCGGAGATCGCCGCGACCATGTGCTATTATTTAGCGGCTATTCGCACGGCGAATCACATTAGACGCGCGTCGTCCCCCCGTCAACGCGACGTGCGCGCGAACTTCACTGCTCACTTCGTCGCATTGTTGATCGGCTCGGCGCCTTACCACCTGGGTGCCGCGCCAGCGGCAGCGCCGTTGCCGGCGCTCGATCTGCCGCACTCGTACTACTACCGCGAGATGTACCTGCCGCAGCTGACCAGCGGGCCGAGCAGCCTCGCGTGGGCGCCGGATTCGCGCGCGCTCGTCTACTCGATGGCAGGGTCGCTGTGGCGCCAGCGAATCGACTCGACCAGCGCGGAGCAGTTGACCGACGGCGCGGGTTACGACTATCAGCCCGACTGGTCGCCCAACGGCCGCTACATCGTGTACGCCTCGAGTCGCGGCGAGGCGATCGAGCTCATGCTCCTCGATCTTGAGTCCGGGCGCACGACGCAGCTGACGCATGGGGGCGCCGTGAACGTCGAGCCGCGCTTCTCACCCGACGGGCATCGCATCGTGTTCGTGTCCAGCGCCTATCAGCGGCACTTGCACTTATTTCTCGCCGAGCTGCGTGGCGCGGAGATCTCCGAACCGGTGCGTCTCAGCGGCGAGAACCGGAGCGCGCTGCCCCGTTACTACTACTGTGCCTACGATCACGAGATCAATCCGGTGTGGACGCGCGATGGCACGGCGATCGTCTTCGTCTCGAATCGGGGACATATCTACGGGACCGGCGGAATCTGGCGCATGCCCGCGATTCCCGGCGCGGAGGCAACCGAGCTGCACTACGAGGAGACCAGCTGGCAGGCCCGGCCGGACTTCTCTCCGGATGGACAACGCCTGGTTTACAGCTCCTATCTCGGGCGCAACTGGCACCAGCTGTGGCTGCTGCCCGCGGTCGCGGGCGGCGACCCGTTTCCGATCAGCTACGGCGACTGGGACGAGACCTCCGCCCGCTGGTCTCCCGAC
>DATMRG010000129.1:0-7821 GCA_035566495.1 Steroidobacteraceae bacterium | reverse complement strand
GCGGCGCTCGCGCCGCGCGGAGTGCTGCTCCTGCGCATTGCGGACCCGGACGGTGGCGTGGGTTTTGTCCTCGGCACACTCCTCGATCGTCTCGTTGTGCTCATCCGGCGCAGCCGGTGGATCCGGCTTTCCAGCCGCCCGCAGGGTGAGTGGCGGGTCCTGCTCGAGCGTCTGGGCTTTGCGACCGATGCGCTGCCCATGAGCGAGGGCACACCGTTCGCCAACATACTGCTCCTCGCGAGGCCATCGTGACGCCGCTCGCGTTGACCGCCTTCACCGCGACGAGCTGCCTCGGCCGCGGGCTCGATGCCACGCTGGCCGCGCTCGAAGCGGGGCGTACGGGACTCGTGCCGTGCGCGTTCGAGACCGTGACGCTCGACACTCACGTGGGCGAGGTGCCGGGCGTCGACGCGGCGCACTTGCCTCCTGAGCTCGGGGAGTTCGACTGCCGCAATAATCGCCTGGCGCTCCTCGGGTTGAGGCAGGATGGGTTCGATCAGGCGGTGCGCGCGGCTGCCGGGCGCCTCGGACCCGGGCGCATCGGCGTATGGCTTGGCACCAGCACATCAGGGATTCTCGAGACCGAGCTCGCCTACCGGCGGCGCGATCCCGCCACGGGCGCCCTGCCCGGCGACTTTCGCTACCGGGGCGCTCACAACACCTTCTCGGTCGCCGCCTTCGTGCGGCGCGCCCTGGGGCTCGAAGGGCCCGCGGCCGTCATCTCCTCCGCCTGCTCCTCGAGCGCCAAGGTGTTCGCCTCGGCGCGGCGCGCGATCGCGGCGGGCCTCGTCGACGCCGCGGTGGTGGGCGGGGTTGATTCGCTCTGTCTCACGACCCTCTATGGATTTCATTCGCTGCAGCTCGTGGCGCGCAACCCCTGCCGGCCGTTCGATGTGGCGCGCGATGGCCTGTCGATCGGTGAGGCGGCGGCGTTCGCCCTGCTGGAGCGCCCGGTCAAGAGTCTCGCCGCGGACTCCGTGCTGCTCCTCGGCACAGGAGAGTCGAGCGATGCGTGGCACATGTCGGCGCCGCATCCCGAGGGGCGCGGCGCCGGCGCCGCCATGACCGAGGCGCTGGTCGCGGCCCGCCTGACGGCGGCGGATATTGACTACATCAACTTCCACGGCACCGGCACGCCGAGCAACGACGCTGCGGAAGCGCGTGCCGTCGCCGCCGTGCTCGGCGAGCGCGTGCCCGGCAGCTCGACCAAGGGCGCGACCGGGCACACGCTCGGCGCCGCGGGCGGACTGGAAGCCGTCATTTGTGCGCTGGCGCTCCGTCACGGTCTGATGCCGGGAGGTGTCAACACGAGCGCCGTCGACCCCGAGCTTCGTGTGAGCTACCTGCGCGACAGCCGCCGCGCGCGCCTCGGGCGCGTCATGAGCAACTCCTTCGGTTTCGGCGGCTCGAACTGCAGCCTGATCTTCGGGAGAGCCGGGTGAGCGCGCCGCTCACGGCCTGGGTGGAGGGCGTGGGACTCCTCGGTCCCGGCCTCCCCGGCTGGGCTGCCGCGGCCGAGGTGCTTTCCGGGCGTGCGCCTTACGAGGCACGCACGACCGTAATTCCGCCCCTCGAGTGCCTGCCGCCCGCCGAGCGGCGCCGTACCGGAAAGGTGGTGCGGCTCGCCCTCAGCGTCGGGCTCGAGGCCGTGAGAAACGCCGGCGCCGATGCCGCGACGCTCCACGCCGTGTTCTCCTCCTCGGGGGGCGATGGCGAGAATTGCCACGAGATCTGCCAGGTCCTGGCCGGCGCCGAGCGGCAGATCTCGCCGACCCGCTTTCACAACTCGGTGCACAACGCCGCCTCCGGCTACTGGGGCATAGCCACGGGCGCCACCGCCGCCTCGAATGCGCTCTGCGCCCACGATGCGAGCTTCGCGGCGGGGCTGCTCGAGGCCCTGGCGCAGATCCGCACCGATGAGACCGCGGTGCTCCTCATTGCCTATGATGCGGACTATCCGGAGCCGATACGCGCGCGACGGCCGATTCCGGACACCTTCGGGGTGGCGCTGCTCCTGACGCCAACCGCGACCAAGGGGTCGCTGGCGCGGATCTCGGCGGAGCTGAGCACGGCGCCCGCGGTACTGCTCCCCGATACGCGCCTCGAGGCTCTGCGCGCGCAGGTCCCGGCCGCGCGCAGCCTGCCGTTCCTTCAGATGCTGGCGCGCGGGGAGCCGGGCACGGTGGTGATCGATTACCTGGAAGAGCAGCGCCTGCAGCTTGTGGTGAGCCCGTGGCACTAGACCGGCACTGGATCGAGCAGCACATCCCGCACAAGGGACGCATGTGCCTGCTTGATGAGGTGCTCGCCTGGGATGCCGCGCACATCCGCTGCCGCAGCAACACGCATCGCTCAGCCGACAACCCGCTGCGCGCCCACGGCCGGCTCGGCGCCGCCTGCGGCATCGAGTACGCCGCGCAGGCGATGGCGGTCCACGGAGCTCTGATTGCCGCGAGCGCGCCGCTCGCCAGCACCGTCTCGAGCCACGTCAAGGGCAGCATCGGCGCCACCGTCGGCTACCTCGCCAGCGTGCGCAACGTCGCCCTGCACGTGAGCCGCCTCGATGATCTCGAGGAGGAGCTCATCGCCGCGGCGGAGCGGACCACGGGCGATGGGCGTACGGTGCTCTACGAATTTTCCGTGTCGAGCGGCGGCCGTGAGTTACTCTCCGGCCGGGCCAGCATCGTCTTCGACGCCGCCTTCGGCGCGCCGCCGGTGAGCACGGGAACCCACTCATGAGCGGCGCCGGCAAACGGGCCCTGGTCACGGGCGGGAGTGGCGCCATCGGCGCAGCCATCTGCCGACGCCTGGCGCGCGAGGGCCACCACG
Source organism: Steroidobacteraceae bacterium (assembly GCA_035566495.1). Lineage (GTDB taxonomy): Bacteria > Pseudomonadota > Gammaproteobacteria > Steroidobacterales > Steroidobacteraceae > 13-2-20CM-66-19. The sequence continues at coordinate 4,992 of DATMRG010000129.1, read as the reverse complement.
TCTATGTGCACTGTCATCAGGGCAGAGTCGCCGCCAGCGAGCTGGTGCGCGAGATCGTGAGCGCCGGCGGACGCGCCGAGGTCGTGAGCTTCGACATCACCGACACCGAGGCCACCCGCGCCGCGCTCGAGACCGCACTCGCTGCCGGGCCGATCCAGATCCTGGTCAACAACGCCGGCGTGCACGATGACGCGGTGCTGGCCGGCATGAGCGCCGCGCAGTGGCGGCGCGTGATCGACGTCTCGGTCAACGGCTTCTTCAACGCGACGCAGCCCCTGCTTCTGCCCATGATCCGCGCGCGCTGGGGCCGTATCGTGAGCGTCTCCTCGGTCGCGGCGCTCATCGGCAACAAGGGCCAGGTCAATTACTCGGCCGCCAAGGGAGCGCTCAACTCCGCTACCCGGGCACTCGCGCTCGAGGTCGCGACGCGCGGCGTCACCGTGAACGCCGTGGCCCCGGGGATCATCGCGACCCCGATGACCGACGGTCTCTTCGACGCCGCGGCCATCGAGCGCCTGGTGCCGATGAATCGCCTCGGACTCCCGGACGAAGTAGCGAGCGTCGTCGCCTTCCTCACCTCCCAGGATTCCTCGTACGTCACAGGGCACATCCTCTCGGTGAACGGCGGCATGGCGTAGACTGCCGCGCTGACCAGGACCGCCCGGAGCCAGCCATGTCGAGCCGTGAGAGCCTCGCGCTTCTGTTAGTTACCTTCATCGCCGCCGCGAGCTCGCCGGCCGCCGCGGGTGCGGGTGACACTCCAACGCCGGCCGCCGACTCCGCTGCGCAGCTGATCGAGAGCCTCGGGCTTCGCTCCGCGCCGACCCCGGTGCGCGAGCGTAGCGGCTGGCGTCCGCCACGCGTCATTCTCGTCAACGACTCACTCCACGACGTTCTGCCGCAGTTCCAGAAGGCGGCGCCTGCGGTGCGGTTCGTCGAAATCAACAAGGCCAGGCCGCGCGACATCGCGGACGCCGACGCCACCATCGGCGTGTGCTCCGCGGACGTGCTCAAGGCGGCCGGGCATCTCGCCTGGATCCAGTGGCCGGCGGCGGGGGTCGAGCGTTGCGTCCAGCAGCCGCTGCTGCACGAGCGCGCGCCGCTCCTCACCAACCTGCAGCGCACGATGGGTCCAAGCATCGCCGAGCACGTCATCGCGATGATGCTGGCGCTCAGCCGTCACCTCGAGGAGTTCTACCAGCAGCAGAGTCAGGGTCACTGGGAGTCGTATGACGCAGCGCCGGAGCTCGAGGATGTCGGCGGCAAGACCGTGCTCGTCGTCGGACTCGGCGGCATCGGCACCGAGGTCGCGCGGCGCGCCCACGCGCTCGGAATGCGGGTCGTGGCGACGCGCGCCAGCGGCCGCGAGGGACCCGACTTCGTCAGCTACATCGGACTTCCCGATGAGCTCGCGAAGCTGACGCGCGAGGCGGACTACGTGGTCAACTGCCTGCCGCTCACGCCCGAGACGACCGCGATCTTCAACAAGGACTACTTCGCGGCCATGAAGCGCAGCGCCTACTTCATCAGCATCGGTCGCGGCCGGAGCACCGTGACCGCCGATCTCACCGCGGCGCTCCATGACGGTACGATCGCAGGCGCCGGCCTCGACGTCGTCGATCCGGAGCCCCTTCCGCCCGACAGCCCGCTCTGGCACGCGCCGCACCTGATCCTCACGCCCCACATCTCGGCCAACACCGCGGTCGCGCAAGAGGCGCGCGATGCGGTGATCGCCGAGAACCTGCGCCGCTACGTGGCCGGCGAGCCGATGCTCTCAGTCGTCGATATCTCGAAGGGATACTGAGCCTCGAGGTGCCGCTCGGGTGAGCGGCCTCAGGGCTTACGCGCACGCCTGCGGGGCTCGCCGCGCGCCCTGAGCCAGGAGATGACCCGCCCGGGAATCTCCTCGCGGGCCTTGCGACTGACGTACATGCCGATGTGCCCGGTGTCGATGGCGCAGGCGGTGTAGTCGCGGCTGCCGACGTAGCGGCCCATCACCGCGGAGGCGGCCGGCGGCACGATATGATCGGCGCTCGCGTAGAGGTTGAGGAGCGGCTGGCGGATGCTCTTCAGATCGACCGCCCGTCCGCCGAGCTCGAGCGTGCCGCGCATCAGGCGGTTCTCCTGATAGAACCAGCGCACGAACTGCGTCAGCGCCAGCGCGGCCTGCGGCGGACTGTCAAAGATCCAGCGCTCCATGCGCACGAAATCCTCCACCGCGCGCTGATCGGCGCGGCCGGTCAGGAGGCGCACGTACTTCTGCTGCGTCAGCCTGAAAGGCATGAGCGAGAGAAAGAGCGCATTGAGGAGCTCGCCGGGTACGTTGCCCGCTCGCTCGAGGAGCCCGGTGTCGAGCTCGCGCACCCACTTCGACAGAAGATCCCCGGGCGTCTGGAAGTCCACGGGCGTCGTGAGCGTGACGAGATTCGCAACCTGCCCGGGATGGAGCGCCGTGTAGCAGAGGCTGAACACACCGCCCTGGCACACCCCAAGGAGATCGAGCGCGTCCACGCCGTGCGCCTCGAGGATGTGGCGCACGCATCCGCCGAGCCCCTGCTCGATGTACTCGTTGAGCTCGCGCAGGCGATCGCCGTCATCGGGATCGCCCCAATCGACGAGGTAGACGCTGAAACCCGCCTCGAGCAGCCGCCGCAAGAGCGAGGTATCAGGCTGGAGGTCGAGGATGTAGGGGCGATTGACGAGCGCGAAGCAGACGAGGAGCGGGCGGCCCTGGGTGCGCGCGGGCGCATCCGGCAGGTATTGGTAGAGCGTCGTCTTGCGATCGCTCCACACGGCGCGACGGGCCGAGGCTCCGACCCGGACGTCGCGCGCGAGCCGCAGCCGCGCCAGTGTCTCGGCGGCACGGGTGCCGAGATCGAGGAACAGTCGGTCCGCGTCAACCCCCGGCTGGCTCAACGGCGGCCTCTGCCAGCCGAGCCGCGGCGGCGGTGCGCGCCTGCGCGGGCTCTGTGCTTGGGGCGCGACTTGGTCTTCGGCCGCGCTGCTGCCGCCTCGGGGGTTGCGGTGCTCTGCGCCCCGCGCGCGGTCGCGCGCTGCTCGAGCTCCTGGCGCAACTCGCGAATCTGGCGCTGCAATGCGTCTGCCTCCTCCCGGGTCGGCAGTCCCCAGGCGCGCGCCAGGGCCTCCGCCTGCTTGCGCTGCGCGAGCAGCAGCGCCATCGCGGTGTTGGTGAGCTGCGCCTGCAGGCGGCAGAAGTCGTCCTTGCGCACCGTGGCGGCATAAGCCTCCTCGGCGCACTCGACCCAGGTCTCATAGAGCGCGAGCGCACCTTCGGAGGAGAGATCCGGCCCGCCCTTGGTACGCGTCCGCTCGATGAAGCGCTGCGCGGAGCTCTGCGCGATCTCGCTCCAGTGGCGCGCCAGCTCGCCCTGCAGCTGTCCGAGCTTCATCACGAGCTCCCAGGCGCTCTGTGCATCCGCGCCCTGAGCGGCCGCGGGTCCGAGCGGCACCGCGCCCGGCCAGGCGGCGGCCGCTCCCGGGAATCCCGCCGCCGCGGCGAAGGAGGCGCCCGCGGCGGGCGAGCCCTTGAGCCACTGCTCGAACTGCCCGGCAAGGAGCGAGCCGAACGAAGTCCAGTCGGGCGCCTGCGCCCGCGCCCCCAAAGGCTGGGCGGCAAAGGTCCTCAGCAGATCGAAGAAGCGCGCGGCGGCGGCGGTGAAGGCGGCGTCGGCCTCGCGGGAGCCGGTGGTGAAGGGCATTTCCATCATGTATGCATTGCGGCAATCAGGTCGGACGGAGCAGTGATTTCGGCCGTCAGATCAAGGATTTTGCTGCCAAAAAACTGCTTCCGGAAGGGGTGGGATCCACGCCACGGTACCGTGAGGTACGTCATTGTGCGCCGCATACACCCGAGCTAGTATCCGCCGCCAGCACCCGCCCTGAGGGCTTTCGAGGAGGCTTGGCTCCGCCACCATGGCCGAAGAGCGCCTGATACGCAAATACGCCAATCGGCGTCTGTATGACGCGCACGACAGCCGTCATGTGACGCTCGACGACCTGCGCAAGCTCATCGCCGGCGGCGAGCGCATCAGGGTCGTGGACGACAAGAGTGGCGAGGACCTGACGCGCAGCATTCTGCTGCAGATCATCGCCAGCCAGGAGCAGTTCGGGACCCCGGTCCTCAGCACGCAGCTGCTCGAAGCCATCATCCGTTTCTACGGCAACCCGATCCAGCAGATGCTCACGACCTATCTCGAGCGCAGCATCGGGGGACTCCTGCGCCAGCAGAACGTGATGCAGGCCGAGATGGCCAAGGTGCTCGATTCCCCCATGGCGCCGCTCGCCGAGATGACGCGCCAGAACATGGAAATGTGGGCAAAGATGCAGGCATCCATGCTCTCGGCATTCTCCCCTCCCGAGTCGGCACCGGAGGCCGACAAGCCCGCCAACCCCCCGCCGGGCAAGCGACGCGGCTGAGATCCCACGCACGAGCGGCCCGGATGCGCGCGCATCCGCGGGCAACTGCCGTATGCCGCGCCAGGACAGAGACCAACCGAAGGAGTGATCGCAAAGTGGACGTTCGCGGCAAGACTATTCTCGTAACGGGCGCCGGGCGTGGCATCGGCCGCTCGCTCGCGGAGCATTTCGCCAAAAAGGGCGGAAGGCTCGCGCTCCTCGACACCAACGCCGAGGACCTCGGAGAGACGTGTGCGCGCTGCGTCGCGCTCGGTGCCGAGGCGCGTAGCTACCTCGCCAACGCGGCCAATGAGGACTCGGTCGTCGCGGCGCTCGATCAGATCGTGAGCGACTTCGGCCGCCTGGACGGCCTCATCAACAATGCCGGCATCGTGCGCGACGCCATGCTGGTCAAGGTCAAGGACGGCCAGGTGGTGAGCAAGATGACCCTCGCGCAGTGGCAGGCGGTCATCGACGTCAACCTCACCGCCGTCTTTCTCTGCGCGCGGGAAGCGGCGCAGCGAATGATCACGCGCGCCACCGGCGGGGTCATCGTCAACATCTCGAGCATCTGCC
>DATMRG010000128.1:0-6315 GCA_035566495.1 Steroidobacteraceae bacterium | reverse complement strand
CCACCGCTGCCGGTGATGCCGCCGCTGCCGGTGATCCCACCGCTGCCGGTGATCCCACCGCTGCCGGTGATGCCACCGCTGCCGGTGATCCCACCGCTGCCGGTGATACCGCCGCTCCCGGTAATCCCACCGCTGCCGGTGATACCGCGCGCCCCTAGAGGTGCGGCGTTGCTCGCCACGCTCGCCAAAGCAGCTACCACTGCAGCCAGAATTACCGAACGTGACGCGTTCATGACCTTGCTCCCCATTTTGTGTACTCCCTTACTTCTGATTCACAAGTCCCGCGAGAACATCTATCTCCTGCACAGGCGGGCGACTGCTCGGTCCCGGCGCTTTCTGTGGCTCCGTGTCCCCGGCACTGTCACCCGCTTGATCTTCGAAAAAATAAATGCCGACGCCATATCTCTTGCCGGAGTCGCTGCGCTCTGACGCAATAAGGCGCGTTAGAAAGGTGTCGAGCTCCGCGAGCAACTCCTGGGCCCTCTCGCCGGTGAGGGCGAGAAATTTGTCGCGGCCAATGTCAGTGAGCGGTTCGTCCGATGTGACGGCGCGCTCGAAATAGATTGGGTCGGTGTTTAGCCGCATGACGTTGTGCACGAAGCTCGCGGCCACGCTCGCGAGAAATCGGCCCATACGCTCGATGCGCTTGATGTCCGCGCCCTGAGGGAGATACGCGCGCGAGAGGCAACGAATCGTCGTTCCGTCGATGACCTCCACGGAACCGGCAGCCACCAGCTCATCGAGCAGCGCGTCCCCGTCAACTCCGCGACAGGCCGCGTCAATGAGCTCGCGGAAGCTGCGACGAGGCGAGGCCGGCGTGGGCTGAAGATCCAGCTCGAGCGCGAGACCGTACGCTCCGGAGAAACCCGGTTGCGTGTGCCAGACCGTGAGCAGGTTGGCCACTTGATCCAAGCTCACCGAGGAGCGAAGACTGTGCGGCGCTCCCATCCTCGATGCTTCGCGCAGCGCGCTGACATCCGACTTCGCAAGTCCCGCAACAACAGCGAGACGTGCGTCGGTCGTTGGCCGCTTCTGCTCGAGCAGGCGAGCCTCGAGCGCCTGGATGTACACACGGCGCACCACTCCTGCGATCTCGCCCGCGGAGATTCCGTACTCGAACGCGACGCGCATGAGTGGCTGCACAAGCGCAGCGAACACGCTCAGCACTGCTTCTTTTTCCCCGCTCGTTTTAGTCATGCTGCAGCTGCTTTGTTGTGACATAACTCTAGGCAGTTCAGTTACTTATGTCAATTTACAGTGACAAGATGGGCCGACAACGGAACCGCCTGAGCTGCAAAATCCAGCAAAAACAGATGGTTACGATCCGAGGGGCTGTGGATAGCCTAGGTGCGCCGGGTGAGACACGGCGCACGGAATACGGGAACGGGATGAGTTAGCCGATGTGGCTAAGTGATGCGATCAGGTGCGCTCGGCAGGGTCGAAGAGACGCTGGTGCTCGAGAATTGCGTAGCGGTCGGTCATTCCGGCGATGTAATCGGCGACGGTTCGCGCGCGTCCCGCGCCCGGATTCGCCGCTTCTGACTTCAGTGCCTGGTCGCGATGCTCGGACGGCATGAGCGTCACGTCCTTGAAGAACGCATCGAAGAGCTCGCGCACTACGCGCCGCGCCTTCGCCGTCATGCGCAGCACCTTGTAGTGCCGGTACACCTGTTCGCGCAGGAATTCCTTGAGCTCGAGATGCTCCGCGCGGCATTCATCGCTCAGTGCGGCGAGCGGTTGCGCGTGTGCGCGCACCTCGTCGATCGACGTTGGTTTCGCTGTCGCGAGCTGCGACTCGGTCGTGCGGATGAGATCGAGCACGATGTGATTGATCATGCGGCGGATGATCTCGTGCACCAGGCGCCGCTCGCTCAAGTCCGGGTAGCGCGCGACGACCGCTTCGTACTGACGGCGGAACATGCGCGTCGCGCGCAGCGCATCGAGCGTGAGAAGCTGCGCGCGCAACCCATCGTCGACGTCGTGATTGTTGTAGGCGATCTCGTCGGCGAGGTTGGCGATCTGCGCTTCGAGCCCCGGCTGCTGGCGCTTCAAGAACCGCTCGCCGAGCTCGCCGAGCTCGCGCGCGTGGCGCACCGAGCAGTGCTTGAGGATCCCTTCGCGGCATTCGAAGGTGAGATTCAGTCCACGGAACTCGGCGTAGCGCTCCTCGAGCTCATCCACCACGCGCAGCGACTGCAGGTTGTGCTCGAAGCCGCCGTAGTCGCGCATGCATTCGTTGAGCGCGTCCTGGCCCGCATGGCCGAAGGGCGTATGCCCGAGATCGTGCGCGAGACAGATGGCCTCGGTGAGCGCCTCGTTCAGGCGCAGCGCGACCGCGGCGGAACGGGCGATCTGCGCGACCTCGATCGAGTGCGTGATGCGGGTGCGGTAGAGATCGCCCTCGTGATTCACGAACACCTGGGTCTTGTACACCAGGCGCCGGAACGCATTCGAATGAATGATGCGGTCGCGGTCGCGCTGGAACTCGCTGCGGAGCTCGGGTTTCGGCTCCGGGTGGCGCCGGCCGCGCGATCGCGCATCGTGCGCGGCGTAAGGTGCGAGGAGCTCGGCGGGGCGCGAGGCGTCGTTCACGGGGACCTCAGCCGCAGTACGCCTGCAGCGTCCGCTCAAGCGCGTCCTCGGGGTAGTCGGCGGTCAGGAACGCGTTGCCGATCCGGCGCAGCAGCACGAGGCGCAGCCGCCCGCCGAGCACCTTCTTGTCGATGCGCATGTGCTCGAGCACGGTGGCGGGCGCGACGCCCGCGCTGCGGGTGGGAAGGCCGGCGCGCTCGACCAGGGTATGCACGCGCACCAGCTCCTCGGGGTTGACGAGCCCGAGCTCGCGCGACATCGCCGCGGCCATGACGAGCCCCGCGCCGACCGCCTCGCCGTGGAGCCACTTGCGGTAGCCGGTGGCGGACTCGACCGCGTGGCCGAAAGTGTGGCCGAGGTTGAGCAGCGCCCGATCGCCGCGCTCCTCGCGCTCGTCGCGGCCGACGATCATGGCCTTGATCTCACATGAGCGGCGCACCACGTGGGCGAGCGCGTCGGGCCGGTTGGCGAGCAGCTCCTCGATGTGCTTCTCGAGCCATTCGAAGAGCTGCGCATCGCACATGAGCCCGTACTTGATCACCTCGGCGAGTCCGGCGCGCAGCTCGCGCGGCGGCAGAGTTGCGAGCGTCGCCGTGTCGGAGAGCACCGCGACCGGCTGGTGGAAGGCGCCGATCAGGTTCTTGCCGCCCGGGTGGTTGACCCCGGTCTTGCCGCCGACGGCCGAGTCCACCTGTGCGAGGAGTGTGGTCGGCACCTGCACGAAGGCGACGCCGCGCTGATAGCAGGCGGCGGCGAAGCCCGCGAGATCCCCTACCACCCCGCCTCCGAGCGCGATCACGGTCGAGTCGCGGCCGAAGCGGTTGACGACCAGCGCATCGAGCACCCGCGAGGCGTTCTCGAGGGTCTTGTGGACCTCACCGTCCGGCAGGATCACCTCGAGCCGGCGCCGCTCGGGCAGGCTGGCGATGAGCGCCGAGAGATACAGCGGCGCGACGGTGGTATTGGTGACGATCAGGAGGTCGCGCCCCGGCACGAGCGGCCGCAGGACTTCCGCCTGGGCGAGGAGGCCCGCGCCGATCAGGATCGGGTAGCTGCGGCTGCCGAGTTCGACCTTGAGAGTGTCCACTGCGCGCGGGAGGTCAGAGCAAAGCGTGGGGCAATTCGCGCCCGCGGCAGTATACCGGGAGCCTCCCCTCAGCGCGCCGCGGGCGCCTGCCTGAGCAGTCTCAGGATCTCCTCGGTGACCGCCGGGACGCGGCGGCCGGCGGTCGAGACGGTGAGGTCGGCGATCTCGCTGTAGAGCGGGGAGCGGACGTCCATGAGCGCGCCCAGGCGCCCGGCGATGTCGCCCTGCTGAAGCAGCGGGCGGTTGCGCCCGTGACGGACGCGGTCGGCCTGCTGCGTCACCGAGGTCTCGAGGTAGACGACGCGGCCGCGCCCGGCGAGATGCCGGCGGTTCTCGGGCGAGAGCACCGCGCCGCCCCCGGTGGCGAGTACGATGCCCTCGAGCTGGGTCAGCGCCTCGATGGCCTCGCGCTCGCGCGCGCGAAAGCCCGCCTCGCCCTCCCTCTCGAAAATGTATGGGATGTCGACCCCGGTGCGCCGCTCGACCTCGGCGTCGCTGTCATGGAAGGGCAGCCCGAGCGCGCGCGCGAGCGCCCGGCCGACCGCGGTCTTGCCCGAGCCCATGGGACCTATGAGGAATACGTTGATCTTGCCGAGCATCCTGCGGCAGAGGATACCGAAGAGCCGCCGCTCCAAAAACGCCACGGCCGCCTCGAGGGCGGCCGCGGTCGTGCATCAGCTTGACAGCGAGCGTCAGTTGGTGACGTTCACGCCCTCGCGGACGATCTTCGGGGTGATGAAGATCATCAGCTCGTCCTTGTCGTCGGTGTGGTCGGTGCTCTTGAACAGGTGCCCGAGGATCGGGATGTCGCCGAGGTACGGCACCTTCTTGTCGTCCTCGCGCTGGGTGGTCTGGAGAATGCCGCCGAGCACCACGGTCTGGCCGTCGTTCACGAGCACCTGGGTGGTGATCTCGCGGGTGTTGATCGTGGGCACGTTTACCCCGCCCGAGGCGACCACGATGGTGCCGACCGAGTCGTCGCGCACGTCGAGGTCGAGGATGATGCGGCTGTCCGGGGTGATCTGCGGGGTTACCTTGAGCGACAGCACCGCCTTCTTGAACTGAATGGTGGTCGCGCCGCTCGAGGCCGACTGCTGGTACGGGATCTCGATGCCCTGCTCGATCGTCGCCTCCTTCTGGTTCGCGGTGATGACGCGCGGCGAGGAGATGATGTTCGCCTGGGTCTCGGCCTGCGCGGCCGAGAGCTCGAGGTCGACCAGGATGTTGTTGGCGACCAGGCCCAGCCCGAGCGAGCCGGCGGCGCTGGTCACCGGCAGGTTGACGTTGTACCTGTTGGCCGCCGCCGGGATGCCGTAGGTCGACAGTGGCACCGGCGTCGTACCGGCGTTGATCGCGTTGTTGATCGCGTTCTGCCCGTTGATGAAGGTGTTCGCCTGGGTGTCGATGCCCGCGGCCGTGCCGGTGGTGTTATAGAGCGTGTTGCCGTTCTGGTGAAACGCCGTGATGCCGAAGATCGCACCGAGCTGACGCTGGAAGTCGTTATTGACGATAACGATGCGCGACTCGATCAGCACCTGCCGCACCGGGATGTCGAGGGTCGCGACCAGGCGGCGGATGTCCGCGAGCTTATCGGAGGTGTCGAGCAGCAGCAGGGTGTTGGTGCGCTCATCGACCGCCACGCTGCCGCGTGCGGACAGGAGCGAGTTGTTCTGCGACTTGATGAGCGCCGCCATATCCTGCGCCTTGGCGTAGTTGACCTGCAGGTACTCGGAGCGCAGCGGCGCGAGCTCCTGCACGTCCTTACGGGCGGCCAGCTCGGCCTTCTCGCGCGTCGCGAGCTCGGCCTGCGGGGCGACGATGATGACGTTGCCGTCCTTGCGCTTGTCGAGCCCCTTGGTCTTGAGCACGATGTCGAGCGCCTGATCCCACGGCACGTTCTGCAGGCGCAGCGTCACGTTACCCGTGACCGAGTCGCTCACCACGATGTTCTGGCCGCTGGCATCGGCGAGCAGCTGCAGCACCGCGCGCGTGTCGATGTCCTGGAAGTTGAGCGTCAGGCGCTCGCCGGTGTACACCGGCTTCTCCTCGATCGCGGCATTGGCCTTGCGGCGCTGCGCCACTTCCACCACGTACTGGTCATCCGACTGGTAGGCGAGCTGCTCGAAGTCGCCGTTGGCGTTGATGGCGATGCGGGCGCCGTTGCCGACGCGCGTCACGTCGAAGCCCTGCACCGGGGTGCCGTAGTCGGTGGCGTCGTAGCGGCGCAGCAGGTTGGCGGGCACGCCGGCGTCGGTGAAGTCGACCACGATCTGGTTGCCGACCTGCTTGAGACTGATGTGGATGTGCGGGTCGGAGAGCTTGACGACGATCCGGCCGGCACCGTCGGTGCCGCGGCGGAAGTCGATCGAGCGCAGCTCGCGCGCGCCGGTGCTGCCGCTGGCAACCACGCTGCCGCCGCTGCTGACGACGCTCGGCGCGCGGGTGGCGACCGCGGCCGCGGCGGCGCCGCTGCCGAGCGTCACGACGATGTTGTTGCCGTCGACGCGCGTGTCGTAGGGCACGAGTTTGTCGAGGTTCAGCACCACGCGCGTGCGGTCCTTGGTCTCGGCGGAGAGAATCGTGTCGAGGCCCGAAGCGTGCACGTCGATGCGGCGCGAGGGCAGAGCGAGGGTGGT
>DATMRG010000127.1:0-2966 GCA_035566495.1 Steroidobacteraceae bacterium | reverse complement strand
GCGTCCGGCGACGAGCACGAGCTCGAAGGGCTGCCGGAGCTCGTGATCGAGGGCCTGGTCGCCGCCGACGCCCGCCAGCTGCTGGACGCGACGATCCCCGGGCCGCTCGACCCGCGGGTGCGAGACCGGATCCTCGGCGAGGCCGGCGGCAACCCGCTCGCGCTGCTCGAGCTGCCGCGCGGGGAAAAGCCCCTGGCGGGCGGATTCGGGCTGCCCGTGGAGATGGTGCTGACCAGCCGCATCGAGCAGGGCTTCGTAGACCAGCTGACGCTGCTCCCGGCCGGGACCCGGCGCCTGCTCCTGCTGGCGGCGGCGGAGCCGGTCGGCGACGTGCCGCTGCTGTGGCGCGCGGCCGAGCGGCTCGGTATCGGGCCCGAGGCGGCGGAACCGGCCGAGGCGGCAGGCCTGGTCGAGATCGGCGCGCGCGTGCGGTTCCGCCATCCGCTCGTCCGATCGGCCGCGTACCGGGCCGCGTCCGCGCCGGAGCGACGCGAGGTCCATCGGGCGCTCGCGGATGTGACCGACGCGCTGCTGGACCCGGATCGCCGGGCGTGGCACCGCGCTCGCGCGGCCGAAGGTCCCGACGAGGCCGTAGCCGGCGAGCTGGAGCGTTCGGCCGATCGGGCGCAGGCGCGCGGAGGGCTGTCGGCGGCCGCAGCGTTCCTGCAGCGTGCCGCCGAGCTGACGCCAGATCCCGTCATGCGCGCCAAGCGCTCGCTCGCCGCGGCCCAGGCCAAGCTCGACATCGCCGATGCGGTGTCCGCGTCCGACCTGCTGGCCGCCGCCGAGCTCGGGCCGGTCGACGAACTCCAGCGGGCGCGGCTGGAACGGTTGCGCGCGCAGATCGCGTTCGCCAGCCGGCGCGGGCGCGACGCGCCGCCGCTGCTGCTCGAGGCGGCCAGGCGGCTCGATCCCCTGGACGCCGCGCTGGCCCGCGAGACCTATCTCGAGGCGATCGCGGCGGCGATGTTCGCCGGGCGCCTCGGCACCGGCCCGGATGTGCATGAGGTGGCCGAGGCGGCGCGCGCGTCGAACCGGATTCCGGCCCCGGGCCGGCCGACCGGCTCCTCGACGCCCTCGTGACCCGGTTCACCGAGGGGTACGCGGCGTCGGTCGAGCCGCTTTCGCGGGCGCTGCGTGCGTTCGGCGAACCCGACGGCGGCGGCGAGGATAGACGGTGGCTGTGGCTGGCGTGCCGCCTCGCGCAGGATCTCTGGGACGACGAACTCTGGCACGTGCTCGCGACCTGCGGCGTGCGCCTGGCGCGCGAGACCGGCGCGCTCCACCTGCTCCCGAACGCGCTCAATTACCTCGCCGCGTTCAACGTGCATTCGGGGGCGTTCACTACCGCCGCAGAGCTGATCGCCGAGGTCGATCCGATCACGCAGGCGACCGGAATCCCGCCGCTCAGGTACGCGGCGAGCACGCTGCTCGTGGCGCGCGGCGATCAGGCGCAGGCGCTGTCGCTGCTCGAATGGGGCTTGCGGAATGTGACCGAGCGAGGCGAGGGGTCGGCGCTCGGACTGGCCTCGTGGCTTTACGCGTTGCTGTACAACAGTCAAGGCCTCTACGGCGAGGCGCTCGCGGCCGCACGGCGGGCCTGCGAGCACGAGGACGTCATCGCGTACGGCTGGGCCCTGGTCGAGCTGATCGAGGCTGGCGTCCGCGGCGGGCGGCCGGACGAGGCCGCCGCTGCGCTCGACCGGCTGAGCGAGCGCACGCGGGCGAGCGGCACCGAATGGGCGCTCGGCACCGAAGCGCGCTGCCGTGCGCTGCTGAGCGACGACGAGTCCCTCTACCGCGAGTCGGTCGAGCGGCTCGCCCGCAGCCGCGCGGCGGTCGAGCTCGCGCGCAGTCGGCTCCTGTACGGCGAGTGGCTGCGTCGTGAGAACCGTCGTGCGGACGCGCGCGAGCAGTTGCGAGTTGCCCACGAGATGTTCAGCCGCATGGGCGCGGAAGCGTTCGCCGAGCGCGCTCGTCACGAACTATCGGCCACCGGCGAGACGGTACGCAAACGTACCGTCGAGACGCTCGACGAGCTCACCGCGCAGGAGGCGCAGGTCGCCCGGCTCGCGGCCCAGGGGCACACGAACCCGGAGATCGGCGCCCAGCTGTTCATCAGCCCGCGCACGGTCGAGTATCACCTGCACAAGGTGTTCCCGAAGCTCGGTATCAGTTCGCGCAAAGAGCTCCGGAGGGCGCTCCCGGGCGCGGAGCACGCCGCTTTGCCCGCCTAGCCGGTCAGACCCAGATCACCGACGCCAACCTGCGGGTTCACCTGTCGCTGCTGGCGCATCGCCTGAATCAGCGGCCCATTCTCACTCCTGAAGCGAGGCGAGCTGTTCGGAGAAGCGAGCCATCGCGTCGAGGTACAGGAAGGGCCCCCAGCTCACGCGCGCTACGCCCGCGGCGGCCAGCTGGGCGAGCGACGGCATCTGCGGCAGGCGTGCGACGTTCACCGGGCCGCGGACTTCCGAGGTGAAGCGGTGCAGCGCGTCCGTCTCCCATAGGACGATCGGGTACACGCAGTCGGCGCCGGCCTCGAGGTAGGCATTCGCGCGCCGGACCGCCTCAGGAACGAGCCCCTCCTGGGTCCCGGGGCCGGCGCCGGCGAGGAAGGGACCGAGGAAGACATCAACCCGGGCGTTGATCACGAGCCGGTAGCCGTCCGCCGACGCGGCCTGGCGGACCGCCCGGAGCCATTGCGCGTGGTGGTCGGGATCGCGGAGGCCGCCGACGGTGTGGTCGGTGTCCTCGAGGTTGCAGCCGGCGGCCCCGGCGCTCCGCAGCGCAGCGACCAGCTCGGCGGGCTGCATCCCGTAGCCGGCCTCGGCGTCGACGGTCACGGGCACCTCGACGCCCCTTGCTATCCGCGCGGCCGCGGCGAGCATCTCATCGGCCGGCGCACCCTCCTGGTCCTCATAGCCGAGCGTCGCGGCCACGCCGGCGCTGGTGGTCGCGACCAC
>DATMRG010000126.1:0-10639 GCA_035566495.1 Steroidobacteraceae bacterium | reverse complement strand
GCGCCATTCCACGGCGCGCCCTGCACGGATCTCAACTCGACGGTGTCCGACAACGGCCGTACCTACAAGGCGAACCTCACCTACAAGATCGACCCGCGCAAGCTGGTCTACTTCACCTGGTCGACCGGCTTCCGTCCGGGCGGCGTGAATCGAGTGTTCGATCCGGCCATCAACGCCGTCTTCCCGCCCTACAAGGCCGACTTCCTCACCAACTGGGAGCTCGGCTGGAAGACGACCAGCGACGATCACACGGTGCGCTGGAACGGCGCGCTGTTCGTCGAGAACTGGAACAACTTCCAGTTCCTGTTCTTGGGGCCCAACAGCGTCACGGTGGTGCAGAACGCGGCCTCGGCGCAGATCAAGGGCGTCGAGACCGAGCTCGAGTGGGCGGCGAGCAGCAACCTGCTGATCTCGGGCGGCGCGACCTATCTGCACGCGGTGACGACCGCCAATTACTGCGGTCCGGCGGCGACCATCCCCGGCACCACGACCCTCTCGACCGACTGCCCGAACCAGGTCAATACCTACGCGGATGGCATCCTGGCGCCCAACGGGCCGGAGGCGCCCTCCGGCACGCAGCTGCCGGTGGCACCGAAGTTCAAGATGAATCTGGTGGCGCGCTATACCTGGGCGGTGGGCGGCTGGGACGCCAACGTGCAGGCCTCGGGCATGTATCAGACCCAGACCGAGCCGCTGCTCCGGCTCATCGACCAGATCGCGCTCGGTCCGATGCCGGCCTACGCGCTGTTCGATCTGACGGGCGGCGCCGAGCACAACAACTTCTGGTTCAAGCTGGCGCTCACCAACGTGCTCGACAAGCGCGCGCAGCTCACGCGCTTCGTCGAGTGCGCGACCACCACCTGCGGACCGCAGCCGTACATCATTCCGACCCAGCCGCGCACCATCGCCCTCACCGTCGGGCAGCGCTTCTAAGGTCCGGAAGGCACAGCCGCACACGCCCGCGGGACTCACCCTCCCGCGAGCGTGCGCTCGATGGCGCCGCTCAGCTTCGCGACGAGCTCGGCGAGCTCGCCGTCGCTCGCGTTGTAGGGAGGCGCGACGATCACCGTGTCGCCGGCAGCACCGCCGACGTTGCCGGCACACGGATAGATGATGAGCCCGTCGTCGAACGCGCGCCGCCCGAGCGTCTGGCTGAAAGCGCGCTCCGCCGGCAGCGGCTCGCGGCTCGTGCGATCGCGCACGAACTCGACACCGATGAGATAGCCGCGGCCGCGCACGTCGCCAACCTCGGCGAATCTCGCGAGCGCCGCATGCAGCTCGCCGCGCAGCCGCTCGCCACGCGTGCGCACCCGCGCGACCAGCTCCTCGCGCTGGATGATGCGCTGGACCGCCAGCGCGGCGGCACAGGCGGCGGTGTGGCCGGAGTAGGTGTGCCCGGTGAGGATGGCGCCGTGCTCGGCAAGAATCGCCTCGCCCACCTTACGCGCGAGAATCGTCGCGGCGAGCGGGATGTAGCCTCCGGCGAGTCCCTTGCCGACGGCCATGATGTCGGGCACTGCCTGATCGTGTGCGAGCGCGCGCCAGGTGCCGCAGCGGCCTGCGCCGCACATCACCTCGTCCGCGATCACCAGCACCTGGTGCCGCGCGCACACTTCATGCACCGCGCGGGCGTAGCCCTCGGGTGCCGGCACTGCCCCGCCCGCCGCCCCGACCACGGGCTCGTAGATGAACGCGGCCACGCGCTCGGCGCCGAGCGCCCCGATCCTGGCGTCGAGCTCGGCGGCGAGCGCCGCGACCAGCGCCGGAGCCTCGAGTCCCGCGAGCGGCCGGTACGTGTTGGCGGCGGAAACAAATGAGGCGTCGAGCAGGCTTCCCTCGAAGGGACGCCGGCGCTCGAGGAATCCCGACACCGACAGGGCGCCGAGAGTATTGCCGTGGTAGGAGCGCTCGCGGGCGATGAAGTGCTTCTTGCGCGGAAAGCCGCGTGCCTCCCAATACTGCAGCGCCACCTTCAGCGCCGACTCCACCGCCTCCGAGCCGCTGCCGGAATAAACGATGTGTCCGAACTCGGAGCCCGAGAGGGCGAGCAAGAGGCGCGTGAGCTCCTCGAGCGGGTCGCTCGTGAAGAGGTAGCGGTACCCGCAGGCCACCTGCTCGAGCTGCGCGGCGATCGCCGCGTTGACCTCGCGGTTGCCGTGGCCGATGCTGAATGCGGCCGGACCGCCCGAACCATCGAGGTAGCGCCGGCCCGCGGTGTCATAGAGATAGCTCCCCTCGCCGCGCGCGATGCGCGGCAGCGCGCCCATCCCCCAGCCGACCGAACGGTTTCGAGCCATGACCCCCTCGTGCGCGCGCCTTGCCTGAGTGCCTATTCTGACGGCTTTGACGCTATGCTGCCCGCCTCCTCAGACTGGCGGAGCGAGCCCGTGCCGAGCGAGGCGGTTTTCGTCACCTGCGCCGTGACCGGCTCGGGGGACTCGGTCAGAAAGAGTCCGCACGTTCCGGTGACGCCGGCGGAGATCGCCGGCGCGGCGCTCGAGGCGCACGCGGCCGGCGCGGCCATCGTGCACATTCACGTACGCGATCCCGCCAGTGGCGCGCCGAGCCGCGACCCGGCGCTCTACGCCCAAGTCGTCGAGCGCATCCGCGCCGGGAGCGCCGAGGTCATCCTCAATCTGACCGGCGGCATGGGCGGCGATCTCATGTTCGGGCCCGACGCGGCGCCGCTGCGCTTTGGCAAGGGAACCGACTTCGTCGGTCCACGCGAGCGCGTGGCCCACATCCTCGAGCTTCGGCCCGAGATCGGCAGCCTCGACTGCGGCTCGCTGAACTTCGACGAGTCCCTCTATGGCACCACGCCGCGCTACCTGCGCGCGATCGCCGCGGAATACCGCGCGCGCGAGGTGCGGCCGGAGATCGAGGTCTTCGAGCTCGGCCACATCGAGCTCGCGCGGCAGCTGATCAGCGAAGGCCTGATCACGCCGCCGGCCCTGTTTCAGCTCTGCCTCGGGATCAAGTACGGCGCGCCGGCGACGGCGCAGGCGATGCTGGCGATGCGCGACGCGCTGCCGCCCGGGGTGCTGTGGTCCGCCTTCGGGGTCGGGCGGCTGCAGATGCCGATGGTCGCCCAGGCGGTGCTGCTCGGGGGCAATGTGCGGGTCGGCCTCGAGGACAACCTCTATCTCGAGAAGGGCGTGCCGGCGACCAACGCGCAGCTGGTCGAGCGCGCCGTCAGGATCGTCGAGCTGCTCGGCGCGCGGGTGCTGTCGGCCGCGGAGACGCGCGCGCGCCTGAATCTGCGGCCGGTACGAGCCTGATAACTACCCGCCGACGTCGACCACTCGCCCGGTGCGCAGGCTCTCCCCGGCCGCCACCGCGAGCCGCAGTGCCTCGACCCCATCGTGGAAGTCGGGGCTCATCGGCCGCCCTTCGGCGAGCGCATTCACGAACGCGTCCATCTCGGACTCATAGGCCTGCGCGTAGCGCTCGATGAAGGAGTGCAGCACCAGGTCGCGCCCGCCGGTGCGCTCGCCATTCCACGCGGCGACCGAGGTCTCGTGGCGATTCCCCGCCTGCAGCATGCCGCCCGGCCCGAAGGCCTCGATGCGCTGATCGTAGCCGTACACGCAGCGGCGGCTGTTGTTGATCTGGATGAGGGCCCCGGACTTCGCGCGCAGCGACAGCGCACAGGTATCGATGTCGCCGAGCTTGCCGATCTCGGCATCCACCAGGTTGGCGCCAAAGGCATGCACCTTGGCGATGTCGCCCGCCAGGTAGCGCGCCATGTCGAAGTCGTGGATGGTCATGTCGCGGAACAGGCCGCCCGAGCTCTGCAGGTAGCCGACGGGTGGCGGCGCGGGATCGCGGCTGGTGATGACCGCGAGCTCGAGCCGGCCGATTTCCCCGAGCTTGAGCCGTTCGCGCAATGCCCGGTACGAGGGGTCGAAGCGGCGGTTGAAGCCGATCATCACCAGGGGGTGGTCGGCGGCGATCTCGTTCCAGCAGGCGCGCGCCCGCTCGAGGCTCATGTCGATCGGCTTCTCACAGAACACGGCCTTGCCGGCCTTCACCGCCGCGACGATGAGCGGCACGTGAGTGTCCGTGGGAGTAGCGATCACCACCGCGCGCACGTTGCGGTCGTCCCAAAGCTCCTCCACCGTGCGCGCGCTGCGCACGCCGAGCTCGGCCGCGGTCTGCTGCGCCGCTTCCGCCGAGACGTCGAACACCGCGGCCAGCCGCACGCGCGCGTGCCGCGCGAGATTGCGTGCGTGCAGGCGGCCGATGCGCCCGCAACCGAGTACCGCCATGCCCACCGTCGCCATGGTGCTCCGCTCGTCAGCGCCTGGTCAGGAACTCATAGCCCGGCGCGTAGCTGATGCGCCAGCGCCGCACGGGTCCCGCCATGACATTCAGGTAGTAGAGATCGAAGCCGTGCGGCGCGCTCACCGGGTGGTGGCCGCGCGGCACCAGCACGAGGTCACGATCCTCGACCGCCATCGTCTCATCGAGTGAGCGGTCGTCGGTGAAGACGCGTTGGAAGGCAAAGCCGCCCGGGCGCGACAGGCGGTGATTAGATCTCCTCGAGCTGACTCTCGCCGCCCTCGGCGCGGTCGTGCTTGTGGGGCGGGTAGCTCGACCAGTGGCCCCCGGGCGTACGCACCTCGACCACCAGCAGCGACTCGGCCGCGGCGCTCTCGGGCAGTATGTCGTACACGTAGCGGGTGTTGGTGCCCGTGCCCCTGACCTCCTCCTTCACCTCCTCGGGCCGGATGAGGCGCGGGCCGTGGCGGCCCTCAGCCGGAGCCGAGCCCACCGCGAGCTCGCACTGGGTCACGGCCGTCACGCGCACCTCGGCTCGCGGCGGCACGTAGACCGCG
This sequence comes from Steroidobacteraceae bacterium, assembly GCA_035566495.1. GTDB lineage: Bacteria > Pseudomonadota > Gammaproteobacteria > Steroidobacterales > Steroidobacteraceae > 13-2-20CM-66-19. The sequence goes on along the minus strand of DATMRG010000126.1, from coordinate 5,801 downwards.
AACGGCCTGCCGGCGAAGGGGTTGTCCCGCGCGCCGATGGTGCCGAAGTCCTGATGCGCCACGCGCACGCCGGCGCGGCCCGAGAGCAGCACCAGGCACTGCTCGCGATTCGGCAGCTCGCGCACGAGCACCTGGCCCGGAGCGAGATCGAACGCCTCGAAGCCGACATAGCGCCAGCCGGCACTCGCCGGCGTGATCTCGTGCACCTGCGGCCCGTTAGCCGAAAGATCGGGCCTGACGAGGAGTTTCGAGCTCATCGGACGCTCCCGGCCAAGAGGCGCTGGAGGTTGCGGTAGCCGAGCGTCGCGTAGGTCAGGGGATCGGCGACCCTGGGATCCTGCTCGGCCTCGAGCACCACCCAGCCGGAGTAGTCGCCGAGCTCGGCGAACACCTGCTCGAAGGCGACGCTGCCGTCCCCGGGCACCGTGAATACGCCGGCCAGCACCGCGCGCAGGAAGCTCCAGTTGCCGCTGCGCGCCTGCTCCGCCACCTGGGAGCGCACATCCTTGGCGTGCACGTGCACGATCCGGGGCGCATAGCGCCGCGCCAGGGCCGCGGGGCTCGCCCCGGCGAACGCGGCATGCCCGGTGTCGAGCAGCAGGCCGACCTCGGGCCCGGTGGCGGCCATCAACGCGTCGATGTCCTCCTCGCTCTGCACCACCGTACCCATGTGATGGTGGTAGGCGAGCCGCACTCCTTCCGCCTGGGTCGCCGCGGCTACTTCCGTGAGCCGCTGTCCGAGCTCGCGCCAGTCGCGCGCGGTGAGCAGCGGCCGCTCCGACAGCGGTCGCTGCAGGTCGCCGTGTACTGCGTTACTCACCTCGGCCAACACCAGCACCGTGCTCCCCATGGCCTTGAGGAGCTCGAGGTGCGGACGCAGCCGCGTCAGCTCCTCGCGTGCTCCCCAGACGAGGAGCTCCGCCGAATACCAGCCCGACACGCACCGCAGCCCGAAACGGTCCAGCACGGCGCCGAGCGCCCGCGGCTCGCGCGGGAATTTGTGTCCGAGCTCCATGCCCTCGAAGCCCACCGCCCGCGCCTGGGCGAGGCAGGTCTCGAGCGTGATGTCGGCGCCGAGCTCGCGCAGGTCGTCGTTCGACCAGATGATGGGGTTGGCGCCGAGGCGGACCTTCATGGCTCACTCTTCATCGCGCCGCCGGACGGCGGCCGCATACGCCGCGCGCGCCGCCTCGACTTCGGCGCGCCCGGACACTTCCGCAACCGGCACATCCCACCAGCAGCCACCGGCGGTGGTGCTGGCGGCGGGGTCGGTCTCGATCAGGATTACCGTGGTGCGATCGGCGCGGCGAGCCGCCGCCAGGGCGCTCTCGAGCCCGGCGGTATCCTGCACGCGGCGCGCGAGCGCGCCGAGGCTGTGCGCATGCGCGACGAGATCGACGCTCCCTGGCGCGCGCAGATTGTTGAAGCTCGCGTTGCCGGTCGAGCGCTGCAGCCGCTCGATGCAGCCAAAACCGCCGTTGTCGAGCAGCACGATGGTGAGCCGCGCCCCGAGGCGCACCGAGGTCGCAATTTCGCTGTTCAGCATCAGATACGAGCCATCACCCACCATGACGATCACCTCGCGCCCGGGATGCGCGAGCTTCACGCCGAGCGCGCCGGCGATCTCGTAGCCCATGCACGAGTAGCCGTACTCGAGGTGATAGCCGCCCGGCTCGCCGGCCTGCCAGTGCCGGTGCAGCTCACCGGGAAGGCCGCCGGCGGCGCACACCACGATGTCGGAAGCCTGAGCAGCCCTCTGCACTGCGCCGATCACCTGCGCGTCCGATGGCAGGGTGGAGCCGGCCGGAGCCGCGGTGAACGCCGCGGCGGCGCGCAGCCACTCGGCGCGCAGGCTCTCTGCCCGCCCGGTCCACGCGGGTGCCGCGCGCCAGTCCCCGAGCCCCTCACTCAGGCGCGTGAGACCCTCGCGCGCATCCGCGACGAGCGGCAGTGCCTGGTACTTGCCGGCGTCGAAGGGCTGCACGTTGAGGCTGACGATCCGCCGCCCGGACGCCTGCAAGAGCGCGGCGGACCCGGTCGTGAAGTCCGAGAGGCGCGTGCCGGCCGCGAGGATCGCATCCGCCTCGCCGGCCAGGGTGTTGGCGGCGGCGGTACCGGTCACGCCGATGCCGCCGAGATTCAGCGCGTGGCCCGCCGGCAACGCGGACTTGCCGGCCTGCGTCTCGGCGCAGGGCACCCCGTGCCGCTCGCAGAAGGCGCGCAGGGCTGCGCCCGCCTCCGAGTACACGACGCCGCCGCCGCAGACGACGAGTGGGCGGCGCGCCGCACGCAGCACCGCGATCGCCTGCGCGAGCTCGCGCGGATCGGGTGGCGGGCGCCGTGGAATCCACATGCGCTCCTCGAACAGGCTCTGCGGCCAGTCGTGGGCCTCGGCCTGTACGTCCTGGCAGAGCGCGAGTGTCGCGGGGCCGCAGCCCGCCGGATCCATGAGCACCTGCATCGCGCGCTGAAACGCCGGCACCAGTTGCTCGGGCCGCGTGATGCGGTCGAAGTAGCGTGACACCGGCCGCAGACAGTCGTTGGCGGTGACGAGTCCGTCGCCGAAGTCCTCGATCTGCTGCAGCACCGGGTCGGGAATACGGCTCGCGAACACATCACCCGGAAGCAGCAGCACCGGCAGGCGGTTGACGTGGGCGAGCGCCGCCGCGGTCACGAGATTGGTCGCGCCGGGCCCGATCGAGGTCGTGCACGCCATCATGCGGCGCCGCTGCGAGGCCTTGGCGTAGGCGATGGCGGCGTGGCCCATCGCCTGCTCGTTGTGGGCGCGCAGCGTCGGCAAATCCTCGCGCGCCGCGTACAGCGCCTCACCGAGCGCCGCCACGTTACCGTGTCCGAAGATCGCCCAGACGCCGGCGAAGAGCCGCTGAGGAGAACCGCCGACCTCGGTCCATTGGCACGTCATTGCCCGCACCAGGGCCTGCGCCACCGTGAGCCGAGTTGCCGTCAATGCCCGCTCCAGACTTCGATCAGTGTGCGAAAACGCCGCGCGATCTCCGCGCTCACCGACTCGGAGGACATCTGCCCCGAGCGCCACGCCGGTTCGAGATCGGCGGCTATGCTACCGCCCGCGATGAAGCCGCGCACGACAGGAGCCGCGACGGCTACCCCGAGCGCCCGCGCCGCGGCCTCGGCCGGCGCCTCGAGGGCGAGCAGCACTCCGCGGCAGTAAGGGTCGTGGGTGCCGATTACGCGCGCACACTGCTCCCAGGCGGCCGCGTCCGCTGGCGCTTCGAGCGACCACCAGTCGGGGCGGACCCCGAGCTCGTAGAGACGCGACAGGATGGCAGCGCCAGCCGCCGCGCGAATCTCGAGCAGCAGCTCCCGGTCCTGCGCCTGACAAGCCGTCGCGAGCCGCACGAGCTCGCGCTCCTGCGCCTCGCGGAGCTCACTCGGATCCTCGGGGCGGTACTGACAGCGGCAGGCGACGACCAGGCCGGTCGGCCATTCGTTGAGCGCCGTCGCGAGGCTCGCGCCGCCCTGGAATTCGAGCGGCCGCGAGCCGGGTCGTTCAACCGCTCTGGCCACCCAGAGCCCCCCGCGCTCTGCCGCCGGCTGCGCCGTGAGGCCGGCGGCGCCCTCGAGCCTGAGCCCGAAACCCTCGCGACCGTCCGCAACCCGAACGGCAGCCTCCATCACGGCCGGCGCGAGCGGTCCGGAAGCCGCCAGTGCGCAGAGCGTCGCCGGGCCGCGGCCGCGCGTCGTGACGCGGTGCAGGTGTGCGAGCTCGGGATCCTCGCGCAGCCTCCGCTGGCGGCTGCCGTGGGTCAGGAGGTAGTCGAGCTCCGCGCGCGAGGCGAACGCCGGCGAGCACAGCAGGCGCGACACCGCGAGCGCGCCGCAGGCGTTGGCGTAGCGCGCGCTCGCCGCGTGCGGCTCATCACGGAGATACCCGAGGAGAAATCCCGCCAGGAAGGCATCGCCCGCCCCGAGCACGTTGTAGACCTCGATGTCGAGGCCCGGTGCGACCAGCGCATCCTCGATGCGCGATGGCGTCGGCCCCGCGAACACCACGCAGCCACGGGCGCCGCGCTTGCAGACGATCACCGCGGGCGAGAGCGCCCGGATGTGCCGGATGGCCTCGAGAGTGTCCTCACGGCCCGCGGCGATGTGCATCTCCTCCTCGGTGCCGACGATCAGATCGCATTCGGGCAGCACCGTGGCGAGGGCCTCCGTAACGCGCGCCGAGCGCGCGTAGCGGCTCTGTCCCGCATCGTGGCCGCCGAGGCCCCAGAGATTCGGCCGGTAGTCGATGTCGAGGATCACTCGGCGTCCGTGCGCCTTGGCGATGCGCACAGCGGCGCTCTGCGCCTCGGCACCCGCCGGGAGCGAGAAATGCGTGCCGGTCACGAGCACCGCCCGGGCGGAGGCGATCAGGCTCGCGTCGATGTCCGCAGGCGACAGCGCGGCATCGGCACAGTTCTCGCGGTAGAAGATGAGCGGGAAGGTCTCGGCGTCGCGCACGCTCAGCAGCACGAGCGCGGTGAGCCGTTGGGGATCGACGTGCACGCTCCGTGTCTCGACCCCCTCGCGCGCGAGCTGCTCGCGCACGAAGCGCCCCATCGGCTCATCCCCGACCCGGGTGATGAGCGCCGACCTGAGCCCGAGGCGGGCGGCGCCGATGGCGACGTTGGCCGGCGAGCCGCCCACCGCCTTGGCGAAGGTGGCGATGTCCTCGAGCCGGCTGCCGACCTGCTGGCCGTACAGGTCGACGCTGACACGCCCGATTGCAACCAGGTCGAGTTGGGTGCTCACCCTCGCAAGGATAGCCCCAAAGCTCGAGCGCCGGTTTTGGCGGCCGGGCCGGCCCTCAGCGCATCGCGCCGGCGAGTCCGAGCACGCAGAAGGCCAGGACCCCGATGGCCCAGGCGGCCAGCATCAGGTCGCGTCCGTAGCCGAGGAGCCGGGAAAGCCCGTGGCGCGCGGTGGCGTTGCGGGAGTCCATGGCAATAAGTCGCAGTAAACGCAGCACACTTGCTCCCTGGCCGCACCGTGCAGCCTTCGACGGCTCGAGTCCTCGTCCGCGATCGGCACGGGCGGCGGTCCCCTTTAGGACCCGCTTCACGTTTCGCCTCACCCGGGAGCATAGGAACGCGCGCCGCCCCGGTCCATACCTGCAAGTCCCATACCCCCCTACCGTATAACCCCCGGGGCGACGCCTGCCCTTGCCCGCGCCACCGGGCCGTCGTATCGTGCCCGGCAGGATGGGACCACAGCAGCAGCGCGCGCACGCCCACACGGCCGGGCCCACGTCGAACCACACGCGGCATGCCGGCCACCGCCACCACGATCACGACGATCACGGCCACGCCGGTCACTCTCACGGGAGCGAGGCGGGCGAGCGCCGCCTTACCATCGCGCTCGCGATCCTCGGCTGCTTCACGCTGGTCGAGGCGCTCGGCGGCTACTTCGCCAATTCGATTGCGCTGCTCGCCGAGGCGGCACACATGCTGGCCGACTCGGCCTCGCTGGTACTCGCCATCGTCGCCATCCGCGTCGGCCGGCGGCCCGCCAGCGTGCGCCGCACCTACGGCCATCGCCGCTATCAGCCGCTCGCCGCCTTCGTGAACGGCCAGCTACTGCTCCTCCTCACCGCCTGGGTGGTCTACGAGGCGCTGCTGCGCATGATGTCCCCCCCCGAAGTCAACGGACGGCTGATGCTCGCCATCGCTCTGATCGGCGGCGCCGCCAACCTCGCGGCCCTGGTCGCGCTCGCGCGCGGCCGCACGCTCAACGAGCGCGGCGCAAGGGCGCACGTGTTGAGTGATCTCCTGGGCTCGGCG
>DATMRG010000125.1:0-2170 GCA_035566495.1 Steroidobacteraceae bacterium | reverse complement strand
TGACGATGGCGGTGACCTGAAAGCGCAGACCGAGCGGCCGGGTGGCGGTCAGGCTGTAGTCGGAGGTGACGGGCGTGCGGTCGCGCGCCAGCTGATAGATCTGCTGCGCGGTGAACGCCTGCTCGAGCTGCGCGATGTCGGTGAAGGTCTGACCGACGAGCGCGTCGCGCGTCGTAAGGACCGGGGAGTTGCGACGCTCGGCGTCGAAGCTCACGTTCCAGCGCGCGGGCAGCTGCAACGTGCCGATGAGACTCGCGGTGTTGAGCGAATGGTAGAAGGTGTCGTAATCGACGACGCTCACGAGCGAGGCCAGGGCGCCGACGTAGCGCGCCTCGAAACCGGCGGCCTGGCGGTCCTTCAGTCCCTGAAACTCCGCGGTCGTGGCGAACACGCTCCCGTCCCAGTGCGCTCCGGGAGGCGCGACGCGCAGCGCCAGGGTCTCGAAGCGCTCCTGGGTCTGCGGAGCGAGGATCAGCTGCTCGACGGGGTAGCCGGCGGCGGCATCGACCGACCAGGCGGGCCGGAACCGCCAGGAAACCAAGAGTCCATCGAAGGTGCCGAGGATGCCGTCCTCGACGCTCACCTGCCGGCCGACACGCGCGAGCAGCCCGAGCGGGCGGTCGAGCATCTCAAAGGAGGCGAGGCTGACGCGCGTCGGATTGCCGAGCGCCGCGGCGCTCGATTGGAAGCTCTTGTCGTAGCCGGCGGAGAGGCGCGCGATCCAGTCGAGGCTCTCGCCGCGGTGCCGCGCGAGCAGATCGAGGTCATTGAACACGGCGTTCTCGGCGGTGGCGGTGGAGGCCAGCGGCACCGTCTGGGTATTGGGCGGCGGGGGGCCGTTGCTGATGCTCGAGCCGTCGTAGCGGAACAGCTGCGACCAGTCGCCGGTCACCTCCCAGCCGCGGGTCTCGGCCGCCGGCTGACGGCCGGTGCGTGCCAGCGCCTCGGCGGCCCGCAGCGTACGCAGCCGCAGCGCGATGCGCTGCGCGGCCTCGCCCTGCGGGTAGCGGCGCAGATACTCCTCGTACTCGGCCTTGGCGTGCGCCAGCTGGCCGGCGCGCTCGCGCGCGAGCCCGAGCAGCTCCTGGGCGCTGGCGCGGTCGGGGAATTCGGGCTGGCGCTGGAGCTTGGTGAGCAGCGTGATGGCGCGCGGGTAGTCGTGCTTGTCGAGGGCGGTGCGCGCCTCGGCCAGGAGCGACTTGAGCTCCGCCGCCGGCAGCGGTGGATCGCTGCCGATCCGCTCGACCGGCGGCAGCGCCTGCGACGCCGGCCCGCCCGTCTCGACGGCGGTGGTGACGGTGTCGTCTCCGAGCGCCAGCCATGCGCGCGGATAGCTCTGCAGCGCGAGGTTCAGCAACCGGTCGGCATCGGAGCGACGCTCGATGGGCCCCGCGCGCAGGCGATACCACTTCTCGTCCTGAATCACGGCCTCCGATACGTAGACCGGTGCCTTGAGACGCTCGTGGGCCAGATCGATGTCAGTTTGTGTGAAGGGCTTGGGCTGCGAATCGAGGTTGACGGCGAAGCTCGCCACGACGTCGGGCTGGCCGATGAGCACCTCGGTCTTGCGGCTCTTCGGCTTGATGAGCCGGAGCCTGAGCCCGTGCGGGTCGGCTCCCTGTGCGATCACGAACTGCTCGTTCTGCCGGAACTCGATGGTGAGCGTGACCTGGCCGGGCGCGGTCGAGTCGAGCTGCGCCGAGCTCACGAACGGTGCGCCCCCGAGCACCGACGGCGTTTCCGAAGGGATGAGTGCGAGTGGGCTCAGGCCGCAGTCCGGCAGCGGGCGCAGCTGAATCCGCACCACCCGGCCTTCGCTCGCCGGCAGGTTGCTCACGAAGCGCATGGAGCAGTTGAAGACCATGGTGAGGTCGACCTGATCGTCGTGCGGGCTGACGTCGATGACGCTCACCAGGCGGTTGGGCGGGGCGCCGGCGAACTGCGCCGCGGCCGGGAGTGCGCCGAGCACCGCGAGCGCGGCAAGCAGCAGCCGCGATGCCCGGCGCTCAGCGTTTGAACGTGGCATCCACGATCCGATGATGCGGTCCCGGCTGACTCTTCGCGATCGTGGTCAGACTGGCGTCGCTGTACACGTGGCACGCGCCGCTGCAGTTTGCGAGCTCGCTGACACTGTAAAGCTGGCACTTCTGCGTCTTGGGGTGCGCCGCCG
>DATMRG010000124.1:0-12765 GCA_035566495.1 Steroidobacteraceae bacterium | reverse complement strand
CGCAAGCCGGAGATCGTGGCGGACGCGGCCCACGTGATCTTCTCCAGGCCGGCGCGCGAGTACAGCGGCCGCTTCCTCATCGATGACAGCGTGCTCTACGAGGCCGGCGTGCGCGATTTCAGCCACTACAGCGTCGAGCCGGGCGCGAAGCTGCTCGCCGATCTCTTCATCGCGCGCGACGCGGCGGCGCCTCCGGGCGTGGAGCTGGAGTTCATGCGATGAGCGCCGGCGCGCGCAACCGCCGCATCGTCCTGGCACGCCGCCCGCACGGCGCGCCGGTCGCCGAGGACTTCCGCCTCGAGGAGACGCCGCTGCCGGTGCCGGCGGCGGGGCAGGTGCTCCTGCGCACGCGCTTTCTCTCGCTCGACCCTTACATGCGCGGGCGGATGAGCGATGCGCCCTCCTATGCCCCGCCGGTCGCCGTCGATGCGCCGATGACCGCGCAGACGGTCAGCGTGGTCGAGACCTCGAACAATCCGGGCTACCAGGTCGGCGAGCTGGTCGTCGCCAACGTCGGCTGGCAGGACTACGGCGTCTCGGACGGTCGCGACCTCGTCAGGATCGACCCAGGGCTCGAGCGGCCATCCTATGCGCTCGGCGTCCTCGGCATGCCGGGTCTGACTGCCTACGTCGGTCTCCTCGACATCGGTGAGCCCAAGGCCGGGGAGACGGTGGTAGTCGGTGCGGCGACGGGAGCGGTCGGCTCGGTGGTCGGACAGATCGCGAAGCTCAAAGGCTGCCGCGTGGTGGGCGTCGCGGGCGGCGCGGCCAAGTGCGCCTACGCCGTCGAAACGCTCGGCTTCGATGCCTGCCTCGATCACAGGGCACCGGAGCTGCGCGAGCGCCTCGCCGTGGCCTGTCCAAAAGGGATCGATGTGTACTTCGAGAACGTCGGCGGCGAGGTGCTGTACGCCGCGGTGCCGCTCCTCAACGTCGGGGCGCGCGTGCCGCTCTGCGGGCTGATCGCCTGGTACAACCTGGAGAAGCTGCCCGAGGGCGTCGACCGCACGCCCTCGCTCCTCTCCACGGTGCTGCGCCGGCGCGTCAAGGTCCAGGGCTTCATCATCTTCGACCATTACCACCGCATTCCCGCCTTCAGGAGCGACATGAGCGAGTGGCTGCGCGCCGGCCGCGTGCGCTACCGCGAGGAAGTCATCGAGGGCCTCGAGAATGCACCGCGCGGCTTCATGGGTCTCCTCAACGGCGAGAACTTCGGCAAGCTCGTGGTGCGTGTCTGAGGCAGCGGGCATGGCGGAGCGTCATACGGTCTCCTGGGTGTTCGATGTGATCTCGCCCTTCGCCTATCTCGGCTTTCATGATCTCGGGCGACTGCCGGAGGACGTCGAGGTCCGGTTCGTCCCGGTGCTGCTGGCCGGCATGCTGTCGCACTTCGGGCAGAAGGGGCCCGCGGAGATTCCTTCCAAGCGGCGCTTCACCTACCGCTTCGTGCTCTGGCGCGCGCGGCAGATGGGCATCCCGCTGAGCTTTCCTCCGGCGCATCCCTTCAACCCACTCGCGGCGCTGCGCCTGATCATCGCGGCGGGGAGCGGCCGGCAGGCCGCCTCCGTGGTGCTCGATGCGGTGTTCCGTGACGGCCGCGACCTGACCGACCCGGCGGTGCTCGCCGACCTCGCGCGCCAGCTCGGGGTCGCCGATGCCGCGCGTGCGGTGAGCGATCCGGCGGTGAAGGAGGAGTTGCGCGCCAACACCGACTGGGCGATCGCGCAGGGCGTTTTCGGCGTGCCGACGCTGATTATCGGCACCGAGCTCTTCTGGGGCCACGATGCCTTCGGCATGGCACGCGACTACCTGAGCGACCCGCAGCCGTTCCAGGATCGCGCGATGCAGGCCCTGGATGGCCTGCGGGTCGGCGTGGAGCGTACACGATGAGCCGCGCGCGCAGCACGGGTCTCGCGCTCTTGTTCCTGGCGTTGGCGCCGGGAGCGGCATCGGCCGCGGACTACTGGGCCTACGAGTACAAGCACATCGACGTGACCGTGGCCGGGAGCGGTGCGTATGCGCGCGACGTGGCGCGCAATGCCGACCGGCTCGGGGCGGCACTCACCCGGATATTGAGCTTCAAGGGTGACACGAGCCTGCCGACCCACATCTACGTCCTGCCCGACGATGAGATCGCCGCGGCGCTCGGGGCGAGCGGCAGCTCGCACTTCAACAACTCGGGCTACGACGCCACGGTCATCGCGAGCCGCGGGCAGGGGAGCGGCGCTGACTACTGGGGCGTCTGCTTCGGCTACGCCGGCGCGATGTTGGCCGGCGAGGGCGGCTCACGCTATCCGTACTGGTTCCGGCTCGGCGTTCCGGAGGTCTTTGCCACCACCGATTTCGATCACGACCATATCCGGACCGGAGGCATTGCTCCCGGCTACGCGCTCACCGTCGCGAGCGGCAAGCTGATCCCGCTCAGAACCTTCCTTGCCCTCAAGGAGCAGGACCCGCAACTCAAATCGGGCGAGCTGAGCGATATGTACGCCGCCGAGAGCTGGTATCTCACGCGCGAGATCCTCGCCGAGGACCGCTATAGCAAGGAGTTCGGGCGTTACTTCGAGCTCATGCATCAGGGCCAGAGCGAGCGGGCGGCATTCGCGGCGAGCTTCAACGTGAGCTACGAGGATCTCGACCGGGTACTGCGCGCCGACAAGCGCGCCCGCGCGCACATCTTCATCGTGCCGAGCCCGGCGGATGAGAGCCCGGATTCCGCTCCGCCGCGCCGGCTGAAGCCCGCCGAGGCGCAGGCACGCCTTGCCCTGGTCAACCTCAAGTCCGGGCGGCGCGCCGAGGCGCTGCGCCGCGCCGCTGCAGCGCTCCACGACGACCCCTCGAGCGAGCAGGCGCTGCGGGTGGTGGCGGAGGCGCAGCTCGAGGACGGCAACTACCCGGCATCCTTCGCCGCCGTCGATCAGCTCTCGCGCGGCGTCATCTCGGCGGCTGGCATGGCGGAGTGCGCCGGGATCCTGACCGTGCTGGCCTCGGCCGTGACCGCCGGCCACGCGGCCCTGCCGGTGGATTCGGCGAAGCTCCTCTGGTACGCCCAGCGGTACTACGAGGCGGCGCTCGCCGCCAATCCCGAGGACCTGCGCTCCTGGGCGGGGCTGGCTGGACTCCACGGGGCGCGGCGCGATGCGGCCGCGGCGCAGGCCTTCCTGCCCGAGGCTTCGCAGGCGCTCGGGCGGCATCCGGGCAACGTGACGCTCGCTTATGCGCTCGCCCACATGTGCGCCCAGACGCGGCAGTGGGACTGCGCGCAGAAATTCGCCGGCAGCTGGCGCGAGAACGCGCTCTCTGACGCCAGCCGCGCCGAGGCCGCCGCCTTCGAGTCGCGCCTGGCGGCGTACCGCCAGCGCCTCGCGAGCGCACCGGCCGCGGACGCCGCGGCGCCCGCATCGCGCGAGTAGCGGCCCACCCGAAGCGGAAAAAGTTGCGTGCCGCGCGCGGGCCGCTATATATTATCGAGCAGATAATATTTAACACTGGCCGCAATTCCGACGCGTGTTAGCTTGAACCGCGACGCGACCTTGACCCGCGCCTCCCGCCTCACGGCGGCACTGCGCCGCTGGTCGCCTGTTGCGTGCCTTCTCCTGCAGAGCATCGCCTGGGGCGCAGCCGCCCAGGCCCCGGCTCCGGCCAGGATCGATCTCGACGCCTTCGAGGCCATGAAGAAGAGCGTCGCGCTGCCCGATGGCGAGACGCTCGCCTACCTCACGATGGGAGACCCGGCGGGGACTCCCGTGGTGCTGATCCACGGCTACACCGACAGCGCGCGGGACTGGGTGCCGCTGATCCCGTACCTCTCGCCACGCCTCAAGCTCATCGTGGTCGACATCCGCGGCCACGGCCGCTCAGGCAAGCCCGAGTGCTGCTATACGCGCGTCGATTTCGCCTACGACATCAAGCTGCTGCTCGATGCGCTGCACATCGAACGCGCTGACGTCGTCGGGCATTCGCTCGGGAGCATCATTGCGCAGACGTTTGCCGAGTTCTGGCCGGAGCACACCGGGCGCGTGGTGCTGATCTCCTCGAGCGGCGGCCCGCGGCCGGGCGGTCCGCCGCACGCTGCCAAATTCGACTACGCGGCCGCGATCCGCCAGCTCCAGGAGCCGATCGATCCGAACTCGAAGTTCATGGTCGAGTGGTGGTGGTCGCCGACTCCGGTCGATCCCGATTTCAATCGCCGCCAGCGCGAGGATGCGGCGGCCATCCCGCTGCGTGTGTGGCTCGCGGTACTCGACCAGGGGCTGATCGACACCGACCTGCAGCGGACGCTGCCGCGCCTCAAGGCGCCGACGCTCCTCATCTGGGGGAGCGAGGACCCGATCATGCCGCCGGAGGTCCGTGACACGCTGCGCGAGGCGCTGCCGCAGGCCGAGGTCAGGATATTTCCGGGTCTCGGACACAACCCGTTCTGGGAAGAGCCGGCGCAGTGCGCCGCGCTGATCAATCGGTTCCTGATGGCCGGTTCATAGGTTCACTCGGGGGAGGGGCTACTAAGATGAATACCAAAGGATCTCGGTGCGGGGCCGGGCGCGCGCGCAGCCGCGGCGCCAGCGCGGCGCTGCTCGTCGCCATCACCGCGCCCACGCTCGCTCAGGAGGCGCCGCAGAAGCAGGCGGAGACCGGCGCCGAGGCCAGCGGCGAAGTCGCCACCATCATCGTCAGCGCGCGCAAGCGCGCCGAGTCGATCGCCGAGGTGCCGACCAGCATCACGGCCTTCACGCCCGAGGCGATCAAGGACTACAACGTGCAGTCCTTCTCGGACTACGCCACCAAGACGCCCGACCTGTCCTTCACCTATGGCGGCGGTGCGACCGGCTTCGCCGACGCGCGCACGGTATCGGTGCGCGGCATCACCGGCCAGAACCTGTTCGGGACCGCGGGCGCCACCGGCTTCTACATCGACGACACGCCGGTCCCGGGCTCGCTCGATCCACGCGTGGTCGACCTCGCCAGCATCGAGGTCCTGAAGGGACCGCAGGGGACGCTGTTCGGGGAGAGCTCGCTCGGCGGCAACGTGCGTCTCATCACGCGCCAGCCCGATACCGGCAACTCGGGCGTCGGCTATATGTACCAGGCGGGCGCCACCTCCGGTGGCGGCAGCCCGGACGGCGGCGGCAACGTGGTCGGCAACATCGTGCTGGTGCCCGGGACCGCGGCGCTGCGGTTCGTGGCCTTCGCCAACTGGGACGCCGGCTACTTGAAGAGGAGCTTTCCGACCGCGGCAAACGGCCCCGGGGCGAGCGATCCGTTCGCGGACGTGCCGCGCGAGAGCAAGGGCGACCAGGGCCAGGTCCAGACGCTCGGAGGGTCGGCGGCGCTGCTCGTGCACGCGACCGACCAGCTCGACATCAAGCTGCGGGTGATGTTCCAGGATTCCTACGACAAGGGCTTCCCCGCGACCTTCGCGCCGCAGCCGGAGTTCGAGCCCGTCTACACCATCGATCGGGCCTTCGACGTGCAGCCCTGGGCATCGGACAGCTGGACGATGCCGACGCTCGATCTCAAGTACTCGGGCCCGGGCTTTCAGGTCGTATGGGCGAACAGCTTCTTCTACCGCCATACCCACGACGTCGAGGATTCGAGCTACGGCACGCAGCAGGTGCTCGCCGGCCCATTTTATGGAGTGGCGGGATTACCGGCGCAACCCTACCTCTGGGTCGGCGACCGCAATCACGACCAGGTGGCGAGCGAGGCACGCATCTCCTTCGATCCGGTGCACAACTGGAGCGGCACGCTCGGGGTCTTCTACTCAAATACCCACACGCGCTTCACCATCCCGCCGACCTACGCGCAGGGGCTGACCAACGCCACCTCCTTCGGGGCACCCGCGGAGGGCAACTGCGGGCCGAATCCCTGCCCGCCGAACGAGATCTGGACCCAAACCAACCCGGGCACCGAGGAGGACAAGTCGATCTTCGGCGAGGCTTACTGGAAGTTCGCGCCGCAGTGGACGCTGACCCTCGGCGGCCGCCAGTACTGGCTCGACCAGACCACCGACTACACCGCCGACGGCTTCCTCAACTTCGGCCAGACGGCGAGCGATCCGCAGAAGAACAGCGAGTCGGGCTTCAATCCGAAGGTCGCGCTCGCTTTCCAGGCGAACGAGGCGACGATGATCTATGCCTCGGCGTCCAAGGGCTTCCGCGCCGGCGGCGCGCAGGCCAACTTCCCGGGCTGCTCGCTCCCGCAGTTGCCGGTGGAGGACATCACGCACATCAAGTCGGACACGCTCTGGACCTACGAGCTCGGCACCAAGGTGCAGCTGCCGAGCATCCTGATCTCGGCGGCGGCCTACGACATCGAGTGGAGCAATCTCGAACAGCAGTTTGCGCTCCCGTGCGGCTTCTACGTGCAGTTGAACGGCGGCAAGGCCCGGGTCCGGGGCGCGGAGTTCGAGGCCTCGGGGCGCCTGGCGCCGGGCCTCAACTTCCGGCTGGGACTCGGCTACGAGGACACCGACATCAACGAGCCGGGCAACCTCGGGCTCGTTGGCGTCAAGTCCGGGACGCGGGTGAGCGGCGTGCCGGCATTTACGGGCTCGGTGGGGTTCGTCTACTCGCACCCGCTCGGCGCCGACACGCAGGGCTTCGCGTCCGCCGACTACAGCTACCAGGGCAACAGCATCTCGCTCCTGGTCGGCGGCGGCGGTGCGGAGGCGACCCGCGCGGGCTTCGGGCTGGTCAACCTGCGCTTCGGGGTGGACCACGGCGACATGGAGTACTCGCTCAACGTCCGCAATCTCCTCAGCGCGAGACCGAACCTCGGCGACATCGGCTACATCGGCTACGCGCAGTACGACGCCGGCGGCAACGTGATCCCGCAGGTGGCGACGCTGCCGCCGCTCACGGTGATGTTCCAGGCGACGAAGTCGTTCTGAGCGTCCGCGGGGTGGGCGGCGTCAGCCGCCCGCCGCCTGGCGCGCCGGCGGGCGATCCGCCGAGCCCGTCGCCCACGCATACAGCAGCGCGAGCTGCAGCCGCAGCTGCCCGACCTGCGCGCTCGCGGGCCAGTCGCCGACGTTGGCGACCGCGCTCGCCGTCAGCCCGTTGATGAAGGTGACGAGCGAGCGCAGCACCTGGTCGCGCGTTCCGGCCGGCCACCGCGACCATTCGGACCAGCACTGCGCGAGGCAACGCTCGAACAGCCGCATGTACTCGCGGTGCACCCAGGCGTTGATGCGCTTCAAGCGCTTGTCGGCCGAGACCTGCCCCCAGAAGGTGGTCCAGAAGGCGCACTCGATGCGGCGGTGCGCGTCGACCGGCAGCGCCTCGGTGAGGAGCGTCAGGAGGTCGGGCGCGGGCGCGCCGGGTTGCGCGGGACGCAGCAGCCGCTCCTCTATCCGCCTGAGGATCAGGCGCAGCGCGGCGATGATGATGTCCTGCTTGGTGTCGAAGTAGTGCGCCAGCATCCCGGTGGTGTAGCCGGCCTCGCGGGCGATGCGCACCATGCTCGCCTGGTCGAAGCCGTGCTCGGCCACCACCCGGCAGGCGACGAGCGCGATCTCGTCGCGGCGCTGCGCGTGGTCGACGATCTTGGGCATGGCGCGATCCTAACCCGCGGCGCCGACCCGGTCGTCGGGGTCGAGGCCGACGTCGGCGGCCGCGGCCCGCCGCCGGTCGCCCTCGAGGTCCATGGAGCGGCAGGTGAGCAGGTAGACGGCGGCGGCGACCGGCAGTCCCACCAGCATGGCGATGTCGGCCTTACCGAGGGCGCGCGCCACCGGGCCCGTATAGAGGTCGGTGCTGAAGAACGGGATCATGACGGCGAAGCCGATCGCGTAGGCGGTGAGACCACGCCAGTTCCAGTGACCGTACATGCCGCGGGAATTGAAGATCTCGCGGATCGAGTAGTGACCCTTGCGCACCAGATAGAAGTCCACCAGGTTGATCGCGGTCCAGGGCGTGAACAGGTAGAGCAGCAGCGACAGATAGTCCTGGAAGCGTGCGACGAAGTTACCGGAGGAATTCAACGCCAGTAACGTGCTCGCGACCAGCGCGACCGCGAGGCTGGTCAGGCGCTTGCCCGCCGTGCACTTGAGCGGCCGAACAGTATCGGCGACCGACAGCAGGGTGAGCGATGCGCCGTAGAAGTTGAGCGAGGTGATCGTCACGAGGCCGAGCAGGGCGCCCGCGATCAGCACCTTGCCGAGGCCGGGGATGACCGCATCCGCAGCGCGTTCCATGGCGGCGGCCACGTCCAGCTGCGGCGCCATCGCCGCCGCCACCGTGCCGACCAGCATCATCCACGCCCCGCCGATGAAGGCACCGAGGTAGGTCCACCAGAACGACTCGCGCACGCCGACGTCGCGCGGCAGGTAGCGCGAGTAGTCCGACACATAAATTGACCAGCTGAGCTGGTAGGAGGCGGCGGCGAAAATCTGCGCGAGGAACGGCACCGCGCGGAAGCCGCCGGCGTCCCAGAACGCCGGCGGAAAGCGCAGCGTCAGGGCGCCGCCGAGCGTGAAGACCGTGAGAATCGCGATCATCAGGTAGGCGAAGCGGCGCTGCGCGCGATGGATCTGGTCGTAGCCGACCGCGGCCAGGCTCACCGCGATGAGCGCGAACAGCACGATCGCGGCCGCGGAGGTCGCCGGGATGGCCGGCAGCAGCTGGTGCAGGGCCTGCGCGGCCAGCACCTGGTTGAAGGCGTTGTAGCCGATGTAGGCGATGAGCGCCACGGCCCAGACCAGCAGCGCCCCCGTGTAGCCGAACTGCGGCCGCGACTGGATCATCTGCGGCAGCCCGAGCTGCGGCCCCTGGGTCGAGTGGAACGCCATGAAAAACGTGCCGAGCGCGTTGCCGAGCAGCACCGCGATGGAAGTCCAGAGGAGATTGCCGCCGAGGGTGATGCCGAGCACGCCGACGGCGAGCGTCGCGAGGTGCGCATCGCCCGAGAACCACACCGGCCAGAGGTGCCAGACCTTGCCGTGCCGCTCGGCGAGCGGCACGTAGTCGATCGAGCGCGTCTCGATGAGCTTGCGCTTAGCCATACCCCTCTGACAGCGGCCTGCTGGCCGCTTTTTATATCATGATCGCAACATTATAAGCGGGCCTCAGCAGGCGCGCGCGCCGCGCGCGCGCGGTACCACCTCGGCGCCCGCGGCCTCGGGCTCGGCGTCGACCATCTGCGCCGGGAAGCCCTCGCCGAGCACCCGGACGCCGCAGGCCTCCTCGAGGCGGCGGATGATGTTGGGCGAATGCTCGCGCGGCCCGTAGCGGCGCACCCCCTCCTCGAACAGGCCGAGCACCAGCGGCGAGAGCTCGAGCGGCACCCGATGGGCTCGCGCCAGCGCATCGAACAGACCGACGTCCTTGACCACCAGGTCCATGGTGAAGTTGATGTCGCGGCTGCCGTTCAGGATCACCTGCGACTCGGTCTCATGCACGAAGGAGTTGCCCGAGGAGATGCGGATCCCCTCGTAGGCCATGTTGAGGTCGAGACCGGCCACCTTCGCCACCGTGAGCGCCTCGGCGAGCGCCGCCAGGTGCACCGTGCAGAGGTAGTTGGTGATGACTTTCAACACCGAGGCCGAGCCGACCGGACCGGTGTGCAGGATCTGGCGTCCGAGAATGGCGAGCGCCGGCAGCACGCGCTCGAAGGCCGCGCGGCTGCCGCCGGCGAAGATCGAGATGTTACCGGTCGCCGCGCGGTGGCAGCCGCCCGAGACCGGACAGTCCATGGCCATCGCACCGAGCGCCTCGACCCGCGCGGCCAGCCGGCGCGCTTCGGCGGCGTCTGTGGTGCTCATCTCGAGCCAGATCTTCCCAGCGGAGAGGCCGGCGAGCACGCCGTCCGGGGCCTCCATTACGCTGGCCGAGACCGCCGGCGAGGGGAGGCAGGTGATCACGAGGTCGACGCGCTCGGCGAGCTCGCGTGGGGTGGCGGCCGCCCTGGCGCCGCGGGCGACGAGCGCCGCCACGCGCGCCGGGTCGAGATCGCGCACCGTCAGATCCACGCCGTGGCGCAGCAGGTTCGCGGCCAGCTGTCCACCGACGTTGCCGAGGCCGATGAACCCGATGCGCATTGGCTCTCCAGCGTGGCAGGTCATCGGCGTAAGATACCTGAAGCTTCATCGCCCGCCGTCCGCCGGCAGCCAAAAAAAGGAGCACCTCGATGTCCCCGAGGCTCGCGCTGACCGCAGTACTTCTGGCCGCCGTCGCGGCCGGCACCGCCTCGAGCGGGGCACAGCAGCCGGCGCCGGCGGCCGCGCCGTACCCGCTCGACGATGTGCCCGAGAAGATGCCGTTCGATATCCCCTACGGGGCGCCGATCCCGCTCGAGCGCGCCATGGCCGCGATCGCCGCTACGGTGGCCGAGGCCAAAAAGCACGACTGGAAGCTCGACGTCGCGGTGGTCGACTCGGGCGGCAACCTGGTCGCCTTCCAGCGCATGGACGGCGCGCAGCTCGCCTCGATCCAGGTCGCCGAGCACAAGGCGCGCGCGTCGGTAACGTTCCGGCGCGAGACCAAGGTGTTCGAGAAGGCCATCCAGCAGGCCGGCAACTACTACGTCATGACGCTCGACGGCGTGATCGGATCGCGCGGCGGCATTCCGCTGGTCGAAGGTGGCAAGCTCATCGGTGGGATCGGCTGCTCGGGCGGCACCGGGTCCCAGGACGAGGTAGCCTGCAAGGCCGGAGTCGCCGCCATCAGCAAGTGAGGCGTTTATGCAGCAAGCAGTGCGTAAATATCTGCTGGCCCTCGAAGCGGGCGATCCCGAAAGGGCCGCGGCGCTGTTCGTACCCCAGGGGTGGGTGCAGTCGCCCTTCCTCGGCAAACTGCCGGTGCGCGCCTACGTCGCGAAAGTGGCGGGCGCTTCCAAGGGCTCGAAGCTCACCGTGCACGACGTGCTGGTGAGTGCCGAGGGGCACCTGCGGGCGGTCGGCTACTACCTCTACGACTGGACGCTCAAGGACGGCTCGCACGTCGCCTTCGACTGCGCCGACGTGTTCAACTTCGACCGCGATACCGGGAAGATCGAATCGATCGTACTGGTCTACGACACGCAGCCGGTGCGTGGCGTGGTCGAGCACAAGTATCCCTAGGACCTGGCGTCCCAGTACTCCTCCATACGGCGCCGCTGCTCCGCATCGGGCAGGCGGCCGCGGCCGGCGCCCTGGTTATCCTCGAGATGCGCGAGCCGGGTGGACCCCGGGATCGCACAGGTCACCGCCGGGTGGCTGGTCACGTACTTGAGGAAGTACTGCGCCCAGCTCGTGACGTCGATCTCGGCCGCCCACGGGGGCAGGGCACGGCCTGCGGCCTCGCGGAACAGCGAGGAGCGGCCGAAGGGCAGATTCACCAGCACCGCGATCTTGCGCTCGAGCGCGAGCGGCAGGATGGCCTGGGCCGCCTCGCGGTTGGCGATCGAGTAATCCACCTGGATGAAATCGAGCCGATAGTTACGCATGCAGCCGGCGAGATCGGCGTGCTGGCCGCCGCGCGAGGTGGTCACGCCGATGTAGTGGATCCGGCCCTCCTGCTGCCACTTCTGCATCTGCGGCAGGAGCTCGGACACGCCGTTGAGGTTATGGACCTGCAGCAGCTCGACGCGCCGGGTTCGCAGCCGCTCGAGCGAGCGCGCAAAGCTCTCGGCGCCCGCGTTACCGCTGCCGGCGAGCTTGGTCGCGAGGAACATGCGATCGCGCAGACCGAGGCTCTCGAGCGCCTCGCCGATCAGCGCCTCGCTGTCACCGTAGGCCGCGGCCGTGTCGATGACCGTGGCGCCGAGCTCGCTCATCCGCTTGAGCTCGGCGCGGATCTCGTCGCGCACGCCGCCGCGGAACGAATCGGTGCCGATGCCGATCGACGGCAGCCACTCACCGCTCGCGGGAATGGCCTTGGTAATGAGGCGCGGCGTGGCGATCGGGGCGCTGACCTCGGGCTGCCCACTGGTCGGCGCCGGCGGGTCGGCGCTGCGGAGCGGGCTGCTCGTGAGCGCGCCGACTCCCGCCGCAACCCCGGCGGCGAGAAAGCCGCGGCGGGTGAGGCTCGGGTGCGATTGACCGGTCATGAGCCCTCCGTTCGGTGCGCGCCGATGATGGCATGGATACACGCACCATCGTAGTCTCGCCGCGCGCGCGCCCGCGGACGCAGTCATAGCTCCGCCATCATTCGCCTCTAGAGTCCCCGGCCATGAGAGAGCCTCGCAGCGGCTGCGCCGCCCTCGCGCTGCCCGCCGCTCCCGGCACAAATGGAGCCCTCCGCACGGGTCTTCTTATTGTTAAGTGAACTACGTCACGGGGGGGGATCTTTTATCTAGCGGGCGCAGCGATTTAGCCTCAAATTTCACTCTGGGCGGCCGACTCTTTAGCTAAGGCAGGATGCCTGCGCCCGGGCGTTGTCCGCGATTACAAGATCAGCCGTGGAACCACAAGTAGCTGCGCAAACAAACCGCCTCGAGGCCGCCGCGCGCTGGATGAACCGGCTGTTCGCGGCGCTCGTGGTGTACGCGAGCGTGGGTGCCGCGTGCATGCTCACCGGCGTCCTCGGCCCGACGATCACGCATTACGTCGGTCTCACCTGGGCGCTGCCGGCCTCACTCAGCACCGTCATCATCTGCGGGATCACGGCGCGCTGCGCGCCCCCGGGTGACCTGCGCCGGGCCTGGATCTCGCTCACCTGTGCGCTGGCGCTCTACTTCGCGGGCGAGTGCATCGGGGCCAGCTCCTGGCTGCGCGGGGTCGACCCCTTCCCGGGGCCGGCGGACTTCGTGTACTGCGGCTTCTACCTGGCGCTGCCGGCTGCGGCGATC
>DATMRG010000123.1:0-4375 GCA_035566495.1 Steroidobacteraceae bacterium | reverse complement strand
GTCCTCGCCGGCGGATCCGGCACCCGACTTTATCCCGTCACCCGGGCGGTCTCAAAGCAGCTGCTGCCGCTTTATGACAAGCCGCTGGTCTACTACCCCCTGGCGACGCTGATGCTGGCCGGCATCCGCGACGTGCTGCTCATCTCGACGCGCGAGGACGGCCCGCTGTTCGGGCGGCTGCTCGGCGACGGCTCGCAGTGGGGCATGAGCATCCGTTATGCGGTCCAGCCCGAGCCGCGTGGCATCGCCCAGGCCCTGGTGATCGGCGCCGACTTCATCGGCACGGACGCGGTGTGCCTGGTGCTCGGCGACAACCTCTTCTACGGTCACGGCTTGCCCGAGCAGCTGCGCGCCGCGGCGGCGCGCGAGCGCGGCGCGACGGTGTTCGCTTACTACGTGCGCGATCCCGAGCGCTACGGCGTGGTCGAATTCGACGGCGCGGGCAAGGCGGTCGGGCTCGAGGAGAAGCCCGCGGCCCCGCGCTCCCATTACGCGGTGACCGGGCTGTACTTCTACGACGCCGACTGCGTCGCGGTGGCGCGCGCACTCGCGCCCTCGGCCCGCGGCGAGCTCGAGATCACCGACGTCAACCGCGCCTATCTCGGGCGCGGCGCGTTGCAGGTCGAGGTGCTCGGCCGCGGTGTCGCCTGGCTCGACACCGGCACGCACGCCTCGCTCCTGCAAGCCGCCAACTTCGTCGAGACGGTCGAGGCACGGCAGGGACTCAAGATCTGCTGCCCCGAAGAGATCGCCTACCGCCAGGGCTTCATCGACCGGGCGCAGCTCGCACGCCTCGCCGCGCCGCTCAAGCGCACCGGCTACGGCGAGTACCTCGAGAGTGTCCTGAGGGAGCGGGTGTTCTGATGCGCACCACCGCGCTCGCTCTCCCCGGCGTATTCGTGATCGAGCACCAGGTGTTCGACGACGCGCGCGGCGCCTTCTTCGAGAGCTGGAACGAGCGCGACTTCGCCGCCGCCGGCATCGCGGCGCGCTTCGTGCAGGAGAACGTCAGCCGCTCGCGCGCTCACGTGCTGCGCGGCCTCCACTATCAGATCCGGCAGACGCAGGGAAAGCTCGTGCGGGTGCTCGCCGGGGCGATCTTCGACGCCGTGGTGGACCTGCGCCGCTCCTCCGAAACATTCGGCCGCAGCTGCAGCGTGCAGCTCGACGCCGCGGCGGCGCGCTCGCTCTGGGTGCCGCCGGGCTTCGCCCACGGCTTCCTCGCGCTCGCCGACGAGACGCGCGTGCAGTACAAGGTGACCGACTTCTGGTCGCGCGAGGCCGAGCGGACGCTCCAGTGGAACGACCCCGCGCTCGGCCTGAGCTGGCCCCTGCCCGCCGGTGTCGAGCCGCTGCTCTCGGCCAAGGACCAGGGCGGCGCCCCACTCGCACGCGCGGAGTGTTTTCCGTGAGGGTGCTGATCACCGGCGCCAGCGGGCAGCTCGGACGCGCGCTCGTGGCCGCGGCTCCGCCGGGCGCGGTGCTCAGGACCTGCGCGCATGCCGAGCTCGACATCTCGCAGCCGGCCGCGGTAGGCGCGGCGTTCGCCGGCTTCGCCCCCGAGCTCGTGATCAACGCGGCGGCCTTCACCCGCGTCGACGACGCCGAGCGCAACCCCGAGGAAGCCGCGCGCGCCAACGCCACCGGGCCGCAGGTGCTGGCCGCCGCCTGCCGCACCGCCGGCGCCTGGCTCACACACGTGTCGACCGATTTCGTATTCGATGGCCGGCAGAGCCACCCCTACGACGCCGCGGCCGCGCCGAATCCGCTCTCGGTCTATGGCCGCACCAAGCTCGCCGGGGAGGGCGCGGTGGCGCGCGAGCTCGCGGAGCGCTCGACGGTGGTGCGGGCCTCGTGGCTCTACAGCGCGGCGGGCGGCTTCGCGGCCCGGACGCTGGCGCTGATGCGCGGCCGGCCGGAGCTGCGCATCGTCAGCGACCAGGTGGGCGCGCCCACGCACGCGGCGGGACTCGCCGGGGTGCTGTGGGCGTTGAGCGCGCGCCGCGCCGCGGGACTCTGGCACTGGTGCGATTCGGGGGTGGCGAGCTGGTACGACTTCGCCGTGGCGGTCGCCGAGGAGGCGGTGCGCTTCGGCCATCTGCCGACCGCGCCGCCGATCGTGCCGATCGGGAGCGTCGACTATCCGACCGCGGCGGCACGCCCCGCCTACAGCGTGCTCGACAAGCGCGCCACCGAGAGGCTGCTCGGAATCACCGCGCCCCACTGGCGCAGCGCGCTGCGCGCGACGCTGGCCGCCGCTCCGGCGCAGCGGGGGGGGCCGTGAGGCGGCTGCTCGTCACCGGCGGGGCCGGCTTCATCGGCGCAAACTTCTGCCACTACTGGTGCGCCGCGCACCCCGGCGACCGCGTGGTAGTGCTCGACGCCCTCACCTACGCCGGCAATCTCGCCAGCATCGCCCCGCTCATCGAGGCGGGGAAGCTGCGCTTCGTGCGCGGCGACATCGGTGAGCGCGAGCGCGTCGCGGCGCTGCTCGCCGAAGAAGCGCTCGGCACGATCGTCAACTTCGCCGCCGAGTCGCACGTCGACCGCTCGCTCGAGGATCCGGGGCAGTTCCTGCGCACCAACGTGCTCGGCACGCAGGCCCTGCTCGAGGCGGCGCGCAGCGCCTGGGGGGCCGATGGCGCTCGGCGCGGCTGCCGCTTCCATCACGTCTCGACGGATGAGGTCTACGGCTCACTCGCGCCCGCGGCGGCCGCCTTCACCGAGAGCACGCCTTATTCGCCCAACTCTCCGTACGCCGCCAGCAAGGCGGCGGTCGATCACCTGGTGCGTGCCTACGCTCACAGCTTCGACCTGCCCGTGACGATCAGCAACTGCTCGAACAACTACGGGCCGTTCCAGTTCCCCGAGAAGCTGCTGCCGCTCTGCATTCTCAACATCCTCGAGGGGCGCCCGCTGCCGATCTACGGGGACGGCATGCAGATCCGCGACTGGCTGCACGTCAGCGATCACTGTCGCGCGCTCGAGCTGATCCTCGAGAAGTCCGCGAACGGCGAGACCTGGAATATCGGCGGCTCCACGCAGGATCCGAACCTCACGGTGGTCGGCGCGGTGTGCGACCTCGTGGACCAGGCCTTCGCGGCCGCGCCGAGCCTGGCGGCGCGCTTCGCACGCAGCCCTGCGGCGCAAGGCCGCGCGGCGCGCACCCTCATCGAGCACGTCCGCGACCGGCCGGGCCACGACCGCCGCTACGCGGTCGACTCGGACAAGATCCGCGAGCGGCTCGGCTTCAGCGCGGCGACGCCGTTCGCGTCCGGTCTCCAGACGACGGTGCGCTGGTACCTCGACAACGAAGCCTGGTGGCGCGGCGTCGTGAGCGGCGACTACCGGCAGTGGTACGCTCGCCAGTACCCGCAGTCCCAGCCCGCGTGAACGCAGATCTCTCCCCCCGGTCCGACGACGCCCAGCGCGCCGCGCGCGAGTTGTTCCGGCGGGCGCGCTGGAATCACTGGCTCGGACGGCGCCGGGCGGCGCTGGCGCTGCTGCGCCAGGCGGTCGATCGCGCCGACTATTCGCGCGCCTATACGCTCATGTCGCGCCTCGCGCTCCCGGGCGAGGACTATTTCCGGGTGCTGGCGCGGATCCACCGCTACCTGCGTCCGCGCAGCTATCTCGAGGTCGGCGTGTCGCGCGGCGACTCGCTCGAGAGCGTCCTCCCCGAGACCCGGGTGCTCGGCATCGATCCTGCGCCGAACCTCGCGCGGCCGCCGTCGGCCAATGTGCGCATCTACCGCGAGACCAGCGACGATTTCTTCGCGAAGCACGACCCACGCGCCGAGCTCGGCGGCGCGGCGGTCGAGCTCGCGTTCATCGACGGCATGCACCACTTCGAATACGCGCTGCGCGACTTCATCAACGTCGAGCGCGCCTGCGCGCCGGGTTCGGTGATCCTGATCCACGATTGCTACCCGCTCGACGAGCGCACCGCGCGGCGCGAGCAGGTCACCGGTTTCTGGAGCGGCGACATCTGGCGGCTGATGCTGCTCCTGCGCACGCTGCGCCCGGATCTCACGGTGCGCACGATCGCGACGCCCCCGACCGGGCTCGGCATCGTCCTGCGGCCCGACCCGGCGTCGCGCCTGCTCGCCGACCGGCTCCCGGAGCTGATCGCGGAATATCTCGCCAAGGACTTCGGCGTGCTCGCGGGCCGCCAGGCCGAGGCACTCGGCCTCATCGAGAACCGCTGGCCGGTGATCCGCGCGCTGCTCGACGCGCGGCCCGGGTCCTGAGCCGCGCCCAGGCAGCACTACCGGACCATGTCCTCGAGCCGGGCGCGCCAGGCCCGCAGATGCAGCAGCGTCTTCTTGCGGATGCGCACGATGAACTTGAGATGCTCGAAGAGCCGCATCAGCGC
>DATMRG010000122.1:0-6616 GCA_035566495.1 Steroidobacteraceae bacterium | reverse complement strand
GAGACCCTGCTGCGCGGCCAGCGCGCCCAGGCGCCGTGTGTGCGCGTGGCACACCGCCACCGCGAGCGCATCGGCGGCATCCGCCGTCAGCGGTCCCCGAAAGCCGAGCAGCACGCGCACCATGTGCGCCACCTGAAACTTCTCCGCCGCTCCCGAGCCGACCACCGCCAGCTTGATGGCGCGCGGTGCGTACTCGAACACCGGCACGCCCCCCGGGACCGCGCACAGCGCCGCGCCCCGCGCCTGCCCGAGCTTGAGCGCGCTGTCGGGGTTACGGCTCACGAACACGCGCTCGACCGCCACCTCGCCGGGACTGTGCTCGCCGAAGAGCGCGGCGAGACCGTCGAAGATCAGGCGCAGCCGCGCCGCAGGCGCCGCCGCGCCGACGTTGAGGCAGCCCTGCGTCAATAGAGTGAGCTGCGCGCCGCGACATTCGAGCACGCCGAAGCCGGTGCGGCGCGAGCCAGGATCGAGACCAAGGATGCGGACGTTGAGCGATGCGGCGGGTGGCGCGGCCGCGGCGACTGCCGGATCAAACGCGCGCCATGCCCTCGTCCGGTATCTCGACATTTCGGATGAAGCTTCCGCCGGTACTTGACCGAATATTCCCCGGGAACACAAGCCTAACTGAAAACAAGGGCTTACGCATGGTCAATTCCCGCGCCCGCCGTGCGCGCCGCGTGGCGGCGAGGCGTGGGCGCGGCGGCGCGAGCGCGGCATTGTGACTCCGCGCGCGCTTTGCACCCTCGAGTGCCGGTCGCAGTTGCCGATAGAGGAGATTGCCACCGCGCTTGCTTCCCGAACCGAGCTCGCGGTGTTCTTGAGCCCCACCCGCTGGACCCCCCGCCGGTGGGGTTCTTTTTTACAGCCGGTCGAGCACGTCGTCGTCGATCTCGGCGTTCGAATAGACGTCGCGGACTTCATCGAGGGTCTGCAGCGTCGCGAGCAGTTGCATCATGAGCTCGGCGGATTCGCCCGACAGGGCGAGCGCGCTGGCCGCGCGCTGCGTCACCTCGGTGGTCGCGGGCGCGAAGCCGCGATGGGTGAGCACCGCGCGCACCGTGTCGAGCTCGGCCGGATCGGCCAGGACCTCCATGGAGCGATCGTCGTTCGGGACCACGTCCTCGGCGCCCGCCTCGAGCGCCACCTGCATGAGCTGCTCCTCATCGGTTCCCGGCGGATAGGTCATGAGCCCGACGGTGTTGAATAGATAGCTGACCGAGCCGCCGGCGCCGAGGTTGCCGCCGTGCGTGAGGAACGCGTTGCGCACCTGTGCCCCGACGCGCCCCTGGTCGTCGGTCAGGCACTCGACGATGACCGCGGCGCCGCCCGGGCCGTAGCCCTCGAAGCGCACCAGCTGCTGCCCCGCGCGCGGCGCGCGCGCGCGCTCCTCGGCGCGGCGGGCGGCGAGCTTGCCGGTGCGGCGCTGGATGCTGGCCCAACTGCTGTGTCCCGTCACCGCGGTATCATAGCGAAACGCCGCGCGTGACATACCGTCGCTCCGTCCCGACGGCCGCCGGCGTTAAGTTCCGTGGAGACCAGTCAACTCTGTCCGCCCGCAGTCCGCGACGCCATCATCGGCGCCCGCGCCGCGCTCGAGCGCGCGAGCCTCCGTACACCTGCCGATCTCGGCTTCGCCACCGAGGCCGCCGAGATCATGGGCGGCCTCACCGAGAGCACCGAGCTCGCCAACGCCCTGCTGGCGCGCGCAGGTGTCGCGCGCGCCGGACTCACGCCCGAGCAGACCGCGGGCATCGTCGGCCAGGGCGCCACCGATATCGCGGTCGCTCTGCAGCGCCTCGGGACGCTCGGCCTGCCGCGCGACTGGTCGCCGGCGCGCGGACTCGACTCCCGTCAGGCGGAGACGTTGCGCAAGATGCTGCTGGCGGTGGTCGCCGACCCGCGGCTGGTGCTGGCGCGGCTGGCCGAGGAGCTGGTCGGGCTGCGCCACGCGCGCGAGCTGCCGGCCGCCGAGCGCGAGCGGCGCGCGGTCGAGGCGCGCGTCATCTATGCGCCGCTCGCCAACCGTCTCGGCGTGTGGCAGCTGAAGTGGGAGCTCGAGGACCTGGCGTTCCGCTATCTCGAGCCGGATGAGTACCGGCACGTCGCCGCCGCGCTCAACGAGCGGCGCGCCGACCGCGAGCGTTACATCGACACGCTGTGCCGCGAGCTGCGGGCCGCGCTGCAGGCGGCGGGTGTCACGGCCGAGGTCTACGGCCGGCCCAAGCACATGTACAGCATCTACCGCAAGATGCAGCGCAAGCAGCTGGCCTTCGAACAGCTGTTCGACGTGCGCGCGGTGCGGGTGGTGGTGGCCGCGATCCCCGAGTGCTACGCCGCGCTCGGCATCGTGCACTCGCAATGGCCGTACATCCCCGGCGAGTTCGACGACTACATCGCCACCCCCAAGGGCAACGGCTATCGCTCGATTCACACCGCGGTGATCGGACCGCAGGCGAGGAGCCTCGAGGTGCAGATAAGGACCCGCGACATGCACGAGCACGCCGAGCTCGGCGTGGCGGCGCACTGGACCTACAAGGAGGGCGGTCCGCGCGATGCGCAGTATCAGCGCAAGATCGAATGGGTGCGGCGGCTGCTCGAGCCGCAGGATGGCGCCGCCGGCGAGGATGCGGATCGCGACTTCGTCGAGGGCATGCGCGCCGAGCTGTTCGAGGACCGGGTGTACGCGCTCACTCCCAAGGGCGAGGTGATCGACCTGCCGCGCGGCGCGACGCCGCTCGACTTCGCCTACAACGTACACACCTCACTCGGCCACCGCTGCCGCGGCGCCAAGATCAACGGGCGCATGGTGCCCCTCACGCGCGCACTCGCCAATGGCGAGATCGTCGAGATCATCACCGGCAAGCACGAGGCGCCGAGCCGCGACTGGCTCGCTCCCGAGCAGGGTTACCTCGCCTCGCCGCGCAACCGCGGCAAGGTGCGCGCCTGGTTCCGCAGGCAGGACGTGGGCGACAACCGCAGCGCCGGGCGCGCCATCGCCGAGCGCGAGCTCTCGCGCATCGGCGTGCGCCCCGAGCAGCTCGCCGCGCTGGTGCAGGAGCTCAAGGCGCCCGACCTCGATCGCTTCCACCAGCTGCTCGGCGAAGGCGAGATCACGGTCACCCAGCTGATGCACGCTGCCGCACGGCTGTTCCAGCCGCCCTCGCCCGCGCCCCTGTCGCGACCCGCGCGCGCCGCGCCGCGCCGCCGCAGCTCGCCAGTCGAGATCGAGGGAGTCGGCGACCTGCCGACCACGCTGGCACGCTGCTGCGCGCCGCTCCGCCCGCAGCCGATCACCGGGTACGTGACGCTCGGGCGCGGCGTGACCGTGCACCGCAGCGACTGTGCCAGCCTGCAACGCATGAGCGCGCGCAAGCCCGACCGGGTGCTGAAGGTGGAGTGGGCCGCGGCCGACACCGGGGCGCTCGGCGTCGAGATCGCGGTCAACGCCTACGACCGGCGCGGGCTGCTGCGCGATCTCACCGACATCCTGGCCGCCGAACGACTGAGCATCGACGCGGTCACCTCGCACACCGACCACGACATCGGCGTGGCGCACTTCGCGCTCAGCATCGCCGTCGGCGATCTCGAGCAGCTGGCGCGCGTGCTGCGCCGCCTCGCCGGCGTCCCCAACGTGATCGAGGCCCGCCGGCGTATTTAGCGGTTGATCGCGTCGATCGCGCGCTTGTCGGCGTTGAGGGCGGCCTCGTGTACCGCCTCGGCGAGCGTCGGGTGCGCATGAATCGTGCGCTGCAGATCCTCGGTGCTGGCCGAGTACTCCATCGCCAGCACCGCCTCGGCGATCAGCTCGCCGGCCAGGGGGCCGACGATATGCACGCCGAGGATCTCGTCGTCGTCGCGCGCCGCGACGATCTTGGCGAAGCCCGCCGCCTGCTCCATGGCGCGGGCGCGGCCGCTCGCCAGGAACGGAAAGATGCCGACCTTGTATGCACGGCCGCTCGCCTTGACCTGCTCCTCGGTGAGCCCGACCCAGGCGATCTCGGGCGCGGTGTAGATCACCGCCGGAATCACCTTGTAATTGACCTCACCGTAGCGCCCGGCGATCAGGTCCGACACCATCACGCCCTCCTCCTTGCCCTTGTGGGCCAGCATCGGGCCGCGTACGCAGTCGCCGATCGCCCAAACGCCCTCCGCGGTCGTACGGCAGGAGTGATCGACCTTGATGAAGCCGCGCTCGTCGAGCTCGACCCCGGTGTCCGCGGCGAGCAGGTCCTGGGTGTAGGGCCGGCGGCCGATCGCGACCACGAGGCGATCGACGCTGATGTGCTGCTCGCCCTTGGCGTCGGTGTACGCGACATCCACCGCACCGCCCGTGACGGTGGCGCCGGTCACCTTGGCGCCGAGACGGATGTCGAGCCCCTGCTTCCTGAGGTGCCGCAGCGCTTCCTTGGCGAGCTGCTGGTCAGCGAAGGCGAGAAAGTCAGGCAGAGCCTCGAGGACGGTCACTTCCGAGCCGAGACGCCGCCAGACGCTGCCGAGCTCGAGCCCGATCACGCCCGCGCCGATCACGCCAAGGCGCTTGGGCACCGCATCGAACTCGAGCGCGCCCCAGGAGTCGACCACCTGCGGCGCCTTGAAGGGCGCCGAGCGCAGCTCGATCGGAGCGGAGCCCGAGGCGAGCACCACGTGCCGCGCGGTGAGCTCGCGGCGGGTGCCGTCGTTGGCGGTGAACTGTACCCGCCGTCCGGGCAGGAGCTTGCCGTGCCCCTGGAGCGGGGTCACCCCCGCGGATTTGAAGAGCGCGAGGATCCCGGTCGTCATCCCCTTGACGACGCCGGCCTTGCGCTTCTGCATCTGCGCCAGATCGAGCGTGACACCCGCGACAACGATCCCGTGGGTCGCGAACTCCTCGCGCGCGCGGTGGTAGAGCTCGGTGGACTCGAGCAGCGCCTTGGACGGGATGCAGCCGGCGTTCAGGCAGGTACCGCCGAAGGTGGCCGTGCCATCCTTATTCTTCCACTCGTCGATACACGCGACGCGCAGCTGGTTCTGCGCCGCGCGGATCGCCGCCGGGTAGCCCGCCGGCCCGCCACCTATCACGATGACGTCGAACGAATCAGCCCCGCCGGCTGGGGCCTTGTCGGTGTTCGGCATGGAAGTGTTTGTAAAGCCTGGGGTTAGTGGTATCTGGGGCCGCGCAAAATTAACACAAGTCCCCGGGGGCAACAGCCGCGGCTGGCGCGGCCGGTTCGCACTCAGATCCCGAGCAGCATTCGCCCGGGATCCTCGAGCGCCTCCTTGACCGCCACCAGGAACTGCACCGCATCGCGTCCGTCGATGATACGGTGATCGTAGGTCACCGCCAGATACATCATCGGCCGCACGACGACCTGGCCGTCGACGACCATGGGCCGGTCCTGGATCTTGTGCATGCCGAGGATCGCACTCTGCGGCGCATTCACGATCGGCGTCGACATGAGCGAGCCGAACACGCCGCCGTTGGTGATGGTGAAGGTGCCGCCGGTGAGATCGCCGAGCGCGATGGTGCCATCGCGTGCCTTGCGGGCGTAGTCGCCCACTTCTTTCTCGATCTGGGCGAAGCTCTTCGAGTCCGCGTCGCGAACGATCGGCACCACCAGCCCGCGCTCGGTCGAGACGGCGACGCCGATGTCGTAGTACTCGTGGTAGACGATGTCGTTGCCGTCCACCGAGGCGTTGACCACGGGGAATCTCTTCAGCCCCTCGATGCAGGCCTTGACGAAGAACGACATGAAGCCGAGCTTCACGCCGTTCTGCTTCTCGAAGCGGTCCTTGTAGCGGGCGCGCAGCGCCTGCACCTCGGTCAGGTCGACCTCGTTGAAGGAGGTCAGCAGCGCCTGAGTCGACTGCGCCTCGATCAGCCGCTGGGCGATGCGGGCGCGCAGGCGTGTCATCGGCACGCGCTGCTCGGCGCGGGCGCCGCTCGGTGCGGGGGGCGCCGGCGCACGTGCCGTCGGTGCGGGAGTGCCGGCCGGCGCTGGCGCGGGTGTCGCGGCCGGGGGCGGCGCAGCCGCCGGAGCGGCGGGTGCCGGCTTCTTGTCGAGGAACCCGACGACGTCCGCCTTGGTGAGCCGCCCGTCTCTTCCCGATGCTGGAATCGCCGCCGGATCGAGGTGATTCTCCTCGACCAGCCGGCGCACGGAAGGACTCAGCTTGCCGCCATCGCGACCGGCCTCGCCATCCGTCAGCGCTGCGGGCCTCGCGGCAGGGGGCGCCGCGGCAACCGGAGCGGCGGCGGCTTTAGTCGGCGCCTGCGCCGTCGCCTGGGATGCGGCGGCCTGAGCCGCCGCGGCCATGGCGGCCGGGGACATCTTGACCGGCATGGTCGCGGCCGTGTCGCCCTCGTCGATGACCGCGAGCACCTGCCCGCTCGTCACGACCGTGCCGCTCTTCACGCGGATCTCGCGCACCACGCCGTTCGCGGGTGCCGGCACTTCCAGCACCACCTTGTCGGTCTCGAGGTCGGCGAGATTCTCGTCGCGGCGGATCGTCTCTCCCGGCTGCTTGTGCCAGGCGACGAGCGTCGCATCGGCGACCGACTCGGGTAGCTGCGGGACGCGGATCTCGGTGCTCATGAGCGCTTCCTGATCGGAGTCACGGGCGGCGGCGCGGACTG
>DATMRG010000121.1:0-5636 GCA_035566495.1 Steroidobacteraceae bacterium | reverse complement strand
CACGAACACGATGAGCGAGGAGACGCCGAGATAGGCGAGCGGCGAGAGGCGGCGTGCTCCCTGCTCCGCCGGCTCTGCGGCGGGGCGCCCGGCAGTTCTCGCCGCCGCCGCGGCCGTTCCGGTCTTCGGCTGATCGTCCCGCAGGTCATCGAGTGGCGGCGCGGTGGTCGTGAGGCGGAACAGATGCGACTCAGCTTGCTGAGCGTGATCGGTCAGCTCTTTCAGGCGGGCGACTCCGGCCAGATCGAGAGCCGGGTCGCGCTCACTGCGTTGCAGGAGCGCCTCCGAGCCGATCGCGAGTCCGGCGAGAACCTGTCCGAGTCCGTCGTGCAGCTCCTGCGAGACGCGGCAGGACTCCCGGTCGACGGTCGCGAGCAGACGCCGGCGCAGATCCTGATGATCGGTCATGTCGACGGCGTGCACGAGGTTGACGGGCCGGCCGTCGAGCTCGAGCGGCGTCGACACCAGCTCGACGTCGATGAGCGTACCGTCGCGCGTCACGTGCTTGACCAGGGGCGCGGCGACCAGGTCCGCGTCCGGGGGCGGCGGCTCCGCCTCGCTGCGCGGGGCGGCGGAGAGCTCCGAGATCTCCATGCGCAGGAACTCGCTCTCGGCGTAGCCGTAGCGGCGGATGGCCTCGGCATTGGCCATGAGGATCGTCCCCGAGCCCGCGTCTGCGACCCAGGCGGGAGTCGGGTTGGCCGTGAACAGCGAGCGGTGGCGCTCGGCCAGCGCCGCGAGGCGCCGGTCATGATGCTTTCGGGAAGCGAGAATCACCGTCAGCACGGGGCTCACGCAGCAGAGGAGCCCGATGAAGCCCCAGGTCGCGATGAGACCACCGATGACATCGGTGGTGGCGAGAGGCCCGACCCCCTGGCAGAAGGCGGCGCCCGCGGTGCAGGCGAAGAGCAGCGCGCACACCGCCGCCGCCATGGCTCCGAAATCTATCGCCGCCCAGGCCACGAGCATCAGGGCGGCGAGCAGCAGCGGCCAACAGGCCCAGGCCGCCGAGAGCAGCAGCACGCCGATCATCCAGGTGACCGATAGCGCGCCGAGACTCGCGAGCGCCAAGGGACGTCGGCGCGCGGTGAGCTGCAGCCGGCGCGGGCTCGCCAGCAGCACCGGCACCGTCATGGCAATGCCGGTCAACACATTGACCTGCCAACGGGCCGTGCCCCAGATGAGGGCCGGGGTCACCGCCGGGGTAAGACCATCCGGCCGGGTGGCCATCTGCAGGAACTCCGGAGGCAGGACGTGCGGCGTAAGCCAGGCGCCCGCGACCGCGCCGGCAATATCGGCGAGGCAGGCGATCAGGCGGCCAGCGATCGCGGCTGCGACGAGCAGCAGGGGATCGGCGAGCCGGTCGAGCTGCTCCCGAAAATGACAAGCTCGCAGGATTCGCACGGCGACGACCATGCTCAGCGTCTCGCCGACGGCATCGGCGCCGACCGTGATGGCCGGATCGCCGCGCAGTACGCCCCATACAAAGATCGATCCGAGGAGAACGCCCGGCCAGGTCCGGGTCCCCCAGAGCAGCATGAGACTTAAGGCGACGCCGTCGGTGAGCCAGGGGAGCGGAAAGAGGGCCTCGTTCAGCCGTGCGCTGACCACGTGCTCCGCGTACAGGAGCATGGCAGCGGCCGGCAGGACGTAAGCGAGGAAAAGCAGCAGCGTCGCGGCCCACGATGACGTGGGGCGCGAAAGCAGCCTCAGCCTTCCGATGGCATGGAACAACGCGACGACCCTTTGACGGCCGGGAATCCTTGCCCGGTGCGTGCAAGTAAGGTGCCAGTGTGTCACGGGCACGCGGGACCTTCTGAGACCCGCGTGGCAGACTCGACGGACGTCTCAGGGCTGGAGCTTTACCCAGAAGGGCTTCGACGGGTCGGCCGCGGTCGTCTCGACGGGACCGAGGCCCACGACCTGGACGATGACTTCCTCGTCGCTGTTCGAGCCGTCCCAGTGGAGGGCGCGCGCGGGGTGAAACATGTAGCCGCCTGGCTTGAGCGCTACCGTCCTCGCGGGGTCGAAGCCCGCGCCGGTGCCGGTGTACCAGGTTCCCTTGATCACGGTGACGTAGCGGTCGCCCGGATGCCAGTGA
Organism: Steroidobacteraceae bacterium; assembly: GCA_035566495.1. Taxonomy (GTDB): domain Bacteria; phylum Pseudomonadota; class Gammaproteobacteria; order Steroidobacterales; family Steroidobacteraceae; genus 13-2-20CM-66-19. The sequence goes on along the minus strand of DATMRG010000121.1, from coordinate 3,535 downwards.
GGCCGATCCATCACGTGCGGCGGAAACCTGACGCGCTGCACGTAGAGTCCCGGGCCGTTCGGATCGCCGGCGATGTTCGCGATCTGAGCGCCGTGCGCGTCGGGCAGGTCCTGCCAGTGAATCTGCTCGGGAGTCATGCGCACGAAAGCCGCGTTGTCCGCCGGGCTTGCGTCCATCGCGATGCCGAGCGCCGCGGCGCCGGCCAGGGAAAGCGCCAACACGGATTGCACGATTGTTCTCATAGGCTCCTCCTCACGCCGCATTGAAGAGACGCGCGATCGTGGTCACGGCGAGCTCGGCTTCGGCGCGGTCGGGTATCGTGGTCGCGTCGTCGAACCCGTAGTAATCGTCGTGGCCGATCACCTGGAAGACCAGGCCGTCGCGGCGCGGCACGAACGCGACGCCATCGTAGATGAGTCCGTAATGGATGTCGGGTTGCGGGATCACGTGTGCAATCTGTCCGCGTACTGCTGTCAGCGAGTCGTCGCCGAGCAGCGCGCGGGCGCCGTAGCCCGTCGCGTTCACCAGAGTCTTCTCGCGCACGCGCGCGAAATCGGCCGGCGAGTGGAACTCGTCGATGCGGACCCTGCCGCCGCCGGCGAGGAAGTCCGACATCAGCGTGCGCGTGTAGGCCGGCAGATTGAACATGAGCTGTGTTCCGCCACGCACGTAGCGGGAGCCGAACGGATGGGCGCCGGGCGGGTAGCTCTCGCCGCGCGGCATCAGATCGCCGAGGAGCTCATGCTGCAGGTGTGCGAAGTCAGGCCGCCGATCGGATGCCGGCAGGGATCGATGCGCCGGTTCGGCCGTTTCGGTGACGAAGTAGTTGTCGATGAACTCGACCGGCGTGCCCGGCAGGCCGAGGAAGCTCTGATAGGTCGAGAAGGATCGGCGCGCCATGCGCTCCCAGAGCTGTCTGAAGGCGGGTGTGGCGTACTGCTCGAAGCAGATGCGGGAATCGGGGGTGAACACGCCGGTGGCCAGCGAGGAGCGCACTTCCGGCGGCAGCTCCCTGGCATAGACGGTGACGTTCGCGCCGGCGCGCTGCAGCAGCACGGCGGTGGTCATGCCGATCGCGCCGCAGCCGATCACGGCGATGTCGCGCTCGCCGGTCGCCATGGCCTGCGCGGTGGCGATCTCGCCCGACCCCCAGGAGAGCGACCAGCCGCTGCCGCCGTGCCCGTAGTTGTGGACCACCGTCCTGCCCTGGATCTGCTCGACTTCGAGGCGCGGTCCCTGGGCACGGAATGGCCGGCTGCAGACGGTGATGGCCGCGATGCGGTCGACGATCGCGTGCACGGCCGGCAGCTCGAGCCGGGGAGGGCGCGGCAGCGGCGGCGTGGAGCCGCGCATTCCGAGGCTGCAGCCGGAGAGTGCCGCGCCGAGGAGCGTCGCGCCCGTGCCCGCTACGAACCGCCGTCGTCCGAGTGCTGCGCGCATCTCAGGAGCGGAGCTTCTGACCCTGCGGATCGTAGAGCGGCTCGAGCCGCAGAGTCGCGGTACGCATCTCTCCGAGTATGTCGATCTCGAAGCGCGCGCCATCCCGGGCGAGCGCCGCCGGCACGTAGCCCGCCGCCAGACTCTTGCCCACGCAATGACCGAAGGCGCCGGAGGTGACGTACCCGACCGCGGCACCATCCTGCATGATCGACTCGTAGCCGATGACTTCCGCATCGAGCGCATCGACCTCCATGACGACGAAGCGGCGTTTGGGTCCCGCCGCGCGCTCGGCGCGCACGGCCGCGCGTCCCACGAAATCCGGCTTGTCGAAGTCGACGAAGCGATCGAGCCCGGTCTCGGCGGCGGTGTAGTCGGGCCGGAAATCCTTCTGGAAGGAGCCGTAGCCCTTCTCGAGGCGCAGCGAGGAGAGCGCCCGTCCGCCGAAGAGCCTGAGACCGAGGCCGCCGCCGGCCTCCATGAGATCGTCGTAGAGCGTCGCGAAGTAATCCGGCGTGGTCCAGACCTCGTAGCCGAGCTCGCCCGTGAAGCCGGCGCGGCTCAGGATCGCGGGGGCGAAGCCCACCGCCGTCTCGCGGACCTGGAAGAGCTTGAAGACGCCGCCCGACAGGTCGATCCGCACCAGCCGCTGCACCAGCTCGCGCGAGCGTGGGCCGGCAATCGACACGCCGTTGAGCGTCGCGGCCAGGGAACGCACGAACACGTCGGCGGGCGGGTCCGCCTGCCAGAACCAGCGCAGGTGAAATTCCTCGGCGAAACCCGAGCCGAAGATCAGGAAGCGGTCGTCCGCCAGACAGGCGATGGTGAGATCGCCGACGATGCGCGCGGCGGAATTGAGCATCGGCGCGAGGCCGAGACGCCCGGGCCGCGGAATGCGCGAGGCGAACACGTGGTCGAGCCAGGCGCGGGCACCGCGGCCCGTGACCTCGTACTTGCCGTAGTTGCTGGTCTCGTAGAGGCCGACCGCGCTGCGCACCGCCTGGCACTCGGCACGCACGATCGGGAAAGCCTCGGAGCGGCGATAGGTCGGCGTCTCGACGGGCTCGGTGCCCGGAGGCGCGAACCAGAGCGCGTTCTCGAGCCCGTAGTTGGCGCCGAGGCACGCGCCCGCCGCCTTCAACCGGTCGTAGATCGGCGAGCGGCGCACCGGCCGCGCCGCGGGCAGCTCCTCGTTGGGATAGGCGAGGCGAAAGCGCCGCGAGTAATTCTCCGGCACCTTGATCGAGGTGTATTTCGGAGTCGCGAACGCGCCGAAGCGCGCCACGTCCATGGAGATGATGTCCTGTCCGGGGTCGTGCTCCGCCATCCAGCGCGACAGCACGAGCCCGATGCCGCCGCCCTGGCTGAATCCGGCCATGACAGCGCACGCGACCCAGTAGTTCTTGAGGCCGCGCACCGGGCCGACCAGCGGATTGCCGTCGGGCGCGAAGGTGAAGGGACCGTTGACCGCCTTGCGGATGCCGACGCGGCCGAGCGCGGGGAAGTGTTTGAACCCGACCTCGAAGTAGGGCGCCAGCCGCTCGAAGTCCTCGGGCAGGAGCTGCATCGAGAAGTCGTCGGGCGTCTTGAGCGGCGACCAGACGATGCCGTGCGGCTCGTAGGTACCGATGAGCGCCCCGCCGCGCTCCTGGCGAACGTAGATCTCGCCGGCATAGTCGGTGGTGTTGACGACCTCGCGCGCGCGCGCCTTGAGCTCCGGCAGATCCTCGGTGAGCAGATAGTGGTGCTCCATGGCCAGCACCGGCAGCTCGATGCCGACCATCTGGCCAACCTCGCGCGCCCAGAGTCCGGCGCAGTTGACCACGTGCTCGGCGTGTACGGTGCCCTTGTCGGTGATTACGTCCCAGGTGCCGTCGCGGCGCTGGGCGAGCGACAGCACGCGCGTGAAGCGCTCGACCGAGGCGCCGAGCTGCCGGGCCGCCTTGGCGTAGGCGTTGGTTGTCCCGGAAGGATCGCAATGGCCCCCGTCGGCACGCCACAGCGCGCCGATGAAAAAGCTCGGGTCGATGAGCGGGTTGTGCTCGAGCGCCTGCTCGAGCGAGATCATCTCGGTCTCCATGCCGAGGTAGCGCGCCCG
>DATMRG010000120.1:0-4151 GCA_035566495.1 Steroidobacteraceae bacterium | reverse complement strand
AGCGCAACAGGTAGTGAGGTCCGCCGGCCTTGGGTCCGGTGCCCGAGAGGCCCTGGCCGCCGAAGGGCTGCACGCCGACCACGGCGCCGATCATGTTGCGATTCACGTAGGTATTGCCGACCGGCAGCGACTCGAACACGTGGTTGGCGATGCTCTCGAGCCGGCTGTGGATTCCGAGCGTCAGCCCATAGCCCGTGCCGCGGATCGCCTCCAGCACCTGCGGCAGTTGGTCGCTGCGGTAGCGCACGACGTGCAGGATCGGACCGAACTCCTCGGTCTTGAGCTGATCGAGCGAGCGCAGCTCGAACATCTGCGGCGGGAAGAAGTGCCCGGCGGCGGCGAGTGCCGGATCGAGCTCGCAGGCGTAGAGCAGCCTGGCCTCGGCGCGCATGCGGTCGGCGTGCCGCGCGAGGCGCGCGCGCGCCGCCTCCGAGATCACCGGACCCACGTCGGTGGCGAGCTCCGCCGGCGAGCCGATGCGCAACACCCGCATCGCGCCGCTCAGCATCTCGATCACCCGGTCGGCGATCTCCTCCTGCAGGTACAGCACGCGCAGCGCCGAGCAGCGCTGGCCGGCGCTGGTGAACGCCGAGGTGATCGCATCGTCCACCACCTGCTCGGGCAGCGCCGTGGCATCCACCACCATGGCGTTGACGCCGCCGGTCTCGGCGATCAGCGGCACGATCGGGCCGTCGCGGCTGGCCAGCGTGCGATTGATCGAGGCCGCGGTCGCGGTCGACCCGGTGAACGCGACACCGGCGAGCGCCGGATGAGTGAGCGCCACCGCGCCGAAGGGCGGGCCGTCGGCGGGGGTCAGCTGCAGCACCGCGCCGGGAACTCCCGCCTCGTGCAGGAGGCGCGTCATGGCATGCGCGATCAGCGGCGTCGCCGGCGCGGGCTTGGCGACCACGGCGTTGCCGGCGGCGAGCGCCGCGGTGATCTGCCCGCTGAAGATCGCCAGCGGGAAGTTCCACGGACTGATGCAGACGAACACGCCCCGGCCGTGCAGCGAGAGCGTGTTGCGCTCGCCGGTGGGGCCTGGCATCACCTCGGGCGCACCGAAGAGCTCGCGGGCGCGGGCCGCGTAGTAGCGGCAGAAATCCACCGCCTCGCGCAGCTCCGCGACCGCATCCGGCAGTGTCTTGCCCGCCTCGCGCACCAGGAGACTCAGGAACTGCGCGCGCCGCTCCTCGAGCAGATCCGCCGCGCGCATGAGACACGCGGCGCGCGCGGCGGCCGGGGTCGCATCCCAGGCGGGCTGGGCGCGGGCCGCGGCGCTCATTGCTGCGCGGATCTCGTCCGCGGTGGCATCACGCGTGAAGCCGACGGTCTCGGCGGTGTTGGCCGGAGAGACGACCGGAATACTCGCGTCGCGCACCGGGCGGCCGCTCAGGATCGGTCCGCCGGTGTAGGTGTCCGCGGCGTGGGCGCGCAGCTGCGCCTCGAGCAGCGCGAGCGTCGCCGGATCGCCGAAGTCCTCGCCGGCGGAATTGGCGCGCTCGGCGCCGAACATCGCCGCGGGCTCGCGCACGCGCGGTGCGCCGGCGGAGGCGTCAGTCAGGGACGAGATCGGATCGCGCACGACCTGCTCCACGGGAATCTGCGGGTTCATGAACTGATGGACGAAGGAGCTGTTGGCGCCGTTCTCTAGCAGCCGCCGTACCAGATAGGGCAGCAGCTCCTCGTGTGTGCCGACCGGCGCGTAGACGCGCACCGACGGCAGGTCCGGCTGCTCGGCCCGTGCCGCCTCGTAGAGCGCCTCGCCCATGCCGTGCAGGCGCTGGAACTCATAGGCCGCGCCCGGGGGCGCGAGCCCGAGCACCGCCGCCACGGTATAGGCGTTGTGTGTGGCGAACTGCGGATAGATGACGTCGCGGGCAGTGAACAGCCGCCGCACGCCCTCGAGATAGCTCGCGTCGGTGGCGGCCTTGGAGGTGTAAACGGGGAAGCTCGCGAGCCCGCGCTCCTGAGCGCGCTTGATCTCGCTGTCCCAGTAGGCGCCCTTCACCAGGCGCGTGGTCATGCGCCTGCCGGTATCGCGCGCCAGCTGCGCCACCCAGTCGAGCACCAGCGGCGTGCGGCGGCCGTAGGCCTGCACGGCGAGCCCGAGCCCCGGCCACTCGCGCGTGGCGCCATCGCGCGCCAGCGTCTCGATGATGTCGAGCGACAGGTCGAGCCGGTCCGCCTCCTCGGCGTCGATGGTCATGCCGATGCCGGCGCGCGCGGCGCGTCGTGCCAGCTCGAGCATTCGCGGCGCGAGGCGCTCGTGCACCCGCTCGCTCTGCAGCAGCGTGTAGCGCGGCTCGAGCGCCGACAGCTTCACGGAGATCCCGGAGCGCGTGTGCACCGTTCCCAGCGGCTGGGTGCCGAGCACGTCGATCGCGTGCGCGTAATCCTCGAGGTAACGCTCCGCATCCGCGTCGGTGCGCGCGCCCTCGCCGAGCATGTCGAACGAACAGAGCGCGAGCTCGCGGTCGGCGCCGGCGCGCGCGAGCGCGGCCTCGATCGTCTCGCCGACGATGAAGGCGTGGCCGAGCGTCTGCATCGAGCCGCGCAGCGCTGCGCGCACGATCGGCGCGACCATGGGCTTGGTGAGGCTGGTCGCCGTGACCTCGCCGGAGAGCTCGGCCGAGACTTCCGGCAGAAGCCTGCCGGCGGCGCTCAGGAGCGTGAACCCGGTGCGCAGCAGCAGATCGGTGTCGCCGCGCACACCGGCGTTGCGGATCGCGGCGAGCCGCTCGGCGATCAGCTGATCGGCGCGCTTCGGATCGGGCGTACGCAGCAGGGCTTCCGCCAGGCTCATGAGCGCCCGTCCCTGAGCGCTGTCGAGCGGAAACTGCTCGAGCATCCGGTCGATGAGCGGGCGCGAGCGCTGATCGGCGCGCGCCGCCTCGACCCAACGGGCGGCCCGCTGGCGGGCCCCCGCGAGCACCGCCTGCGCGCCGGCGAGCTCGGCGATCATCTCGTTGGAGGCGCCGGCTTCCGGGCGCAACGTCGCCTCGCGCAGCAGCGTGCGCAGTGCCTCGAGGCTCTGCCCAGGAGCCGCGCCCTCGCCGCGCTGCATGCCGGTGGCGCTCATGTCAGCGGCCCGCACCGCCCGCGAGCACGGCGGCGACCGAACGCGCGAAGTACTCGAGGTTCTCGCGTCTCAAGCCCGCGACGTTCATGCGGCTGTCGTCGACCATGTAGACGTGGTGGCGCGCGCGCAGCTCGCGCACCTGGTCGGTGGTGATGCCGAACAGTGAGAACATGCCGTGCTGGCGCGCGATGTAGCCGAAGTCGCGGCCCGGGCAATGCTCGGTGAGCAGCCGGACCACCTCGCGCCTGAGCCCCTGGACACGCCTGCGCATGGCATCGACCTCGGAGAGCCATTGCGCCCTGAGCGCGGCGTCGGTCAGTACTCCGTGGACGATGGCGGCGCCGTGATCGGGTGGCATCGACCAGAGCCCGCGCGCGAGCCGCACCAGCTGGCTCATGGCGGCATCCGCCTGCGGCGCCGACTCGCACATCACGCCGAGCGCGCCGGCGCGCTCGCGGTAGAGGCCGAAGTTCTTCGAGCACGACACGGCGAACATCACCTCGGGCAGCTCGGCGCAGAAGAGCCGCAGGCCGAAGGCGTCCGCGTCCAGGCCCTCGCCGAGGCCCTGGTAGGCCATGTCGATGAACGGCAGCAGCTGCCGGCGCTTCACCAGTGACAGGAGCTCGCGCCACTGATCCTGCGACAGGTCGGCACCGGTCGGGTTGTGACAGGAGGCGTGCAGCAGCACTACGGCGCGCGGCGGCAGCCGCTCGAACGCCGCCAGCATCTCGGAGAACAACACCCCGCCGTGCACGCTGTCGTAATAGGAGTATCGCTCGAGCCTGAGCCCGCTCCCCGAGAGCAACGGCTGGTGGTTGACCCAGGTCGGGGTGCTGAGGTGCACCACCGAGTCGGGCGACGCGTAGCGGACGAGCTCGGCGCCGAGCCGCAGCGCCCCGCACCCTCCGGGAGACTGGATGAGGCGCACCCGGTTGGCGCCGAGCGCCGGATGATCGGCGCCGAGGACGAGCCGCGCCATCTCCTGGTTGAAGCCGGGATTGCCGGCCGGCCCCACGTAGGTCTTGGTGGTCTGACGCTCGATGAGCGTGCGCTCGGCCGTGCGCACCGCGGC
>DATMRG010000119.1:0-43446 GCA_035566495.1 Steroidobacteraceae bacterium | reverse complement strand
TTCAACGACCACGAGGGCTCGACCAAGAGCTACGCCTACACGCGCGAGCACTATGAGCCGGCGGTGCACGCGGATTTCGTACCGCTCGAGCGCGAGATCAGCGTCCAGTACCGGCTGGGCGAGGCCGTCCCGGTGGTCATGCACGACGGCAGCCGCATCGTGCTCAGGAAGCTCGGCACCGCCTACGATCCCACCAACCGCGTCAGCGCCGCGCAGCAGATCCAGGAGCGCATGAAGGCAGGCGAGTACCTCACGGGGCTGCTGTTCCTCGACGAGCAGGCGCAGCACGAGTTCCATCAGGTGAACTCGACGCCGGCGGCGCCGCTCAACAGCATCCCCTACGAGGCGCTGTCGCCGGGGTCGAAGGGACTCGAGAAGATCCTCGCCCGCTACCGCTGAGGCGGGCTCAACGCACCGCTGATCCGAACGCGTAACGCACCGCGAGCTGCAGCTGCGTCTCGCTCGCGAGCGCCGCGAGCCCGAAGACGTCGTTGCGGTAGTAGGAGCTGCTGGTCACGCGCAGCCACTCCAGCGTCAGGCGCCAGTGCTCGTTGGGCGTGTAGACCCACGCGGCGGTCCAGGCGTGCCCGGTCTCGGTGCCATCGCCCGCGGGGATGTTGCTGTCGACCTCGAAGCGGTCGTACCTCAGGCTCAGCATGTGCCGGCCGAGCTGCTTCGCCACCAGCGCGTATTCGGCCTTGAACGGCCAGGTCAGGTAAAAACCCCCCGGCTCGATCGCGGTGTTGCCCTTGAGGCCCTGCGCGATCGCGGTCCAGCCGTTCGCGCTCTCGGCGCGCAGCCCCACGCTGTTGAAGCTCGTCTCCCACGCGATGGAATCGGTGGCGTGGTCCATCGCGGTCGGGTCGGCGCGGTTGTCGTAGCGCAGCGCCCGCACCACCACGCGATCGAGCCAGCGGAGCTCGAGACCGCCATAGACGCCGGCGCGTCCGTCAAACTCACGGAACGGCTCGAGGTTCTTGAGCACCGGATCGCCCGGCAGCCCGACGCGCCCGCCGTAGGGAGTCTGCCGGTCGGTGAGCGTGAAGCCATCGCCGGCGATGAAGGTACCCGCACCCTCGTTCCAGCCGAAGACGCCGCCGGTCGCGCCTAGGTCGAAGTCGTGGCCCTGCCTCCGCCCGAGCCAGTCGAGGCTGGCCTCGACGCCGATGGTCCGCACCTCGATGGCGAGCCAGCTGTCGATCGCGGAGTAGGACAGCGAGTAGGGCGACTCCCAGCCCGCGGCGCGGTTCTCGAGCGAGACCGGCGGATAGAAGGCTCCGGCCTTGACGCGCAGCCGATAGCCCGCGAAGGGATAGGGCCGGAACTGCAGGTACGCCTCGGTGAGCCCGGCCGGGATGCGGTCGTGATCGCCCCAGGCTGAAGCATCGAGGTGCACGCTCCAGAGCTCGCCGAGCGGCTCGCTGAGCGCGAGGCGCACGCGCCCGAGGCGCAGACCCGATTGATCCTGATCGTAGCGCACGCCGCTGACGCCGCCCTGCGTGTAGGAGGGATTGGCGTCCGAGCTGACGAGCCTGCCATCGAGATCGAGCTCCCAGCCATCGGCGCGGGCGGTGGCGGCGAGCGCGAGCCAGGCGAGCGGCAGAAGTGCGGCGCGGCGCATCAGTAGTCCCAGGAATGCGGCCGGTCGGCGAGCGGCGCCGGAGTCAGCGGCTTCGCGAGGCGCAGGGTGAGCTCCGCGTGGTCGGACTCGCCGACCGTGAGCTCGCGCTCGAGGTCGCCCGGCTCGTCGCGCATGCGCGGATGCCAGATGGTGATGCGGTAGCGGCCGCGCACGACTTCGTTCGACCAGGCGCCCCTGGTGTCGGTGCGCCCGTAGTAGGGCGCGTCCGTCACCACGAGATACCCCACCATCTCGTCGTGAATGTTGCAGCCGAGTGTGACCACGCCCGCCTGGTCGAAATGCACGGGCGGGTTGGGGTTGCCGCGGTAGAGCGGCAGCTGAAAGCGCTTCGCCGGAGAGAACGAGTAGATCTGGTGGCTCACCGAGTCGGAGTTCGGGAACGTCACGGTCGAGCCCACCGGGATCACCAGCAGATCCGGCGCGAAGGCGCGGTTGACCTGGTCCATGACGGCCTTGATCGGCTGCGGCTTGCGGGCCGGCCCGTCGAGGGCATGGGCCGTGACCAACGCGCCCTGGAGCGGGCGGCCGTCGGAGGCCTGCACGGTAATCACGAGCGTCGCGGCGCGGGCGTTCCCGGGAGCGGCGAGCGCGCACAGCAACGCCGCCAGGCCGCCCAGGGCCCGGAACGCCGTTCTGTGATTACGCGCACGTGCCGAAGGTCTCATTCCCGCACTCGTGTCCTCGCTCCCTGCATGGCCGGACGCCTACGATGTGGTGGGCATTCGAGCGCTTTTGATGGGCAGTTTCCGCAAACGACTTCTCGTGCTGATCATCGGCCTGGTCATCGTCACCCAAACTGTGACGCTGGCCGCAGTGCTGGCCAGCACGCGCGAGACGGTGGCCACCCGGGCCGCCGAGCAGCTCGGCTCGGGCAGCTCGCTGGCGTTGCAGCTCATGCGCTTCCGCGCCGGGCAGCTCGGCAGCGGCGTGGCGGTCACCGCCGCCGACTTCGGCTTCCGCGAGGCGGTCGCGAGCGGTGAGCCGCTGACCATCCTGGACGCGGCCAGGAACAACGCGCGGCGCATCGGCGCCGACATGGTCATGGTGGTCGACACCCGCGGCAAGGTGCTCGCCTCGACCGTGCCGGTCGACGCCGACGCCGGTGAGTCCATCCGGCAGCTGCTGCGCGACCCCGGCGCGCGCGATCAACCGGCCTTCATGGTGCTGGGCCCGAGCGCCTATCAGCTGGTGCTCGCCCCGGTACGTACCCCCGAGACCACCGCCTGGGTCGCCATGGGCTTCGTCGCCGATAGCGGGCTCGCGCAGCGCATCCGCGAGCTGGTCGGCTCGGAGGTGGCGCTGGTGCTGCACGGACACGACGGCGTGACGCACGTGGTGGCGACCTTGCCCGCGGCCGAGCGCAACGAGCTGCTCGCCGCGGCCGGGCCGGCCGCGGCCCTGGCCACGGCGGCCGAGTCACCGCACCTGATGCGCCTCGCCGGCACCGATTACCTGAGCCTCGCCCGCCCGCTCGAGGCACTCGGCGACCTGGTCGACGTACGCCTCCTCAAGCCGCAGCGCGAGGTGCTGGCGCCCTACCGCGAGCTGCGCGATGCGATGCTGGCGATCGACGGCATCGCGCTCCTCATGGCGGCGGTGGTCGGCGCGGTGCTCGGCCGCACCGCCGCGCGCCCGATCAGCGAGCTGGCGCGCGCTGCGCAGCGCATCCAGCAGGGGCAGTACGAGACCGCCGTCAGCGTCTCCGGTGGCGACGAGTTCCGGAGTCTCGCCCAGACCTTCAACGCCATGCAGCGGAACATCGCCGAGCGCGAGGCGGCGATCACTTTCCATGCCCAGCATGATCCACTCACGCAGCTCCCAAACCGCTGGTTCGCCACCCAGGTGCTCGAGCGCGCGGCGGGCGCGGCCGCGGCGGGCGGGCGCGGCGCGCTGATCCAGCTGAGCCTGCGGAACCTCCGCGACATCAACGTCTCGCTCGGTTTCTCCGTCGGCGACGACGTGCTGCGCGACGTCGCCCAGCGGCTGCGCAAGAACGTCTCCGAGAACGACACCGTGGCGCGCCTCGGCGAGGCGCAGTTCCTGGTGATCGTGCCGGGCTGCACCGCGGAGCGCGCGCTCCTGTACGCCGAACAGCTCGCCGGCCTGATCCACACCGGCTTTCACATCGCCGGCATCGCCCTCGAGCTGCACGTCGCCTGCGGCGTATGCCTGATGCCCGATCATGGCCGCACCACCGAGGAGCTGCTGCAGCGGGCCCAGGTGGCGCTCGAGGACGCACACGATGCGGCCGCGCACGTAGCCCTGTACCGCCCGGGCCAGGACGACGTCCACCGCCGCCGCCTGACCCTGATCGCCGACCTGCGCGCGGCCATCGACAACGACCAGTTGTCGCTCGTCTATCAGCCGCTCGTGACCATGGCGGCGCGCTCGGTGCGCAGCCTCGAGGCGCTGGTGCGCTGGACTCACCCGCAGCTCGGCCCGATCTCGCCCGCGGAGTTCGTGCCGCTCGCCGAGCGCACCGGCGGCTCGCGCCGCCTCACCGACTGGGTGCTGAAGGCCGCCATCCGCCAGATGGGCGAGTGGCGCGCCGAGGGGCTCGACATGCAGCTCGCAGTCAACCTCTCGGCCCCCGACGTTCTCGATCCCGAGCTCGGCGACCAGATTCTCGCGCTGCTGCGCGCCCACCAGGTCCACCCCACCTCGCTCCTCCTCGAGATCACCGAGAGCGCCGTGATGCAGGATCCGCAGGGCGCGGCGCGCAACATGCAGCTGCTGCGCATTGCCGGCGTGCGCTTCGCCATCGACGACTTCGGCACCGGCCACTCGTCCCTGTCGCAGCTCTCGCTCCTGCCGGTGGACGAGCTCAAGATCGACCGCTCGCTCATCACCCAGGCGGTGAATGGCAACGTCACCATCGTGACCTCGACCATCGAGCTCGGCCACAGCATGGGGCTCAAGGTGGTCGCCGAGGGCGTCGAGGACGCCGACGCCTGGGGCCTGCTGCGCCGCCTCGGCTGCGACTTTGCGCAGGGCTACCTCATCAGCCCACCGCTCCCGGTTGCCAGGGTGGCGCCGTTCGTGCGCCAGGCGAATCAGCTGCTGCCGGCCTCCGATGCGACCGTGCTGCAGCTGCGGGCGCTCGATCAGCTCGCGGGGCGCTCGAAGCGCTGAGGCGGAAACCGCAGTGATGTCCGCCGAAATTACTTCCGGTGATTTCGTCCAGTCTAACTACTCGTCTCGAGCAGCGTATCCACCCGCCGCCGGTATTGCAGCAGGAGCTCGGCGGCGAAATCGGCGAACACGCGGATCTTGGGCGAGTTGCGCAGCGCGCTGCGGCACACGACCAGGAGCGGAGGGCCCGGCGCCGACCACTCGTGCAGCACCACCTGGAGGCGTCCGGCGTGCAGGGCCTCCGCCACCATGAGATCCATCGACTGCACGATGCCCACCCCGCGCAGCGCCGCCAGGATGCGGGCCTCGACGGCGTTGAAGGACACGCTGAAGGGCAGCTGCATCTGGCGCCGCACGCTGCCGCGCTGGAACAGCCACTTGTAGTGCCGATGGCTGGTGCTCGAGAGATTGCCGATGAGCTTGTGGCGGCGCAGGTCGTCGGGCTCTGCCGGGACGCCGTGCTGGCGCAGGTACTCGGGGGCGGCGCAGGTGATGAGGCGCGTGTTGACGATCCGGCGCGCGATCAGGTGCGGCTCCTTGACCGGCCCGGCCCGTACCACCAGGTCGACTTCCTCCTCGATGAGATCGATCACCCGGTCGTTGAGCTGCACCTCGAGCTGCAGGTCGGGGTAGCGCGCGGTGAAGCGCGGCAGAGCCGGGATGAGCAGTGCGCGGCCGAACGCCACCGGCACGTCGACCCGCAGTCTTCCCTGCACCGCGAGCCGGGTGCGGCGCAGCGCCTCGTCGGCCGCCTCGATCTCGGCCAGGATGCGCTGGCAGCGCGCCAGGTACTCGCTGCCGTCGCCCGTGAGGCCGACGCGGCGGGTGGTGCGGTGGAACAGCTGGCAGCGCAAGTGCCGCTCGAGCTCCGCGACGTGGGTGCTGACCACGGCGCGCGACACCCCGAGCGCGTCCGCGGCGCGGGTGAACGAGTGCAGCTCCGCGACGCGCGCGAAGCTTCTCATGCATACCAGCTGATCCATGCCGGGATTGTAAACAAAATCCGAACAATCAGTTAGCGATTAGCTTGTTTTTCCAGACGGCCGGAGAGCCTACGCTCTCGCCGTCATGTTCATCTACACACGTCCGCTGCTCCCCGTCGCCGCCGCGCTCGGCCTGCTGCTGCTGCTCGCGCTGCTCTCGGTTATGTCCGGCGGCTGAGCCGGGCACGACCGAGGCGCACCACCCAGTCGCAGCGGCCGCGCTTGTGCCGCGGCCCGCCGTTAGGGTATCGTCCGCGCCGGTTCGTGACCTTTCCCTTTCCTGCCGCCTGCCGCCCGCGCGATTGCGAGTTGGCTTCCGAGTCTGAAAAGCCGAATCGTTCCCGACCAGGTGGCAGCGTGCGCGCGACGAGTCTTTGCTCTGCGGTCAGCACTCCTGCCGATAGTGTGTTTGTTTCAGGAGTCTGATTGCATGACGAAGATCTATGTGGGCAACCTGCCTTTTTCCGCCACTGACGCCGAGGTCCGCGAGCTGTTTGCGCAGCACGGCACCGTCGAGTCCGTAAGCCTCATCACCGACCGCGACACCGGCCGGCCGCGTGGCTTCGGGTTCGTCGAGATGTCACGCGCGGATGCCTCGCGCGCCATCCAGAACCTCAATGGCAAGGACCTGGGCGGACGGCCGCTGCGGGTCAACGAGGCCCAGGAGCGCAGCGGCGGCGGTGGCAACCGCGGCGGCGGCGGCGGCGGGCCGAAGCGCTGGTAAGCTCTGCTCGAGCCGAGGGCCGGCCGTCAGTGCCTCGCGGCATCGGCGGCCGGCCTTTTTCATTGGATGAGTTCAAAGAGGTTTCTCATGGGTAAGGGCGATCCGCGCACCCGCCGCGGCAAGATCTATCAGGGCTCCTTCGGCAAGTCGCGTCCCAAGGATCCGGCGAAGAGAAAGAAGAAGGCCGCCAAGGCCGCCAGGCGCTGAGCTGCCGCCGGGCAACGCCCACGGTCAATGAGCCGGCGAGCCGCGCACGCCTCACGCGCCGATCCCGGCAAACGGGTCGGTTACGGCGGCGTCCTGCGGATGGGTCTTGCGCGCGAGGCAGTCCTGTACGAGCTCGAGCGCCGTGCGCCCGTTCGGCGACAGCCCGGCCGGGCTCGAGCCGAGTGGCGTGGTGCGCTCGCCCCAGCGCACGGCGTGGGCGCAGAACGAGAGTCCCCCGCCGAACCCCGGCATGAGCAGCAGCGAGCCGGGGCGGACGCGCCCCTCCTCGAGCGCTTCGCAGAGCGCCACCGGCACCGTCGCCGCCGACATGTTGCCGTAGCGCTGCACCGTCACGAACACCCGCTCCATCGGCACGTGCACGCGCTTGGCGACCGCCTCGATGATGCGCAGGTTGGCCTGGTGCGGCACGACGAGGTCGACGTCGGCGGGTTGCGCGCCGATGCGCCTCAGGGCCTCCTCGCTCGCCCCCGACATGCCCTGCACGGCCTTCCTGAAGATCTCCTGGCCCTCGAACTGCCAGCGGGTGATGCCGTAGAGCATGCCGCGGTTGGCGTAGCGGCCGCCCATGCCGTGCACGCGCAGGATCTCACGCGCGTCTCCATAACAGCCGAGCTTCTCGGCCAGGAGTCCCTCCTCGCGCGCACTCGCCTCGAGCACGACAGCCGCGGCGCCGTCGCCGAACAACACCGCGACGTCGCGGTCGGCCCAGTCCATGAAGGGCGAGATCAGCTCGGCGCCGATCACCAGCGCGTTGCGCACGACGCCGGTTCGGATGAGCGCCGAAGCGGTCGAGAGGCCGTAGAGAAAGCTGGTGCAGGCGGTGTTGATGTCGTAGGCGGCCGCGCCGTCCGCCCCGATCCGCGCCTGGACGCCGGAGGCCATGTTGGGCACCTGGTCGTCGTAGCTGCAGCTGCCGAACACGATGAGCTCGACGCGGCGGCCGTCGAGCCCGGCGCAGGCCAGCGCGCGGGCCGCGGCGACCCAGGCGAGCTCGCCGAGCCCCACGTGCGAGATGCGCCGCTCGCGGATGCCGGTCCGCGTCACGATCCATTCGTCGCTGGTGTCGAGAATCGTGGACAGGTCGTGATTCGTGAGCGCCGCCGGGGGCAGGCACTTCCCCCAGCCGGTGATCGCCGCGTGGGTCGCTGGCGCTGTGGCGCTCATGGAAGCTTGCAAGGATAGCAGGCTGCGCTAGCGGCGCGGCGCCGAGTCCGGCGCGTAGTCGAAGGAGTCGAAGTACAGGCGCTGCGCCGGCAGTCCGTGCCGCGGGAACGCGGTGCGCATCGCCTCGATCATCGCCGGCGGTCCCGCCGTGTAGACCTCGAAGGCGCTGAGATCCGGATAGTCGGCGAGCACCGCCTCGTGCACCCAGCCGGTGCGGTGGTGCGCGGCTTGCGGGCGCGCCGCCTCCGAGAGCACCGCCGTGAACCGCAGCTGCGGGTGGCGGCGGGTCCAGCCGAGCACGCGCTCCTCCTCGTAGACGTCGGCGGCATGCCGCGCGCCCCAGTAGAAATGGATGTCGCGGCGGATGCCGGTCTCGAGCACATGCCGCAGCATCGACTTGAGCGGCGCGAACCCGGTGCCGCCGCCCACCATGATGATGGGCGAGGTTCCCGCGCGGTAGCTGAACTGTCCCATCGGACCCTCGATCCGCAGCAGCGAGCCGGCCGCGAGTGCCGCGCCGCCCGCGCCGAACAGGCGCTGTGTGAAGCCGCCGCCCGCCACGCGCCGCACGTGCAGCTCGATGAGCTCGGCATCGTGAGGCGGACAGGCGATCGAGAAGCTGCGCCGCTTGCCGCCATCGAGCAGCACGTCGAGGTATTGGCCGGGGTGAAAGCGCAGCCGCTCCACCGCCGGCAGCTGCAGCATCAGCTGCAGCACGTCCGGGGCGAGCGGCGTCAGGCGTGCGATCCGGCACGGCAGCGTCTTGATCTCGACGTCCGCCACGCTCGCGATGAGGCGCGCCTCGACCACGAGGTCGGAGCGCGGTCGCGCCTGGCAGAGCAGCACCTGGCCGTTGCCGGCTTCCTCGGCGGTGATGCCGAGCGGCCGGCCGTCCGGGTAGTGGATCTCCCCCGCCACGAGCCGCGCGCGGCAGGAGCTGCAGTGGCCGGACTTGCAGCTGTGCGGGAGGTTGAGTCCGGCGGCCAGTGCCGCCTGCAGCACGGGCTCCCCGGCCGCCACCTTGAGAGTGCGGCCGTGCGGCTCGATGCGTACGCTATGCTCGGCGTCTGACAACTTCGTGAGGCCCTCGTGCGCCACCGCGGCTTGCACAGGACGACTAGACTAGACGGGCAGCCCTGGTGCGGCCAAGGAGATGCTCGTGTCCGCCAATCCATCCATGGACGAGATCGCGGCGCTGCTGCGCTCGGCCCACACCATCGCGGTCGTGGGCCTCTCGCCCGACCCCACCCGCCCGAGCCACGGGGTGGCGCGTGCTCTGCAGCGTTTCGGCTATCGCATCATTCCGGTGACACCGGCGGCCGAGTCGATCCTCGGCGAGCCGGCGGTGCCCGCGCTCGAGCAGCTGCCGGAGGTTCTCCGCGCGGGTGAGCGCGTCGACATCGTCGACGTGTTCCGCCGCCCGGCCCACATCGCCCCCATCGTCGACGAGTGCATCCGGCTGAAGATGCCGGCGCTCTGGCTCCAGGACGGCGTCATCGATACGGCGGCGGCCGAGCGCGCCCGCGCCGCCGGCATCTTCACCGTGATGGACCGGTGCCTGTATCGGGACCGTGCGGCCATTGGTAATGGGAAAAATCACCTGCGGTGATTTTTCGGTATCCTCCCCGGCTGATGCGCATCGCATTCACCAAGATGCACGGGGTCGGCAACGACTTCGCGGTGTTCGATGCGCCCCCCGAGTCGCTCCTCGACCCCGAGAGTCTCCGGCTGCTCGCCGCGCGCCGCACCGGCATCGGCTTCGATCAGGCGCTCGTTCTCGAGGCGCCGCGGCGGGCCGGCACCGCGGTCTTCTATCGCGTCTTCAACGCCGACGGCGACGAGGTCGAGCAGTGCGGCAACGGCGCCCGTTGCATCGCCGCGCTCCTGCACCGGCGCGGCCTGACGCGCGAGGGCCGGGTGACCCTCGACAGTCCCGCCGGCCTGGTCGAGGCGCGCGTGACCGGCGCCGCGCAGGTCTCGGTCGACATGGGCGTACCGAGCTTCGATCCGCGCTCGCTCCCCTTCGATGCTCCCGCCGAGGCCGATCCCTATCCGCTCGAGGTGCTCGGCCAGAGGCTCGAGATCGGCGCAGTCTCGCTCGGCAACCCGCACGCGGTGCTCGCGGTCCGCTCGGTCGAGGCGGCGCCGGTCGCCTCGCTCGGACCCGCGATCGAGCGGCACGCGCGTTTCCCGCGGCGGGTGAATGCCGGATTCGTCGAGCTCGTCGACCGCGGGCACCTGCGACTGCGGGTCTACGAGCGCGGCGCGGGCGAGACGCTCGCCTGCGGCACCGGCGCGTGCGCCGCGGTGGCGGTCATGCGGCGCCGGGGGCTGGTCGATCCCGAGGTGCGGCTCGAGGTGCGCGGTGGCGAGTTGCGCGTAAACTGGACGCACCCGGGCGAGCACATCTGGCTGAGCGGTCCGGCCGAAGTCTCATTCGAAGGTCAGGTCGAGATCTGAAAAGGCGAGGTTCGAACTCATGACAACGCGAGAAGCCCGGGGAATGAGCGCGGTCGAGTCGGAAGAGGACACGATCGCCGCCTACCTGCAGCGCAATCCCGATTTCTTCGAGCGCCACCAGCCGGTGCTGGCGCGCCTGCGGCTGCCGCACGCGCGCGGCGGCGCCGCGATCTCCCTAGTCGAGCGGCAGATCGAGGTGCTGCGCGAGAAGCTCGCCGGGGTCGAAGGCAAGCTCACCGAGCTGGTGCGCACTGCGCGCGCCAACGACGCGATCGCCGACCGGCTGCATCGCTTCACGCGGCGCCTGCTGCGCGCGGTGCCCGAGGGGGAGGCGATCGCGCGCATCGAGG
Organism: Steroidobacteraceae bacterium; assembly: GCA_035566495.1. Classification (GTDB taxonomy): domain Bacteria; phylum Pseudomonadota; class Gammaproteobacteria; order Steroidobacterales; family Steroidobacteraceae; genus 13-2-20CM-66-19. The sequence continues at coordinate 32,763 of DATMRG010000119.1, read as the reverse complement.
CCGGGCTGCGCGAGGACTTCGACGCGTTCCATTCGGCGCTGGTGCTGATCGGCGAGCGTCCGGGACTCCCCGCGCAGCAGTTCGTGCGTGTCGTCTCGCCCGACGATCCCAACCTCAAATCCTTCGAGAGTCTGTTCGCGAGCGGCAAGCCGCGCTGCGGCCAGGCGCGCGACTCGCAGCGCGAGTTCCTGTTCGGTCCCGAGGGGCCCGAGATGGGCTCGGTGGCGCTGGTGCCGCTCGGCGAGAAGGGCACCCTCGGCCTCCTGGCGCTCGGCAGCGTCGACCGCGACCGCTTCCACCCGGGCATGAGCACCGAGTTCCTCGCCCGCATGGCGGACCTGATCGCCGACGCGCTGACCGCGACCGAGGCGGCCTGATCGGCGGGCTGCGGTCGGGATTCGCGCCATGAGTCCCGCGGCGCTCGAGTGGCTCACGCGCTTCCGCCGCTACCTCGCCTACGAGCGGCGGCTCTCGCCGCACACCGACGTCAGCTACGCCCGCGATCTCGCCGCGCTGGTCAGGTTCTGCGACCGCATGGGCCTCGCCGACTGGGGCGCGCTCGACAGCCAGCACCTACGCAGCTTCGCGGCCCACTCGCACGCCGGCGGGCTGTCACCGCGCAGCGTCCAGCGGCGGCTGTCGGCGGTCCGCAGCTTCTACGAGTTCCTGCTGCGCGAGGCCCCGGCCGAGGCCGCCCGCACGTCACGCGGCCGGCGCGGTCCGCGCGTGGCGGCGAATCCCGCGCTCGAGGTGCGCGCGCCCAAAGCCGCGCGCCGCCTGCCGCAGACCCTCGATGCCGACCAGATGGCGCGCCTGCTCGAGATCCCGCCCGGGGGCGGCCTGACCGCGCGCGACCGTGCGCTGATGGAGCTGCTCTACTCCTCGGGCCTCAGGCTCGCCGAGCTCGTCGCCCTCGACGTCGGCGACATCGATCTCAAGGACCGCACCGTGCGCGTGCTCGGCAAGGGGCGCAAGTCGCGCATCGTTCCGGTCGGGAGACTCGCGCTCGCGGCGCTGCGCGCCTGGCTCAAGGAGCGTGCCGCGCTCGCGGCCGCGGACGAGCTGGCGCTGTTCGTCGGACGGGGCGGGCGGCGGCTCGGACCGCGCGCCATCCAGACGCGGGTCGACTACTGGGCCAGGCGCCAGGGCCTCGGCGTCCACGTGCACCCGCATCTGTTCCGGCATTCCTTCGCCTCGCACCTGCTCGAGTCGGGCGGCGAGCTGCGCGGCGTGCAGGAGCTGCTCGGGCACGCCGACATCTCGACCACCCAGATCTACACTCATCTTGATTTCCAGCACCTCGCCCGCATCTACGACGCTGCACACCCCCGGGCGCGCCGTAAGGCCTAGAAAAGCCTGACGAATCCGCTGCCCCGGGCATCACCACCCCAGGGAACCCATGAGCGACTCGCACGTCTTCAATCCTCACGGCACTACGATCCTCGGCGTCCGCCGCAACGGCGCCGTCGCGCTCGGCGGCGATGGCCAGGTGACTCTCGGCAGCACCGTCATGAAGGGCAACGCGCGCAAGGTGCGGCGGCTCTTCGACGACAAGGTGCTGGCGGGCTTCGCCGGCGGCACGGCGGATGCGTTCACGCTGTTCGAGCGCTTCGAGGGCAAGCTCGAGAAGTACGGCAATCTGACCCGCGCCGCCATCGAGCTCGCCAAGGACTGGCGCTCGGACCGCTATCTCAGGCGTCTCGAGGCGCTGCTGCTGGTCGGCGATCCGGAGAAGCTATTCATCATCTCGGGGAACGGCGATGTGATCGAGCCCGATCACGACGCCGCCGCGATCGGCTCGGGCGGCCAGTACGCGCTCGCCGCCGCCCGCGCGCTGCTCACGGGCTCGGACCTCGGGGCGCGTGCGATCGTCGAGCGTTCCATGGATATCGCCGCCGACATCTGCATCTACACCAACCGCAGCCTCATCATCGAGGAGCTGAACGGCCCGAAGGGCGGGGAGTCGAAGTAAGCACATGTCATCCGCACTCACGCCCCGGCAGATCGTCCAGGAGCTCGACAAGCACATCGTCGGCCAGGACGCGGCCAAGCGCGCCGTCGCCATCGCGCTGCGCAACCGCTGGCGCCGCATGCAGGTCGAGGAGCCGCTGCGCCAGGAGATCACTCCCAAGAACATCCTCATGATCGGCCCGACCGGTGTCGGCAAGACCGAGATCGCGCGGCGCCTGGCCAGGCTCGCCAATGCGCCGTTCGTCAAGGTCGAGGCGACCAAGTTCACCGAAGTCGGCTACGTCGGCCGCGACGTCGAGTCGATCGTCAAGGAGCTGGCGGACGTCGCGGTGAAGATGACCCGCGAGCAGGAGATGGCCAAGGTGCGCGAGCGCGCGCTCGACGCCGCCGAGGAGCGGGTGCTCGACACGCTGCTGCCCAAGCCGCGCATGATGGGCTTTTCCACCGACGAGCCGAGCCACGCGCGCGACTCGGAGACGCGCCAGAAATTCCGCAAGATGCTGCGCGAGCACGAGCTCGACGACCGCGACATCGAGATCGAGCTGCGCGCCATGCCGATGGGTGTCGAGATCATGGCGCCGCCCGGGATGGAAGAGATGCAGCAGCAGCTGCAGTCGATGTTCCAGAACCTCGGCGGCAACCGCACCCGCACCCGCAAGGTGAAGGTGCGCGAGGCGCTCAAGCTCCTCGTCGAGGAGGAGGCCGGCAAGCTCATCAACGAGGAGGAGCTCAAGATCCAGGCGCTCGCCAATGCCGAGCAGAACGGCATCGTGTTCATCGACGAGATCGACAAGGTGGCGCGCCGCCAGGAGACCCTCGGCGCCGACGTATCGCGCGAGGGGGTGCAGCGCGACCTGCTGCCCCTCGTCGAGGGCTCGACGGTGACCACCAAGTACGGCCCGGTGAAGACCGACCACGTGCTGTTCATCGCCTCGGGCGCGTTCAGCATGTCGAAGCCGTCGGACCTGATCCCCGAGCTCCAGGGCCGGCTGCCGATCCGCGTCGAGCTCGATTCGCTGAAGGTCGGCGACTTCGTGCGCATCCTCACCGAGCCCGACGCCTCCCTCACCGCGCAGTACAAGGCGCTGATGGAGACCGAGGGTGTCGCGGTGCAGTTCGCCGCGAGCGGCGTGCGGCGCATCGCCGAGATCGCCTTCGACGTGAACGAGCGCACCGAGAATATCGGCGCGCGCCGGCTGCACACCGTCATGGAGCGTCTGCTCGAGACTGTCTCCTACGAAGCCGCCGCGGCTGAGGACAAGGGCGACGGCGGCGCGGGAGGCACGTCGACCGTGACCGTCGACGCCGCCTACGTCGACGATCACCTCGGCGAGCTGGTCAAGGACGAGGACCTGAGCCGCTACATCCTGTAGAGCGCGTTGCGGGCGTCCCCGGAGGCGCCGCCTTCTCATCGGGCCCGGGCTCACCCCCGGGCCCGAGTCGTTTTGCGCCGCCGCGTTTCAAATCATGTGTCGCGCCGATACAAAAACCAACGCGGTAGCGCCTAAACCGCATGTTGCAAAATAAGTCCGGTGTGTATCATCGCGTAACCACTGCCGGTCCGGCGGAGCTGGAAAAACTAAACGGCGCCAGGCCCCTTGGGCCCGCGCCTGACTTTTTCGGGAGGAAAACGTCATGGGACCCACTCGACCGATTCTCGTCCGAGGCCTCGCTTGCTTAGTCTGTGCTCTGGCGGCGCTTCCCGTCGTTGCTCAGACACAACAACAAGCCGAGCAACCGGGCGCGCTCCAGGAGGTCATCGTCACGGCGACCAAGCGCAGCCAGAACCTCCAGGAGGTTCCGTTCTCCGTGTCGGCGACCAGCCAGGAGCAGATCCGCAATTCGGGCGCGATGGACATCGTCGATCTCGCCCGCAACATCGCCGGACTCGCGATCGCGGACCTCGGTCCCGGCCAGAGCCAGATGGCGATCCGCGGCATCAGCTCAGGCCAGGTCATCCGCGACCAGCCCGGCGTCAAGGAGCAGGTCGGCGTCTATCTCGATGAGTCGCCGATCTCGGTCGCGCTGTTCACTCCCGACCTCGAGCTGTTCGACCTCGATCGCTTCGAGGTGCTGCGCGGCCCGCAGGGCACCCTGTTCGGCGCCGGGTCCGAGGCCGGCACGGTGCGCTACATCACCACCCAGCCGCGTCTCGGCAAGACCGAGATCTTCACCGACGCCTCCATCGAGGACGTCACGCATGGGGATGAGGGCGGATTCCTGCGCGCGGCGATGAACGTGCCGCTCGGCGATAACGTGGCGGTGCGCCTGGTCGCCTACGAGCATCATCTCGCCGGATTCATCGATGCGATCTCACCATTTGGTCCGGCCGGCGGCGACAAGCCGGCGGGCTTCACGATCAACCGGGCGATCAACTCCGGCGATCGCAGCGGCGCGCGCTTGTCATTCCTCATCAAGCCGAGCAACGAGCTCTCGATCACGCCGCGCATCGTGTTCCAGAAGCTCGAGACCAACGGCTATCCGCGCGTCGATCTTTACAACATTCTCGCAAACCCCTACACCACCACCCAGCCGGCGGTGACGATCGGCGACCGGCAGCAGTACCGGCAACAGGGCGACGGGCTCACCGACGACTTCACGCTCGCGGATCTCAAGGTCGATTACGACACCGGCCCGGCGACGCTCACCTCGGTCACGTCCTTCACCCACCGCAATGTGCAGGTGCTGCGCGACGCGACCCAGCTCACCGGCAGCGTGACCTTCGACGTATTCGGCGATGCTTCGGTGCCGCCGGATTTTGCCGGTGTGCGCACCAGCTCGCCGCTGTACGACCGTTCGCATCTCAACGTGTTCTCGGAGGAAGTGCGGCTGGCATCCAACGGCAAGCAGCAGATCGACTGGCTGGTCGGCGGCTTTTTCCAACACGTCGGACGGCACTACGGACAGGATCTGCCGACCCCGGGCTATGACGCCCTGAATGCCCAGTTCGCTTTCCCGCTCGGGCCGAACCCGGTGGGGCTGTACGACACGCCGTTCTACTCGAATCTCTTCTACACCCTGAAGCAGTACGCCGCCTTTGGTGAGGCGACCTGGCACGCGACCGACCGGCTCTCGGTGACGGCCGGGCTGCGCTATTACAAGTACAGCGAGGACCGCGTCCTCAACTTCAACGGCGTGTTCGCCTCCGATACGCCCCCGGGCGGCATCCCGGGATCGGTGGACTCGAACGGCACCTCGCCGCGCCTGATCTTTTCCTACAAGCCGGTCGACGACACCGAGCTCTACGCGCAGGCCTCGCGCGGCTTCCGTCTGGGCGGCATCAACGACCCCATCAACCTGCCGCTGTGCTCGGCGCAGGACAAGATAATCTTCGGCGGGTACGGCACGTGGAAGGACGAGAAGCTCTGGGACTACGAGGTTGGCATCAAGTCGCAGTGGCTGGACCACCGCCTCACCCTCAACGTGGCCGCATTCTACGAGAACATCGATAATCTGCAGGCCACCGCGACGGCCGGCACGTGCTCATCGCGTCTCGTCATCAATGTGCCGAAGTCCCGCAGCGAAGGCGTCGAGGCGGAGCTGTTTGCGCGGCCGAACGCCAACTGGGACTTCGGCATATCAGCCACCGTCCTGGATGCGAAGCTGACCTCATCGGTCATCTCCTCGCTCGGCGTCGTCGGCGGGCTCCAGGATGGCAACCGTTTGCCGACCGCGCCCAAGACGCAGGCCGCTGGCAGTATCGGCTACACCGTGCCGATGACGGGAGCGGCGGACTTCTTCGCCAACTTCACCATCCAGTACGTCGGCTCGTCGTTCTCGCAGTTCGAGAACGAGGAGCCGGGCTGGGGGCAGATCGGCGGCGCCGGCGATCCGAACGCGGCGCGGCTGATTACCTACGGAGGCGTGCCCGGCGGGACGGTGATCAACTTCAACACCCAGCTGCCGAGCTACACGCTCGCCAACCTGCGCTTTGGTTTCAGGACCGATCGCTGGCAGGCGGCGCTGTACGTTACCAACGTCGCCGACAAGACCGCCGAGCTGGCGCTCGATTATGAGCGCGGCCGCAGCGCGCGCGTCGGTTACCTCACCAACCAGCCGCGCACCGTCGGGCTATATGGCAGTTATAGTTTCTAAGGTCTGAGAGCAGAGTCGTCCGGGCGCGGACGAGTTGCGGCAGCCGGCCCTCCTCACGGAGGGCCTCGCTCTCGTGTCGCTCAGATCCTGAACCGCTCCTTGAGCTCGCCGGCGATGCGGCGGCTCACCTGCAGCGGCGCGGCGCAGCCGCGCAGCCGCACGAAATACTGGCCGTCGGCGCCGCGCTCGATGCGCTCGAGGTACTTCACCGCCACCAGCGCGTTGCGGTGAATACGCACGAAGGCCGCGCCGAACTCGCCCTCGAGGAGGCGCAGCGAGTCCTCGATCAGCTCCTCGCCGTGCAGGTGCGCGACGGTGGTGTACTTCTGGTCGGCGAGGAAGTACTGCACCTCCTCGATCGGGACGAGCTTGAGGCCCTCGCGCGAGCGCGCCGCGATGTGGCTGCGGCGCGTCTCGGCGCCGGCGGCGGCGAGCTTCTGCAGCTGCGCCCGCGTCAGCCTCCCGGCGCGGGTCAGCGCCGCCGCGAGCTGCTCCTTGCGCACTGGCTTGAGGAGATAGCCGACCGCGTGCGCCGCGAAGGCCTCGACCGCGTACTCGTCGTAGGCGGTGGTGAAGATCACCGCCGGCGGTTCCTCCAGCACGTTGAGATGGCGCGCCGCCTCGAGTCCGTCCATCCCCGGCATGCGTACATCGAGCAGCAGCACGTCGGGGGCGAGATCGTGGCTGAGAGCCAGCGCCTCCGCGCCGCTCACCGCCTCGCCGACCACCAGCGCCTCGGGGATCTCGCCGAGCAGGCTCCGCAACCGCTCGCGGGCCGGCGGCTCGTCGTCGACGATCAACACCTTGAGGCGGGCCGCGCTCATCGCGTCCTCAGGCCGCCGCCGGCGCGGCCGGGGGTGCGGGCTGCCGCTCGATCAGCGGGAAGCGCAACGTGACGATGTACTCGCCGTCGAAGGTGCCGGATTTCATCAACGCGCGCTCGCCATACATGAGCTCGAGCCGCTCGCGGATGTTGGCGAGCGCCAGGCGGTTGCCGTCGCGCTGCTGCGGACCCGCCCCGAGCGGGTTGCGCACCACGATGGTGATAAGCCCGGCGTTCATCTCGCCGGTGATGACGACGCGGCCGCCCTCCGGGCGCGGCTCGATGCCGTGATAGATGGCGTTCTCGAGCAGCGGCTGGATCATCAGACCCGGCACCAGCGCCGCTCCCGGCAGCGAGTCGGTCTTCCACGCGACTTCGAGCCGCCGGCCGAGTCGCAGCTGCTCCATGCGCTGGTAGGTGCGCGCCACCTCGAGCTCCTCGGCGAGGGTGATGGTGTTGTACTTGTCGCTGAGCGTGGCGCGGAACAGATCCGCCAGGTCCTGCACCGCGCTCTCGGCGCGCGGCGGGTCGGTGCGGGTGAGCGCCGCGATGGTGTTCATGCTGTTGAACAGGAAGTGCGGGCGGATGCGCGCCTGCAGCGCGTGCACCCGTGCGGCGGCGCGCAGCTCGACACTCGCGCGCCACTCGTGCGCGACGTAGAAGTAGCGCAGCGCGAGTCCGGTCACCACCAGCCCGATCGAGACGTTGCGCAGTGCGAACGCCGGCAGCTCGCGCGGGAACAGCACGCCGCCACCGGTATCGACCACCATGTGGCTGCGGCCGATCAGCCAGGCGCAGGCGGAGATCAGCGCGATCAGGGCCGCCATCAGCCCGAGCACCGCGGCCGAGCTGGCCGCGACGCTCAGGCGCGCGAGCGCGCCGCGCAGCACGCACAGGAGCCCCGCGCCCGCCAGCCCGATCCACAGGAGGAACAGCGAGGTGCGCACCAGGTCGGTCCAGAAGTCGACCACCATGCTCCGCCGCGCGAGGCTGAGCACGATCGCGGTCAGCTCCACGATCAGCACGATGGCGAGCGTGGCGCGCGAGGTGCAGAAGTCCGGGAGATAGAGCGAGTGCTGGTCGTCCGGATCGGCGTTCATGGATTGCGCGGCGGCGGACGCAGCGGCGGCGCGCCCATGATGTTGGTGCGCTCGAACAGCTCCTCCTTGAGGCGGAAGGTGGCGGAGACGTCCTCGTCGCCGTAGCCGCGCGCCACGAGCTCGGCGTACTCGGCCAGCATGCGCTCGACCACGCCGAGCTCTACGCCGAAACGCGCCGCCATGTCGTGGCAGATGCGCAGGTCCTTCTGGTGCAGCCGCACGCGAAAGCCCGCCGGGTAGGCGCCCTTGGCCATGTTGGGCGCGCGGTGCACGAAGTACCAGGAGGAGCCGGCGCCCTTGCCGAGGGTATCGATCAGGATCGGCAGCGGCAGTCCCTGGGCGCGCGCGAACGCCATCGCCTCGGCGATCGCCTCGATGATGCCGGCGCACATGATCTGGTTGGTGGCCTTGGCGGCCTGGCCGCTGCCGACCGGGCCGAAGAGCGCGATGGTGCGCCCGAGCGCCTCCAGCACCGGCCGGGCGCGCTCGAACGCCGCCGGCGCGCCTCCCACCATGATGGCGAGCGTGCCGTCGCGCGCGCCTTCGACGCCGCCGCTGACCGGGCAATCGAGGAATTCCACGCCCTTAGCCTCGAGGAGCTCGGCGGCCTGGCGCGCGGTCTCGGCGCTGACCGTCGAGCAGTCGAGCAGGAGCGCGCCGGATCTGAAGCCGGGCGCGAGGCCGCGCGCGACCTCGAGCACGTCCGCGTCGGCCGAGACGCACGAGACCACGACGTCGACCTGGGCGGCGAGCTCGGCGAGCGTGGCCGGAGCGGCCACGCCGAGCTCGGCCGCGAGCGCGCCCGCCTTGGCGGCGGTGCGGTTCCAGACCGCCGCCAGCATGCCCTTCTTGTGAAGATTGCGCGCCATGCCGCTGCCCATGGCGCCGAGTCCGACGAAGCCTGCGCGCATTCTCTCGTGCACCTGGTGCGCCGACGCACCTCGAGCGGCCGGTCCGGCCGCGGGACGACACTATAGAGCGAAAGCGCAGGCGCGCGGAATCGCCGCCGCCGGCGGCCAACACAACACGGTGAGAGGGGTGCGGGCGGCTCAGCGCCGCGCCGCTACTCCGAGGTCGCGAGCGCGGGATTGACCTTCGGCTCGGGGATCGGCTTCGGCTCGGGGATCGGCTGGTCGGGCTTCCACTCCGGCGGCGGGCTGCCGCAGGCCTGCTGCACGTCCTTGCGCGCCTGCTCGCGGTAGGCATCGGCCTCGGCGTCCGACATGTACAGCCGCTCGCCGTCCTTGCCTTCCTTGTAGACGCGGCGCGAGGCGATCGCTTTCGTGTAGCGATCCTTGGCCCAGCTGCACTGACCGTCGCGCGCCTTGGCGACGTCCTGCTGCACGGCACGGGAGTTGGCCTGATCGGCGAGCTGCTCGCCGGCTCGGTTGGCGGCCGTGCTCGTTGCGGAGCGGGCGCCGGTTTCGGGATGGGGCTTGACGGTCTTGATGACCACGGATCCCGGCACCCACTCGTCGCTGTAATGGACGATCCCCTCGCTGTCGATCCAGCGGAATACGTCGGCGCGCGCGAGACCGCACGCTCCGGCGAGAACGAGGACAATGATCGGTACCAGTCGCAACATAAAAAGCCTCCGGCCGAGGCAGTATGGCGGCATCGGGGCCGGGCGACCCTTGAACTCCGTCACACGGTCGGGGGGCGGACCAACGCCCCGGGTCACACCATACAAAGGCCGGGGCAGGGACGCCAGCGGCAGGGCCCGTCCACCCCCCGCTGGAGGCCCGGCCCGGCCTAGAGGTCGTAAGCCCGCTCGCCGTGGGAGGTGATATCGAGCCCCTCGCGCTCTTCTTCTTCCGGAACCCTGAGTCCCACCGCGAGCTTCACGATGTAGAAGGCGGCGAAGGCCACGACCGCGGTCCATACCAGCACCAGGCACACTGCCTTGAGCTGTATGAAGAACTGCGTGGCGATGCCTGGGTAGCCGGTCGTGCCCTTGACCCAGTCGACGGTGGAGCCGGGCCCGCCGAGGGCGGGCGCGTTGAAGATGCCGGTCATGAGCGCGCCGAAGACACCGCCCACGGCGTGCACGCCGAAGACGTCGAGGGAGTCGTCCGCCTTGATGATGCGCTTGAGTCCGGTGACGCCCCAGAGACACACCACCCCGACGCCGAGGCCGATGGCGAACGCGCCCGGAATGCCGACGTTGCCCGCGGCCGGCGTGATCGCCACGAGCCCGGCGACCGCGCCCGAGGCCGCGCCCAGCATCGAGGGCTTGCCCTTCAGCAGCCACTCGGCGGTCGTCCACGACAGCACCGCGCAGGCGGTTGCCAGGTAGGTATTCATGAAGGCCAGCGCCGCGGAGCCGTTGGCCTCGAGCGCCGAGCCGGCATTGAAGCCGAACCAGCCGAACCAGAGGAGCGAGGCGCCGACCATGGTGAGCGTCAGGTTGTGCGGCGCCATTGGCTCGCGGCCGAAGCCGACGCGCTTGCCGAGCACGAATGCGCCGACCAGCCCGGCGACGCCGGCGTTGATGTGCACCACCGTGCCGCCTGCGAAATCCAGCGCGCCCCACTGCCAGATGAGTCCGCCGGTGGCGCTCACGGCGGCGGCGGTGGCGCTCGATGTGTAGGCGTCGGGCCCCGGCCAGTACCACACCATGTGCGCGACCGGCAGGTAGCTGAAGGTGAACCACAGCACGAGAAACAGCAGAATCGCCGGGAATTTGATGCGCTCGACGATCGAGCCGAGGATCAGGCAGCAGGTGATGGCGGCGAAGGTCGCCTGGAAGGCGACGTAGACGAGCTCATAGAGCGGCGTGTTGCGGCTGAAGGTCGCGGTGGTCGAGAACTCTCCGGTCGAGGAGTTGAAGGTGCCGGCGAGAAACAGCCGGCTGAGGCCGCCGATGATCGCGTTGCCCTGGGTGAAGGCGAGCGAGTAGCTGTAGACGCACCAGAGCACCGAGATCAGCGAGAAGCCTACGAACACCTGCATGAGCACCGACAGCATGTTCTTGGTGCGCACCAGACCGCCGTAGAAGAGTGCCAGCGCCGGCACCGACATGAGCAGCACGAACGCGGTCGAGGTGAGCATCCACGCCGTGTCGCCCTTGTTGGGCACGGGCGCAGCGGCGAGGGCGAGGGCGGGTGTCAGCGCCAGCGCGAGGCCGAGCAGGGCGGCACGCGGACGTTGCAGGTTACGGGTCGCAGTCGCGGCGGTCGGCATAGTTTCTCCGGGAGCATTTCCGGTGGATCGCGCCGCAAATGCGTTCGGCACGAGCGCAGCGAGGCGCGTAAGCTCTGGCCCTGCGGACGAATTGCAGTTTCCGTGCCACGTTGCGGGGGCGTGATTTCCGCCTGTTGCGCCTGGTGGTGGCGTGAGGCTGCACTGTTTTGGGGCTCGAGGGCGTGCGTCTGCGTCAAAGCAGGGCGCGAGCCGCACAGCGAGGAGCTTTCATGGAGTCACTGCGGATCGATGAGCTGGCGCGGCGCCTGCTCGAGCGGGTGCCGCCGGCGCTGCGCGCCGTGCAGCAGGATCTCGAGACGAGCTTCCGGGCGGTGCTGCGCGAGCGGCTGAGCAAGCTCGATCTCGTGACGCGCGACGAGTTCGACGCGCAGACCCGCGTTCTCGAGCGCACGCGCGCGCGGCTCGAGGCGCTCGAGGCGAAGCTCGCTGCTCTCGAAGGCGCGGCGGGCGGCGGATCGCAGCCGCCGGCCCGGTAGCGGCCGGGCGGCGCCGGCCGGGCGCACTCGAGGGCCAGGGAAGGTCGTGCCGTTTGCGCGGGTTGCCTGCCGGGCGCAGGTTGGCCTCGCGGCGCCCCTCGTGCAGGTCGAGGTGAGCCTCGGGAGCGGACTGCCTACCTTCTCCATCGTGGGCCTGCCCGCCACCGTGGTACGCGAAGCCAAGGAGCGGGTACGCGCCGCGCTTCTCAATTCCCGGTTCGAATTTCCCGCGGGCCGCATCACGGTGAATCTCGCGCCGGCGGATCTTCCGAAGGAAGGCGGCCGCTTCGATCTGCCGATCGCGCTGGGTGTGCTGCTCGCTTCCCGGCAGGTGGCGATCGGTCCTGCCGCCGGGCGCGCGGCGCCGCCGGCTGAGTTCTACGGCGAGCTCGGCCTCACGGGTGAGCTCAAGGCCGTGCGCGGCCTTCTGCCCGCGGCCGCACAGGCGCAACGCGCGGGCCATGAGCTCATCGTGCCGCGCGCCAATGCGGCCGAAGCCTGCGCCGTGGCGCCGCAGCTGGTGCGCGCGGCGGATCATCTGCTCGAGGTCTGCGCGCACGTCGCCGGCACCCGCCAGCTTGCTCCGGGCCCGGCGCCCGATCACGCCGGCGGCGCGCCGACCAACTTCCGCCGCGCGACGCTCGACCTCCTCGACGTGCGCGGACAGCTGCATGCCAAGCGCGCGCTGACCATCGCGGCCGGCGGCGGCCACAGTCTTCTTCTCATCGGCCCGCCCGGCTGCGGCAAGAGCATGCTGGCGCAGCGCCTGCCGGGCCTCCTGCCGCCGCTCTCCACCGCTGAGGCGCTCGAGGTCGCCGCGATCGCCTCGGTGAGCGTCGCGGGATTTCGCCGCGAGTCACTCAGCGAGCGGCCGTTCCGCGCGCCCCACCATTCGAGCAGCGTGCCGGCGCTCGTCGGCGGCGGCAGCCGCGCGCGGCCCGGCGAGATCAGCCTCGCCCACCGCGGCGTGCTGTTCCTCGACGAGCTGCCGGAGTTCGCGCGTCCGGTGCTCGAGGCGCTGCGCGAGCCGCTCGAGACCGGAGTCGTGTCGGTGGCGCGCGCGGCGCTCACCACGGAATACCCCGCGGAGTTCCAGCTGGTCGCCGCGATGAACCCCTGTCCCTGCGGCCGCCTCGGCGATGCCGCGGGCGAGTGCCGCTGCACTCCCGCCATCGTGCAGCGCTACCGCTCGCGGGTCTCCGGCCCGTTACTCGACCGGCTCGACCTGCACGTCGAGATGCCGCGGGTCGGGAGCGGAGAGTTCGACGCGGAGCCCGATGGTGCAACCGCCAGCGCCGCGGCCTTCGCGGCCGTCGGACGCGCGCGCGAGCTGCAGCTTGCGCGCCAGGGTGCTTGCAACGCGCGGCTCACGGACGCGGAGGTCCATCGCTGGTGCGCGCCCGACGAGAGCGGGCGGCGGCTGCTCGAGACGGCGATGCAGCGCCTGCGGCTCTCGGCGCGGGGGCGGCAGCGTGTGCTCAGGGTGGCGCGCACGATCGCCGACCTGGAGGGCCGGCGTCTGGTCGGCGCCGCGCAGGTGAGTGAGGCGGTGATGCTCCGCTGTCTCGATCGCGCCGCGGCTTAGCCGCTACTGGGCCATCTGCACCATGTGATCGACGGCCTGCTTGACCAGGTCGTCGGGCAGATCGGTACGGCCGCCCTTCGGCGGCATGACGCCCGTCTTGCCCTGGTAGCCCTTCAACGCATGCTCGTAGAGCGTCGCTTTGCCCTCGGCGATGCGCGGCCCCCAGGCCGCCTTGTCGCCCGCCTTCGGCGCGCCGGCTATCCCAGCGCCGTGGCATACGCCGCAGACCTGCTCGAAGACGTCGGTGCCGGTCTTCGGGTTGGCAGGAGCCGCCGAGCCCGCACCCGCCGGGGTCTCGGCCTTGATGGCGATCGCGGAGTTGTCCCGGCCCGCGACCGCCTCCTGCGAGGGCTCGCCAATTCTTCCGGCGACGGTCTTGCTGTAGTCAGGCTCGGACAAGACCTGCCGATCCTGCGTGTGGCTCGCGACGATGCGCGCCAGCGCGAACAACAGGATGGTAATGGTCACCAGCAGGCCGATGACCATGCTGAAAACGTTGAAGAAATGGGTGTCCTGCTTGCTCACGTATGTTTCCCGGGGACGCGCCGAGTCAGGGCGCGCAGTATAGCCGCTCGCCTCCGCGCTTCGTAGATTCCGCTACGGTGCGGCGCGCAAATTAGACGCCCCTTTGGGCGGGCGCGTATCATCGCCCGCCCCAACGCGCCCGTAGCTCAGTTGGATAGAGTGGCAGCCTCCGAAGCTGCAGGTCGCTGGTTCGAATCCAGTCGGGCGCGCCAACTCCTAGTGCCGGTGCTCGGACGCCGCCAGATCGTCGATCAGCTGGAACAGGTTGGCGGGGTTGCCCGCCTTGCTGACCTCGGTCGTGTACTTGCCGTTGACGATCATGAGCGGCACGCCCTGCACGCGATAGCGTTGCGTCAGCTCCTCGGCGCGCGCCAGGTCGGTGTGGACCGCGAGAGAGTCGTAGGCGCTGGCGAAATCCGCGGCGCTCACCCCCTGCTGCACGGCCCACGCCTGCTCCATCTTGAGCGATTCCTCATCCGTGCTGCCGATCAGCGGGTTGTGCTCTCGCTGAATGGTGTCGAACGCCTTGTCGATGAGATCGGGGCGGCCGAGCGCCTTGAGCGTGTAGAAGAGTCTGGCGTGCGCGCGGTGGACGGGGCCCCAGATCACCGGCACGCGCACGAACTCGATGTAGGCGGGTTTGGTCTTGAGCCAGGCTTTCACGCCGGGCTCGAGCGCATAGCAGTGTGGGCATCCGAGCCACAGCACCTCGAGCACCTCGACCTTACCGGGCGCGACGCTCGTCGGTTGTCCGGGCACCACCGGGTCGTAGTTGACCCCGGGCTTCCAGCGGCCTGCCGGCAGCTGCGCGTCGGGCGGCAGCGCCGCCATGCGCTCGAGCGAGGCGTCGCTGCTCTCGGGCTTCTCGTTGACGGCGCCGTCGGCGGACTCCTGCGCGGCGCGCGCCAGCTCGGCCTCGCTCTGCGCCGGCGCGGCGGCGCCCGGGGCCGGGGTGGCGGCGGGCGTGTTCGCGGGTGCCGCCGACGCTGCGCCGGAAGGGGTAGCGGGGACAGGCGGCGTTTCCTGACGCGAGCAGGAGCCGGCCGGGAGGCACAGAGCGAGCAGCGCGGTCAGCGCAAGGAGTCGGCTCATTGGCTCAGCGCATGCCCTGCACGTAAGACGCCACGTCGCGGATCTCCTCGGGCGACATGCGCTTGGCGAGGGTGAGCATCATCACGCCGTTGCGGCTCGCCTGTGCGGGATTCGGGCCGGTGTAACGGGCGCCGCTCGCGTAGTCGTTGAGCTGCTTGACGACGTACACCGACTGCTGCGCGCGCAACGCCGGGTAGCCGGCCGCCAGATTGCCGCGCCCGACGGGCCCGTGGCAGGCGACGCAGGCCGGAACTCCGCGCCCGGTGTCGCCGCTGAGATAGACCGCCTCACCGGCCTTCCAGTAGGAGGGATCGGCCTCGAGGCCGGTCGGAGCCTGCGCCTCGAAGTACACCGCGAGATCGTTGATATCCTGGTCGCTGAGAGTCGCGGCGAGTGGCTTCATGACCGGGTTGTCGCGCACGCCCGAGCGGAAGAGCTTGAGCTGCTCGGCGATGTAGACCGCGCTCTGGCCCGCGAGACGCGGCCATTCGGGATTCGAGCTGTTGCCGTTCGGACCGTGGCAGGCGCTGCAGAGCGCCGCCTTGGCCGCGCCGCTCGCCGCCTTGCCGGTCGCGAAGGGCGTGGCGGGCGCCGCGTTGGCGGCGGGAGCTGCAGCAGCCGGCGCGGCCGGCGCGCTCACCGCAGCGGCTGTAGCCGCGGAGGTCTGAGCCAGCGCGGTGTGCAGAGGCGCCAACGCGCCCAACGCGAGCGCCATCCAACCGACTCTCAGGGTGTTCGGCATTGTTCTCATTCCGGTCTGGTCCCGCGGAGCGACGGCGGCGGATTGTACACTACGGCCACGCCAGGGCTTTTTACGTCCTCAGGTCATTGTCCCCGGAAAATGAGCCGTTTTCAGCAGGCGCGGTTTATGGTGAGCGCGGCGGCGCCGGCGCAGTTTCCGCCCGACTTTGGCGCGGAAGTGGCGTTCGCCGGCCGCTCCAACGCTGGCAAGTCGAGCGCCATCAACGCCATCACCCAGCGGCACGGACTGGCGCGCACCAGCAAGACGCCGGGCCGTACGCGGCTCCTGAATTTCTTCGAGCTTGCGCCCGAGCGGCGCTTGGTGGATCTGCCGGGCTACGGCTACGCGGGCGGCCCCGAGGCCGAGCGCCGCGGCTGGCAGCCCCTCATCAACGCCCTGCACGCGCGGAGCTCACTCAAGGGACTCTTTCTTATCGTGGACGCGCGGCGCGGCGTCACGGCCGGGGACCAGGGGCTCCTGGCGTGGGTCGCGCCCGCGCAGCGGGTGCACGTGCTGCTCTCCAAGGCCGACAAGCTCAACCGCGGCGAGGCAATCAGGGCGCTGCGGGATGCGAGCGGCGAGCTTGCCGGGCGGGCGACGGTGCAGCTCTTCTCCGCCACCGACGGCACCGGGGTCCGGGAGGCGCAGGATGCGCTGCTCGCGTGGCTGGACTAGCTTTGGGGGACTCTGGAAGTAAAAAGCCCCGGCGGTTTTGAGGCCGCCGGGGCAGACTAACCCGGCACAGGTCTCGTGAACCGGGCTTATACCCGCTCAGGGAGGGAAGCGGGGAGTGACAAAGCACTCGGGGAATTAGATGCGCTCGCTTCCCCGGAGTTCAACCCGGGCTCTGAAAAAATCTCGTTTCAGATCATGAGTTTGCCTAACAGCTTGTATCGTCCGCGCCACAAGATCTAGAACAGGTTCAGGAAGACGCTGAGCGAGACGATGTTGGCGCCGTTGGTGTTGCGAATGCTGAAATTCTCGTACTCGAGGCGCGCGCCGAAGTTGCCGACGTGAGCCTGGGCGCCGAGTCCCCAGGCGAACTGCGTGCCGTTGTCCGAGAGCGAGAAGAAGCCACCGCCGACCGGCGGGGTTCCGGTCGTGCTGCCGCCGCTCGATTCCCAGCGGGCGAGCCCCACCTTGCCGAAGACGTCGAGGAACGGAACCGGGATCGGCGCGAACCCGACCGCGTAGGCGGCGAATGCCTTGTAGTCGACGTGCGTGCTCGTGACGACGGTGTTGATGTTCTGGCTGCCGAGGTCGATGTAATCGGCTTCGACGGCGAACAGGCTGATGGGACGCACCCCCGCCCACACCTTCCAGTTGGTGCTGTTGAGATCGGAGGCGGTCGCGCTGATGTCCTTGAGGTTGTCCCGCGAGATGCCGGCGCCGAGGTAGAGCATGCCGTTGTCGGCCTGTGCCGTGCCCGCGGCGAGTGCCAGCGCCAGTACCAGGAATAATTTGCGCATACCAGTCCCTGTCAGTGTGGTGAAAGCGAGCTCCGCCGGCGCAGTGTATCGCCAGCCTCGCAGGCGCGTACGGCGGCACCGTTAGAAAATGTTGAGGTACACGTCGAGCGAGGTGACGCTCGCGCTCCCACCGCTCGGGACGACGAATCTTTCGTACTCGAGCCGGGCGCCGAAGTTGCCGACGTGTACCCCGGCGCCGGCGCCCCACGCAAACTCCGTGCCGCTGGTCGAGAAGCTCGCCGCCGGGAGTGGCGAGGCCGCGCTGCCGTTGAGCTTCACGCGCGACAGCCCGGCCTTGCCGAAGACGTCGAGGTACGGCACCGGGATCGGCAGGAAACCCACCGCGTAGCCGGCGAACGCCTTCGCGTCCGTGTGGGTGCTGCTGTCCTGGCTGCCGAGATCGAGGTAGTCAGCCTCGATGGCGAAGACGCTGAGGGGCCTGAAGCCAGCGAACACCTTCCAGGAGGTGCTGTCGATGTCGGCGAAGTTCGTCCCCTGATTGGTGATGCCGCTGAGCTTGTCCTTGGAGATGCCACCGCCGGCATAGAAGAATCCATTGTCGGCGCGGGCGGCATTCGCGCCCAGCGCGAGCACCATCACGAGCAGCAGTCTGCGCATGGCTGAATCTCCTGTTCCAGGTCCCCCCTAACTAACACAATCGCGCGCGGCGTGTTGTTTGTTGCCAGCCGGCGACAGGGGGCGCGGGGTCCGGAGTTCGACCGGTGCGCGCCGCGGAAGTTTCGCAGCGCGCGGCGCTTTTCCGCTCAGTGCGCCTCGTCCCAGTTGGCGCCCATGCCCACATCCACCCGCAGCGGCACGCTGAGCGTGGCCGCGCCGACCATGTGCTCACGCACCGCCTCGGTCACCGCCTCGACCGCCTCGGCGCGCACCTCGAGCACGAGCTCGTCGTGCACCTGCATGATGAGCCGCGCCGCTGAGTCGGCGCGGCGGCACCAGGCGTCGACCGCGATCATGGCGCGCTTGATGATGTCGGCGGCGGTGCCCTGCATCGGCGCGTTGATGGCGCTGCGCTCGGCGTACTGGCGCAGCTGCGTGTTGCCGGAGCGGATGTCGGGCAGATACAGGCGCCGGCCGAACACCGTCTCGACATAGCCGCGCTCGCGCGCCTGGATGCGCGTGTCGTCCATGAAGCGCTTCACTCCCGGGTAGCGCTGGAAGTAGCGCTCCACGTACTGATTGGCGGCGCCGCGCTCGATGCCGAGATTGCGGGCCAGGCCGAAGGGCGACATGCCGTAGATGAGCCCGAAGTTGATCACCTTGGCGGTGCGGCGCTGATCGGACGTCACGCCCGCGAGCTCGACGCCGAACACTTCGGCGGCCGTCGCCTGGTGCACGTCGCGGTCCTCGGCGAACGCGGCCCTGAGGCTCTCGTCGCCCGAGAGGTGCGCCATGATGCGCAGCTCGATCTGCGAGTAGTCGGCGGCGAGCAGCACGTGGCCCGGGGGCGCGACGAACGCCTGGCGGATGCGGCGGCCCTCGGGCCGGCGGATCGGGATGTTCTGCAGGTTGGGATCGACCGAGGACAGGCGCCCGGTGGCCGCGACCGCTTGCGCGTAGTTGGTGTGGATGCGCCCGGTGCGCTCGTTGACCTGCTCGGGGAGCTTGTCGGTGTAGGTGGATTTGAGCTTGGCGAGCGCGCGGTAGTCGAGAACGATACGCGGCAGCGGGTAGCTCTCGGCGAGCTCCTCGAGGACGTCCTCGGCGGTCGAGGGCTGGCCGGTGGGCGTCTTGCGCCGCACCGGCAGTTGCAGCCGCTCGAACAGGATCTGCTGCAGCTGCTTCGGCGACTCGATGTTGAATTCATGGCCGGCCTCGCGGTGCGCCGCGAGCAGCAGCGCCTGCAGCTCGCGGGCGAACTCGCGGCTCTGCGTACGCAGCCGCTCGCGGTCGACCAGCACGCCATGGTGCTCCATCGCGAGCAGCACCGGCACGAGCGGCCGCTCGATCTCGCTGTAGAGCCGCGCCAGCGGCGGCAGCGACGTCAGCTGCGGCCAGAGAGCGCCGTGGAGCCTGAGCGTCACGTCGGCATCCTCGGCGGCGTAGTCGCCGGCCTTCTCCAGCGGCACCTGGTCGAAGCTGAGCTGCCTGGCGCCCTTGCCGGCCACGTCCTCGTAGCTGATGGTCTTCAAACCGAGGTAACGCTGCGCGTCCGAGTCCATGTCGTGGTTGGTGGCGACGCTGTTCCACACGTAGGACTCGAGCATGGTGTCGAAGCGCATGCCGGCGAGGGCGATGCCGGCGTTGAGCAGTACGTGCGCGTCGTACTTCAGGTTGTGTCCGATCTTGCCGTGCGTCTCGCTCTCGAGCAGCGGCTTCAAGGCCGCGAGCACCCGTGTGCGCTCGAGCTGGTCGGGCGCGCCCGGGTAGACGTGCGCGAGCGGCACGTAGGCGGCCGCTCCCGGCTCGAGCGCGAACGAGACGCCGACGATCTCGGCGTACATGTAGTCGAGGCTCGTGGTCTCGGTGTCGAAGGCGAACAGCTCCGCCTGGCGCAGGCGCTCGAGCCAGCGCTCGAAATCCTCCCAGCGCGTGATGGTCTCGTAGCGGCGCTCGATGACGGCTGGCGCGGCTGCCGCACTCGCCGTGGCCGCCGCGCTCGCCGTGGCCGTGGCCGGGTCGCGGGCCGCACGCTCGGTCGGCGCGCCAGCGGCAGAGTCCTCGACCCCGTCGAGCTGGCGCTGCAGCGCCTTGAGCTCGAAACGGTCGTAGAGCTCGCGCAGACGCGCGGTGTCGGGCGTGCCGGGCCTGAGCTCGTCGAGCGACAGCGACAGGTCGAGATCGGTGCGGATGGTCGCGAGGCGCCGCGACAGCTCGAGCGTCGCGAGCCCGAGACGCAGGTTCTCGCCGACCTTGCCCGGAACCTCGGCGAGGTGCGCGATCAGGTTATCGAGGCCGCCGTACTGCTGCAGGAGCCTCGCGCCGGTCTTCGGGCCCACCTTGTCGATCCCGGGGATGTTGTCGGAGCTGTCGCCGATCAGGGCGAGGTAGTCGATGATCTGCTCCGGGTAGACGTCGAACTTGAGCTTCACTCCCTCGCGGTTCAGCACGGTGTTGGTCATGGTGTTGATGAGCGTGATCGAGCCATCGACCAGCTGCGCCATGTCCTTGTCGCCGGTGGAGATCAGCACCTGCTGGCCGGCCTGCGCGGCGCGCCTCGCCAGGGTGCCGATGACGTCGTCGGCCTCGACGCCTGGC
The DNA here is from genome assembly GCA_035566495.1 of Steroidobacteraceae bacterium. Classification (GTDB taxonomy): domain Bacteria; phylum Pseudomonadota; class Gammaproteobacteria; order Steroidobacterales; family Steroidobacteraceae; genus 13-2-20CM-66-19. The sequence goes on along the minus strand of DATMRG010000119.1, from coordinate 12,465 downwards.
ACGCGCAGCAGCGGCAGTCCCTGCGCGCCGATGATCTCGAGCAGCGGCGGCACCTGCGAGCGCAGGTCGTCCGGCATCGCCGGCCGCTGCGCCTTGTACTCGGCGAACAGCTCGTCGCGGAAGGTCCGCCCCGGCGCATCGAACACCACCGCGAGGCGCGCGGGATGAAAATCCTTGAGCAGCTTCAGCAGCATGTTCATGACGACCAGGATCGCCCCGGTCGGCTCGCCGCGTGAGGTCGTCAGGCGCGTCGGCAGAGCGTGGAACGCCCGGTAGACATAAGAGGAGCCGTCGACGAGGACCAGATCGGGGGCGGGCGTCATGGAGAGATGATGCGCGGAGCGGGCCGCGAGTATAACGGACGGCGTCAACCACTTACCCGCCCGGCGCGCTATACGGGGCAGGCATGCAGCAGCTCGGCTCCACCATTGCGGCCAATCGCTTCGGGCTCGGCGCCCGTCCGGGCGAGCTCGGCTCGATCGGCGGCGACGGCCGCGACTGGCTGCGCGCGCAGCTGCATAACGGGCCGCCGCTCATCGCGGAGGCGCAGCTGGCCTCCTCGGCGCAGGTGCTCGGCCAGGCGTTCGCGCTGCAGCGCGAGATCCTCGAGGAGCGCCGCTCGGGGACCGAGGTGCAGCAGAGGCTGCCGCAGTACCTCAAGCCCATCTACCAGAGTGAGGCGAGCGCGCGTTTTCAGCAGGCGGTGCTGAGCGACCGTCCGTTCGTCGAGCGCCTCACCCAGTTCTGGGCCAATCACTTCGCGGTGTCCATCGACAAGCAATACCTCGCCGGGCTCGCCGGCAGCTTCGAGCGCGAGGCGATCCGCCCGTACGTGCTCGGCAACTTCGGCGACATGCTGGTCGCGGCCGAAATGCACCCGGCGATGCTGCTCTATCTCGACAACCACCTCTCGGTCGGCCCGCACTCGAGCGTGGCGATCCGCGCCGGCCTGCGCCGGCGGGGCAATCGCACCATCGGCATCAACGAGAATCTCGGCCGCGAGATTCTCGAGCTGCATACGCTCGGTGTCGGCGGCGGCTACGCCCAGACGGACGTGACCGCGTTCGCCACCGTCATCACCGGCTGGTCGGTGGGCGGCGGCAACGGACTGTTCGCCACGGGTCCCCCCGGCCGCTTCGTGTTCCGGCCCGATACCCACGAGCCCGGCGCCAAGACCGTGCTCGGGCGGCAGTACGCCGACAAGGGCTACGAGCAGGGCGTCGAGGTGCTGAGCGATCTGGCGCAGCACCCCTCGACCGCGCGGCACATCGCCACCAAGCTCGCGCGGCACTTCATCGCGGACGATCCGCCGCCCGCGGCGGTCGAGCACCTGTCACGGGCGTTCACCGAGTTCGGCGGCAATCTGCCGGCGGTGTACCGCGCGCTGATCGACACGCGCGAAGCCTGGGAGCAGCCGCTCGCCAAGTACAAGACACCGACCGACTTCATCGTCTCGAGCTATCGCGGATTGTCGCTCCCGGTGGATGCGGGCCACGGCCCGCTCGCGCCCTTCGAGCTCCTCGGCCAGCGTACCTGGCAGCCCGGCTCGCCCGCCGGCTGGCCGGACCGCAGCGCCGATTGGGACGGGGCCTCGGCGCTCTTGAAGCGCGTCGAGTGGGCGGACGCGGTGGGCGGACGGCTCGGGAGCCGGCGCAACGCGGCCGAGCTCGCTCCGCAGCTGCTCGGCGCGAATCTCACGGATGCGACCGGCATCGCGATCGGGCGCGCGGCGAGCGCCCAGCAGGCGGTCACGCTGCTCCTCGCCGCGCCCGAGTTCATGCGCCGCTAACGAGGACGGAGGAGATCATGTCAGGCATGCAGCGCCGCGAATTTCTCAAGACCGGCGCGCTCGTCGCGGGCGGCGCGCTGATCAGCTCGCGCCTGTGCCTGGCGCGCGCGGCCACGGCGCGGCGCTCGCGCTTCGTGCTCGTGATCCTGCGCGGTGCGCTCGATGGCCTCGCCGCGGTCCCGCCCTACGGCGACCGCGACTACGGGCACCTGCGCGGCGAGTTCGCGCTGCGCGCCCCGGGCGAGCCGAAGGGCGCACTGCCACTCAATGGATTCTGCGGCCTGCATCCCTCGCTCGGCTTTCTCGGCCAGTCCTACGCAGCGCGCGAGCTCGTGGTGTTCCACGCGGTCGCGAGCCCTTATCGCGAGCGCTCGCATTTCGACGGCCAGGACGTGCTCGAGAACGGCACGCCGCAGGCGCACGCACTGCAGACCGGCTGGCTGAATCGCGCGCTCGCCCAGACGCCGGGCGAGCGGCGCCGCGAGAGCGGTGTCGCGCTCGGCCAGAACGTGCCGCTCGTGATGCGCGGTCCGGCCGAGGTGGCCTCGTGGTCGCCCTCGAAAATGACCGGACTCGACGACGACACGCTGGCGCGCGTCACGGACCTCTATGCGCGCGACCCGCTGCTCTCCGTGCGTCTCGCGGATGCGCTCATGGCGGACTCGATCGCCGCGCAGCAGGGCGGTGCGACGGCGCAGAACCTGGCCGGCGCTCCCGACATGGCGCCCGCCGCCGGCGCGGCACCGCCGGCGCCAAATCGAGAGCCCGCGCCGAGCGCGCCGGCCGCGCCGGGCGCATATGCCGAGATCGTCCGCGCCGCCGCCGGTTTTCTGCGGCAGGAAGCGGGGCCGCAGGTGGCGGTGTTCGATACCACCGGCTGGGACACCCACGCCAACGAGGGCGGCGCCGAGGGTCAGCTCGCCGGCCGGCTCGCGGCACTCGACAAGGGTCTCGCGACGCTGAGGGCAGAGCTCGGCCCGGTGTGGAAGGACACGGCGGTGCTGCTGATCACGGAGTTCGGCCGCACCGCCGCCATCAACGGTACGCGCGGCACCGATCATGGCACCGCCACCATGGCGTTCCTGGTCGGCGGCGCGGTGGCAGGCGGGCGCGTGATTGCGGACTGGCCCGGGCTCTCGTCACGCGCTCTTTATCAGGGGCGCGACCTCACGCCGACGCTCGATCTGCGCTCGGTGCTGAAGGGCGTGCTGGCTGAGCACCTCGGGGTTCCCGATCGGGCGCTCGAGGCGAGCGTCTTTCCCGGGAGCGAGCGGGCGCGCGCACTCCCTGGCCTCGTCAGGACCTGACACCGCCGGCAGCCGCTACTTCGGCGGCTGCGAATCCTGATCCTGAGTCTTGTCCTTGTCGGCAGGCTTCGGCGGCGCTGGAGCCGCGGGCGCTGCGCTCTCGGGCGGCGCGGCCGCGGGTGTCGCGGCCGCAGGAGCCTCGGCTGGCGGCGCCGGCTGCGCCTGCGTGGCCGCCGGCGCGCTCGTCACCACCCTGCCGCCCTTGTCAGGAAGGTAGAGCGGTCCCTTCTGGCCGCAGCCGCCCGCCGCGAGCGCGGCGAGGGCCAGGAGCGGCCAGGCTCGTTTCATACGTACATCGGCCGCTGGTCGCGCAACGACGTCCAGCCGCGCGCGACGCGATAGATGATCCAGATCGCGAGCGCGAAGTGTCCGAGGATGAACAGCGGTATGCCGATCAGGATCAGCATCAGCGGCACCGACACCGCCCAGATGACGAAGCTCCACAGCACCGCGTACCAGAAGGTGCGGATCTGCCAGCGGAAGTGCGACTCGAGGTAGGTGCCGTGGGTGGCCGGGCGGCGTGCGTAATTCATGATCACCGCGATGATCGACGGCAGTCCCCAGATGAAGCTGCCCACGATGGTGTGGAAGGTCGTGAGGCCTATCAGCACCGAGAGCGAGTGCAGCCCGTAGATGACGTTGGTGTAGGTGACGAGTGACTCGTCGACGCGCGGCGCGTCGGCGGCCATGGGCGGGGTGGCGCTGTCCGGCATGACTCACCTCTGGTATTGCGCTCGGGTCCTCAGTTGCTCGGGCGGCGCTCGACCACGGCCATGGTGAGCCGCGACACGCACACCAGCCGGTCCTGCTCGTCGCGGATCTCAATATGCCACACGTGGCTCGATCTGCCGAGATGGAACGGACGGGCGGTGGCGGTGACGAGCCCCGTCGACACGCTGCGCACGTGGTTGGCGTTGATGTCCTGGCCGAGCGCCAGGTAGGCGGGATCGATGCACAGCATCGCCGCGAGGCTGCCGACGGTCTCCGCGAGTGCGACCGAGGCGCCGCCGTGGAGCACGCCGAAGGGCTGGTGCGTGTGCTCGTTCACCGGCATGGTGGCGCGCAGAAAATCCGGGCCGATCTCGGTGACGCGGATGCCGAGGTAGCCAGGGAGCGTGCGGCTGCCGCGTTCGTTGAGCTCCGCGGGAGTCGCCTGAGTGCGCCAGATGCTCATGGAGCTAGTCTAGCCGTTCGCGCGGTGGCAATCTTCGGCCGATGAGCGGGTTCGTCTTTGCGCCGCCGGCGACGCCGGCGGTTGCGATCGAGGGTGGTGGGCGCTTCCCGGTCCACCGCATCTATTGTGTCGGCCGCAACTACGCCGACCACGTGCGCGAGATGGGCTCGAAGCCCGAGCTGGTGTTCTTCTCCAAGCCCGCGGATGCGCTGGTGGCGAACGGCGCCGCGATTCCCTACCCGCCGCGCACCGGCAATCTCCAACACGAGATTGAGCTGGTGGTGGCGATCGGCCGCGCCGGACGCGGCATCGCGCCCGCGAGCGCGCTCGAGCACGTGTTCGGCTACGCCGCCGGCAATGACCTGACACGCCGCGATCTGCAGAGCGCCGCCAAGAAGGGCGGGCTGCCCTGGGATGCGGGCAAGGGTTTCGATCACTCCGCCCCGGTGGCGGCCATCCGCCCCGCCGCCCGCGGCCACCTCGAGCGCGGGCGCATCTGGATGAGCGTGAACGGCGAGCCGCGTCAGGACTCGGACGTCGGCCAGATGATGGCCGGTGTGCCGCAGCTGATCGCCGAGCTCTCGGGCCTGTACCAGCTGCGGCCCGGCGATCTCATCTTCACCGGCACGCCGGCCGGCGTCGGACCCGTCAGGCCCGGCGACCGGCTCGAGGGCGGCATCGAGGGACTAGAGGTGCTGCGCAACACGATCGCGCCTGCGGTCTGAGCACATGAAGCTCTATCATTACTATCGCAGCTCCGCCTCCTACCGCGTGCGCATCGCGCTCAACCTGAAGGGCCTGTCCTACGAGCCGGTGGCGGTCGACCTGCGCCCCGGGGTGACGGCGCAGCGCTCGGCGGAGTACCTGGCACTGAATCCCGAGGGACTGGTACCGGTGCTCGTCGACGGCGAGCGCACCCTCACCCAGTCGCTCGCGATCATCGAGTATCTGGATGAGACTCACCCTGAGCCGCCGCTCCTGCCGCGCGCCGCCGCGGCACGCGCGCGCGTGCGCGGCCTCGCGCTCGCGATCGCCTGTGAGATCAGCCCGCTCAACAACTCGGGCGTCCTGAGCTACCTGAGGGGGGCGCTCGCGGCCGACGACGCCGCCGTCAACGCCTGGTACACGCGCTGGATCGCGCGCGGCTTCGAGGCGCTCGAGAAGGAGGTGGGCAAGACGAGCGGCGACGGGCGCCACATGCACGGCACAGCGGTGACGCTCGCCGATGTCTGCATCGTGCCGCAGATGTACAACGCGCGCCGCTATCAGTGCGACCTCGCGCCATATCCGACGCTGGCCGGAATCTGCGCGCACCTCGAGACATTGCCGGCATTCTCGCAGGCGGCGCCGGAGATGTTCGCGGGCGCTTAGGCGGCGCAGTGCTGCACGAAGGCGGCGTAACCGGCAAGGAACTGCCTGAGCCGCTCCTCGATGTCCGCGTCCTTGAGATTGCCGGCCTCGTCGAACACCGTCGCCGCGCGCGCGACCTGCAGCCGCCCGCCGCTCCAGACCTGCGCGCCGAGCGTGCGCAGCACCGGCAGCCACGCCGCCTGCGCAAGGTTCGTGCCGTAGGGACCGGGTGAGGCGCCGATCAGCGCGAACGGCTTGCCGCCGAACACGCGCCGGATGTCGGAGTTCGGGCGCGACAGCCAGTCGATGGTGTTCTTGAACACGCCGGGAATGCTGTTGTTGTATTCCGGGGTCACGAGCAGCACGCCCGCGGCGGCCACCACCGCCTCCTTGAGCTGGCTCACCGCCGCCGGCAGGCCCTGGGCCTCGACGTCGCCGTCAAAGAGCGGAATGCCGCGGATGCTCGCGGTCTCGAGCGTGGCCTCCGTCGGCATGAGCCGCGTCGCGGCGCGCAGCAGCGCCGAGTTGTAGGAGCCGCGGCGCAGGCTCCCCGAGATTCCCAGCAGCCTGACCACGGCCCCGCCTCAGTCCTTGAGCTTCCCCGCCACGCGCCGGTAGGCCTCGCGGAACGGGATGCCTTCGCGCACCGCGAGCCGGTTGGCTTCCTCGGCGGAGTTGATTGCGGGATCGAGCCGGATCGCCCCGGGGTTGAAGCGCAGCGCGGCGATGGCCGGCGGCAGAATGCCGAGCGTCGCCAGCGCCAGGTCGACGCCGCGGAACAGCGGGAACTTGAGGAGTTGCAGGTCGCGGCTGTAGCCCGAGGGCAGCTTGGCGCACACCCCGAGCGCCTCGGCGAGACAGGCCTGCGCGCTCGCGGTGCGGCCGCGGATCAGCTCGAACACGTCGGGATTGCGCTTCTGCGGCATGATCGAGGAGCCGGTCGTGAAGGCGTCGGGCAGCGTGATGAAGCCGAACTCCTGGGTGGTGTACAGCAGTAGGTCGGCGGCGAAGCGCCCGAGGTCCTCCATGAGGAGCGCGATCTCGAACAGGAGCTGCGCCTCCGCCTTGCCGCGTGAGAGCTGCACGGCGGTCACCGGCTCCTGCACCGAGCCGAAGCCGAGTGCGCGGCGCGTCGCCTCGCGGTCTACGGCCAGGCCCGGAGTGCCGTAGCCGGCCGCGGAGCCGAGCGGGCTCTTCGCGGCGCGGCGCCGGACTCCGGCGAGGCCCTCGGCGTCGTCGCGCAGCTCGGCGGCGAAGCCTCCCGCCCAGAGCGTCACCGAGCTCGGCATCGCCTGCTGCATATGGGTGTAGCCGGGGAGCGGTGTGGCTGCTTCGCGCGCTCCGAGGTCCTCCAGCGCGTCGGCGACCGCGAGCGCGCCGCTCGTGAGGTCGTCGATGGCGTCGCGCAGGTACAGGCGGATCGCGGTCAGCACCTGGTCGTTGCGCGAGCGTCCGAGATGGATGCGCTCGCCGGCGACGCCGATGCGCTCGGTCAGGCGCCGCTCGAGCGCCGTCTGCCCGTCCTCGTCCTGAAGCTCCACGTGCCAGAGTCCGCGCACATGCTCGTCGCCGAGCGCCCGCAGCCCGTCGCGGATGGCGTCGAGGTCGTCGAGCGACAGCAACGCCTGCGCGTTCAGCATCTCGGCGTGCGCGATCGAGCCGCGCACGTCGTAGGGCACGAGGCGGTCGTCGAGCGCGTAGTCCTCGCCGGCCGTGTAGCGCAGCACCCGCGCGTCGAGCGGCGCGCCCTTGTCCCAGAGGCGCGTCATGACGGCGTACCGTGCTGCTCGGCGGGGCTGAGGGCGTTGACGTCGGCGACGATCAGGGTGCCGGTGCCCTCGTTGGTGAATACCTCGCTCAGGATGCCCTCGGGGGCACGGTAGGAGACGACGTGCACGCGCCGGACGCCTCCGCGGATCGCATCCTCGATGGCCTTGGCCTTCGGCAGCATGCCGTCGGCGATCTGGCCCGACTCCCGCAGGCGCTTGAGGCCCGCGAGGTCCGTGTAGGAGATGAGTGAGCCGGCGTCGCCGACGTTGCCGAGGATCCCGGGCGTGCCGGTGCAGAGGATCAGCTTCTCGGCGCCGAGGGCCGCGCCGAGCGCCGCCGCCACGGTGTCGGCGTTGATGTTGAGGAGCGTGCCGTTCTCGTCGGCCGACAGCGGGCTCACCACCGGCATCAGCCCGTTGTCGAGCAGCTTCTTCAGGACCGCGGTGTCGACCGCGTCAATGTCGCCGACGTAGCCGAAGTCGACCGGATCGCCGCCGTCGTGCAGGCGCACCGGCGGGCGCTTGTGGGCGCGCACCAGGCCTGCGTCCACGCCGCTGATCCCGACCGCGTCGATGTCGAGATCGCGGCACAGGGCGAGCACCCGCGTGTTGATCAGGCCGTTCAGCACCATCGCGGTCACCTCGATCGCGCGCGCATCCGTCACGCGCCGGCCTTCGACCATCTGGGTCGGTACGCCGAGCGCGGCCGAGAGCTCGCCGAGCTGCGGCCCGCCGCCGTGCACCAGCACCACGCGCACCCCGAAGTAATGCAGGATCCCGATCTGCTCGACCAGCGCGCGGGTCGAGTCGGCGTCGGCGAACACCCCCCCGCCGGTCTTCACCACGAAGGTCTTGCCCTTGTACAGGCGGATGTAGGGCGCGGCGCTCTTCAGCGCACGGATCGCGAGAGTCTGATCGCCTCGATGCATGATCATGGATGCGCTTCCCTGGACCTTCAGGACTTCAACAACTCGTGGAGTACCGCGATCTGCACGGTGAGGCGGTTGGCGGCCTCGCGCTGCACGGCGCTGCGCGGGCCGTCGAGCACCTCGTCGGCGATCGCGGTATTGCGCCGCACCGGCAGGCAGTGCAGCACGCGGCAGTCGGGCGCGGTGTGCGCGAACCAGTCGTTGCGCACGCACCAGCCGGTGAGTGCGCTGCGCAGCCGGGTGTCGGCGGCGGCGTCGCCGTAGCAGGCGGTCGCGCCCCACTCCTTGACGTAGAGGATGTCGGCACCGGCGAGCGCCTCGTCGCGGTCGTCGGTCTCGCGCAGCGTGCCGCCGGAGTGGACGGCCGCGCGCCGCGCGCGCTCCATCACCGGCTCGGGCAGCGCGAAGCCTTCCGGACGCAGCACGATCACCTCCATGCCGCGCAGGCAGGCCATGTGCAGCGCCGCGGCCGGCACCGCCAGCGGCAGGGCGCGCGGATGCCAGGCCCAGGACAGCACGAAGCGCGCGGCGCGCGGCACGGCGAGGTCGTCCAGCGTCTTCCAGTCGGCCAGCGCCTGGCAGGGATGGTTGAGCGCCGACTCGAGGTTGATGAGCGGCTTCTCGGTCAGCTCCGCCATGCTGTTGAAGGTGGTCTCGGCCAGATCGGTGGCGAGGTCGCGCTGCTCGGCGAACACGCGGATGCCGAGTACGTCGCAATAGGAGGCGAGCGCCGGAATCGCCTCGCGCACGTGCTCGGCCGCCGCGCCGTCCATGACCGCGCCGCGCCGCGTCTCGAGCACCCAGCTGCCGTGTCCCGGGTTGATGACGAACGAGTTGCCGCCGAGGCGCGCCATCGCCGCCTGGAACGAGGCCAGCGTACGGAGCGAGGGGTTGAAGAACAGGAGTCCGAGGATCTTGCCGGCGAGCGCCCGGGGTTCGCTCTGGCGCTCGAGGCGCCGCGCCACCTCGAGGAGCGACACGACCTCGTCGCGGCTGAAGTCCGCGAGATCGAGGAAGCGCCTCATGGGTCGAGGTCCTTGAGCGCATCGCGCAGCAGGTCGACGTGCTGCTCCTCGAGAATATAGGGCGGCAGCAGCCGCACTACCTGCGCGTCGCTCGAGGTGCCGGCGAGAATGCCGCATTCGAGCAGCTCCGCCTGGACCTCCTTCGCCGGCCGCCGGGTGCGCAGCCCCACCAGGAGCCCGGCGCCCTGGATCGCGGTCACCGGACCCACGACGCAGCTCCTGCGGATGTAGGCGCCGATGCGGCGCACCCGCTCGAGCAGGCGCTGCTCGCGGATCGCGGCCAGCACGGCGTTCACCGCCGCGCAGGCCAGCGGCCCGCCGCCGAAGGTGGTACCGAGGGACTCGGTCCTGAGGGAGGCGGACACGAGCGGCGACATCATGAGTGCGGCGACCGGGAAGCCGTTGCCGAGCGCCTTGGCGGTCGTAAGCATGTCGGGCCGCACGCCGTAGAGATTGGCGGCGAAGGGCTCGCCGGTGCGGCCCATCCCGCACTGCACCTCGTCGAAGATGAGGAGCGCGCCGACCTCGTCGCAGCGCGCGCGCAGCGCGGCGAGGAACGGCGCGCCGAGCGCGACAGCACCGGCGAGTCCCTGCACCGGCTCGACGATCACCGCGGCGGTATCGGTGGTGACGTGCCCGGCGATGGCCTGGGTGGCGCCGCGCGGAATGAAGCTGACGTCGAACGGCGTGCGCGGAAATCCGTACCACTTGGCCTGCGCGCCCCAGGTGACGGCGCCGGCGGCGGCGGTGCGCCCGTGGAAGCCGCCCTCGACGGCGGCGACCCGCGCGCGGCCCGTCATGCGCAGCGCCACCTTGAGTGCGTTCTCGTTCGCCTCGGCGCCGCTGTTGACGAAGAACACGCTGCCGAAGGGGAGCTTGGAGAAGCGCACCAGGCGGCGCGCCGCCTTGGCGCGCACCTGCATGGCCACGGCGTTGCTCTGGAACTGACAGACTTGCGCCTGGGCGGCGAGCGCCGCGGTCCACGCCGGGTGGGCGTAGCCGAGGCCGGCGACCGCGTGTCCGCCGTAGAGATCGAGCAGCCGCTCGCCGCGGGTGTTCATGAGCCACACGCCCTCGCCGGAAGCGATCTCGACCGGGTACTGCGCGAACACCTGCGCCTGGAAGTCGCGCTCCGGCGGCTTGAGCACCGCCGGCGCCTTCACCGCCCTGCGGGAACTGCTGGTCGCGCCAGTCGATTTCGCCGGTTTCTGCGCCATGACCCGTGCCTCTCAGGTCCAGCCGGGTGCGGGCTGGGTGAGACCCGCGGTCTCGGGGAGTCCCAGCATCCGGTTCATCCATTGCACGGCGCCACCGGCCGCGCCCTTGACCAGATTGTCGATGGCGCACATGACGGCGATGGTGCGGCCGTTGGCGGCCGCGGACAGGCGCGCGTAGTTGCTGGCCGCCACCTCTTTTACATGCGGGGCGCGCTCGCTCACCCGCACGAAGGGCGCGCGCGCGTAGTACTCCTGGAGCGCGCCGCGCGCCTGGGCGTCGTCGAGCGCGCGCGTCAGGCGCGCCTGCACGGTGACGTGGATGCCGCGCGCGAACGGGCCCGAGTGCGGCACGAAGGCGAGCTCGGCCTCGACGCCGGTCGCGGCGCGCGCGCAGGCGACGACCTCGGGCGCATGGCGATGGGCCAGCGCGTTGTAGCCGTAGAGGTCGCCGTGCCTGAGGGGATGATGTGTGCCCTCGACGGGCTTGCGGCCCGAGCCGGTGCTGCCCGTGACGCCGCTCACGAACAGGGTCGGCTCGACGATTCCAAGCGCGAGCAGGGGCACCGCGGCGAGCAGTACCGCGGTGGCGAAGCAGCCCGGATGGCCGACGTGCGCAGTCTCGAGGCGCGCGAGATGCTCGGGCAGCGCGCAGGTGAACTCGGCGAGGCGCGCGGGGGCCGCGTGCGCCTGGCCGTAGACCTTTTCATAGGCAGCGGCGGAGGCGTAACGGAAGTCGGCGGAGATATCGACGACCCGCACTTCGTTGCCGCCGGCGGCCGCGGCGCTCAGCACCCGGTCGATGAGCCCGGCGGAGGCACCGTGCGGCGCCGCGGAGAACACCGCCGCCGCCGGCCGCTCCGCGAGCTGGCGGGTCACCTCGGCGAGCGTCGCGAAGCGCGTCTCGGGGTAGGCCGAGACCAGGTGCGGAAACGCGCCCGCCACGGGCTCGCCGGGCGAGCTGTCGGACATCACGGCGAGGAGCTCGAGGTTCGAGTGGCCCGCGATCAGGCGCAGCAGCTCACCCGCCACGTAGCCCGTGCCGCCCAGGACGACCGCCGGCGTCCGCGCGCCGCTCGCGAGCTTGCCCGGCGTACTCATGCCGCCGCCGCCGCCTGGAGCCCGAGCGCCTCGATCACGCGGTCTCCGAGCGCCGCGGCGCTCGAGATCGCATTGAAGGCCGGCACGCCCATCTGGCCGGTGATGATCTCGACGCCGACCTGATTGTCGGTGCAGGGCCCGGTGACGACGCACGGCTCGATGCCGAAGCGCTCGCGCAGCAGCTTCACCCCGCCCCAGGCGGCCACCGGGTCGTTGGCCGAGAGCACGACACCGGTGAGGGCGACGCGGATGTCGGGACACTCGAGGATGGCGTCCACCCCGTAGGTGCCGAGGATCCCGTCGCCGAGCTCGAACACCAGCACGTCGGGCTTGCCGCCGGCGAGCTCGGTGAGCATGGTGCGGGTGAGCGCGGGGCCGTTGACGCGCGTGGTGGTGACGATGCCGAGGTCGGTGAAGATCGCGCAGCGGCGCGCACCGGCGTCCTCCATGGCGTGGATGTCGCGGCGCAGCGAGACGCCGGTGGCCTTGAAGGCGTCCACGGTGAGGCCGCGATGGCGCATGCGCGCGATCAGCGCGCAGGCGGCCGCGGTCTTGCCGGCCTCCATGCAGGTGCCGGCGAGGGCCACCACCGGCACGCCGCGCGTGTCGAGCGGCGCGTTGGCATCGAGGCTCTTGTGCCCGACGCGCGCGGGCACCCCGATGCGCTCACCGAGGTAGGGAAAGGTAAGGGCGACGCCCAGCACGCGGCAGTCGAACGGCTTGCCTTTCTCCGGATTGATGGAGTCGCACACGCCGAGCACGCCACCGATGTTGAGCATCTGGATGACGTCGCCGGGTTGCAGCGTC
>DATMRG010000118.1:0-14979 GCA_035566495.1 Steroidobacteraceae bacterium | reverse complement strand
GCGGCGCGTGCGCTCATTCCAGGCGAGCTGCTCGAGCTGCGTCTCGAGCATGCGCCTGAGGATCTTGAGCTCGGAGTTCATGTGGTCCATGGCGGCGGCGGCCGGCGCGCTCATGGCAGCCGGCGCTGCAACGACGGCTGGTACCGGCGCCGGTGCCGGAACGCTGGGCGCGGCCGGCGCGGTGGTTCGGGCGGGAGCGCTGGGTGTAACCGGCACGGGCGCGCGAGCGGTGGGGGCGATGGGCGCCGGTGCCGTCCTGCGCGCGGGAGCGGCGGCAGGGACTCGCGCCGGCGCGCGCGCAGCGGGAGCTGCGGGGGGAGCGCGCAGCTGCGCGGCCACGGTCGCGATCGCGGGATCGGGCGCGGCGCTGGGCGCGGGTGTGATGCGCGCCGCCGGGGCCGGTTTCGCGGCCGGAGGCGGCGCGAGCGGTACGGCTGCATTCTCGAGGCGGGTCGCATCGAAGTCCACGGCGGCGGTCACTTCGACCCCCTCGGGCGTGCGCTTCGAGGACAGAATCACCGCATCATCGCCCAGTTGCTCGCGTATGCCGCGCAGCGCCTGACGCGTGTCCGGTGCCGTATGTCTAATGATTCTCATCGATTCTCTCCGGCAGCCTCACTTGGCTCCTCAGCGACCCACCGTGGTCACGAGGCGCACCTTGCGGTTGTGCGGAATCTCGTTCCAGGCGAGCACGTGCAGTCCAGGTACGCTCGAGCGCACGAAACCCGCGAGCGGCGCCCGCAGAGCCGGCGGTACCAGGAGGACGGCCGGTTCCCCGGCCACCTCGCGTCGGCGCGCCGACTCCGACAGTCGTTGTTGCAACTTCTCTGCCAGACCGGGCTCGAGGGTGGGGTTGGCGGCGTTACTGGCGAGCGCGCCCGTGAGCAAGCGCTCGAGTTCGGCGTCGAGTGACATAACGGGGACCTCGCTGGCGGGCCCGGCGATGTCCTGGACGATCTGCCGCCCGAGCGCGATGCGCACCTGGCTCTGCAGCGCGAGCGCGTCGGGCGTGCGCGGCGCGTTCTCGGCGAGCGTCTCGAGGATCGTGCGCATGTTGCGGATCGGCACGCGCTCGGCCAGGAGTCCCTGCAGCACGCGCACCAGCGCCGCCAAGGGCAGCACCTTCGGCACCAGGTCCTCGACCAGTTTCGGCGCGGTCTTCGCCACGAGATTCAGCAGCTGCTGCACCTCCTCGTGGCCGAGGATCTCGTGCGCGTGCGTCTGGATCAGGGTGGACAGATGAGTGGCGATCACGGTGCCCGGATCCACCACCGTGTAGCCGAGGGTCTGCGCGTGATCGCGCGTGCCGGGCTCGATCCAGATCGCCTCCATGCCGAACGCGGGATCGCGGGTGGCGATGCCCTGCACGGGACCGAATACGCGCCCTGGGTTCAGCGCCAGCTCGCGCTCGGGATGAATGACCCCCTCGCCGATCGGCACGCCGCCGAGGGTGATGCGATAGGCGTTGGGCGCGAGCTCGAGGTTGTCGCGGATGTGCACCGCCGGCACCAGGAAGCCGAGATCCTGGGAGAGCTTGCGGCGCACGCCGCGCACCCGCCCGAGGAGGTCGCCCTTCTGCTTCGCATCGACCAGCGGCACCAGCCGATAGCCGACCTCGAGGCCGAGGCGGTCGACCGGTTGCACGTCGTCCCAGCTCAGCTCCTTGTTCTCCGCCGGCTGCGGTGAGGGCGCCGCCGCCGCCTGCGGCTTCGCCGCGCGCCGCTGCTGCAGCGTCCAGGCGCCGGCGCCACCGAGCGCCGACATCGCCAGGAACACGAAGTTCGGCATACCGGGGATGAGTCCCATCACCCCGAGGAGCGCGGCGGCGACGCCGATCGCCCTCGGGTTGCCGAGCAGCTGGCGGCGCAGCTCGCCGCCCATGTCCTGGGGGCGCGACATGCGCGTCACGATGATGGCGACCGCGGTCGAGAGCAGCAGCGCCGGCAGCTGCGCGACGAGTCCGTCGCCGATCGTGAGGAGCGTGTAGGTGCGTCCGGCGTTGGCGAGCGTCAGGCCATGGCCGAGCGTGCCGATGGCGAGCCCGCCGATCAGGTTGATGAACAGGATCAGGATGCCCGCCACGGCGTCGCCACGCACGAACTTGCTGGCGCCGTCCATCGCGCCGTAGAAATCGGCCTCGGCGCGCACCTCGGCGCGGCGCGTGCGCGCCTCGTCCTGGGTGATGAGTCCCGCGTTCAGGTCGGCGTCGATCGCCATCTGCTTGCCGGGCATGGCGTCGAGAGTGAAGCGCGCGCTCACCTCGGAGATGCGTCCCGAGCCCTTGGTGACCACCACGAAGTTGATGATCGTGAGGATGGCGAACACCACTACGCCGACCGCGAAGTTGCCGCCGATCACGAACTCGCCGAACGAGCGAATGACGTGTCCGGCCGCCTGCGCGCCGGTGTGGCCGTTCAGCAGCACGACGCGCGTCGAGGCGACATTCAGTGCGAGCCGCAGCAGGGTGGCGAGCAGCAGCACGGTCGGGAACACGCCGAACTCGATCGGGCGCGCCACATAGAACACCGCCATCACGATCACGATCGAGAGCGCGATGTTGAAGGTGAAGAGCACATCGAGCGCCATCGGCGGCAGCGGCAACACCAGCATGGCCAGCACCGCCAGCATGCCGACCGGCACGCCGACGCCGGCGCGCAACAGATCGCGCAGACTCGGACTTGGCGGGTTGCCGGCGGTGGCCATGACTCAGTGCCTCGCGGGTCTCAATGGAGCGGCGGCCCGGGATCGAGGCTCACCTCGATGTCGGGAGCCGGCGGCGGTGCCGCGCCGAGCTGGCGTGCCGCGCGCAGCTGGGCGAGATAGGTGAGTACCTGCGCGACCGCGACGTAGAGCGCGGCCGGGATCTCCGCGCCGATCTCGACGTGCCGGTGCAGGGCGCGCGCCAGCGGCGGCGCCTCGAAGATCGGCACGCGATGCTCGGCGGCGATCTCGCGGATGCGCGCCGCGATCAGGTCCTGTCCCTTGGCCACCACGATCGGCGCGCGCATGCGCTGCTCGTCGTAGCGCAGCGCCACGGCGAAGTGGCTCGGGTTGACCACCACCACGTCGGCCCTCGGCACCTCGCTCATCATGCGGCGGCGGGCGCGCTCGCTCTGCAGCTTCCTGATGCGGCCCTTGATCTCGGGCGCGCCCTCGGTCTCCTTCATCTCGTCGCGGATCTCGGTGCGGGTCATGCGCAGCCCCTGGGTGTAGCGCCACCGCTGCCAGGGCACATCCACCGCGGCGATCAGTGCCAGGCCGCCGGCCAGCGCCAGGAGCGCGAAGGCGGCGATCGAGGCGGCGTGCGCGATCGCGACCGCCGCGGGCTGCGCACCGAGCGAGAGGATCGCGCCCGACTCTCGCCACAGCACGAGCGCCGCAATCAGGGCCAGAGCCGCGAACTTGACGAAGGCCTTGGCGAGCTCGACGCCGCCGTTGAGGGAGAACATGCGGGCGAAACCGGCGCCGGGGGAGAGGCGCGAGAAATCCGGCACCAGCGCCTGCAGATGAAAACCGCGGCCGCCGAGTGCGAGCGGTGCGGCCAGCGCCGCCAGCACGGTCAGGCCGAAGAGCGGCGCGCAGGCGTAGAGGGCGTGACCGAGCGCGCCGGCAAACGCGCCGAGGGCCGCCGACTCATCGAGCGCGCGCTCGCGCGGCACGGAGAGGCCCGCGCGCATCAGCGCGTGCAGCTGCCCGCCGCACCAGCCGCCGAGGAGCTCGAGGCCGGCAGCCGCGATCAGGAGCACCGCCGCCGCCGACAGATCGCTCGAGCGCGGTACCTGGCCCTGCTCGCGCGCGTGCTCGCGCCGTTTGGCTGTCGGTTGTTCGGTGCGTTCACCGGCCTGACTCTGGTCGTTCTCGGCCATGCGCTAACCCGCCGCGCCGATGAGCTGTGCGAGCGCCGCGAAGGTCCGCCCGAGCAGCTCCATGAAGCTCGCCTGCACCGCCGGCAGTCCTACCGTCAGGATCACGAGCCCGAAGACCAGCGACACCGGCAGGCCGATGGCGAACAGGTTGAAGGCCGGCGCCGCGCGGCTCATGACGCCGAAGGCGAGGTTGACGACGAGGAGCGCCGTGACGCCCGGCAGTGCGATCGCGAGCGCGCCGGCGAACAGCTGCGAGCCCCAGCCGGCGATCGTCTGCAATCCCGCCGTGCCGAGCCCGTCGGTGCCAACCGGCAGCGTGCTGAAGCTGTGGGTCAGCACTTCGATCAGCGCCAGGTGGCCATTCAGTGCGAGGAAGGTGAGGGTGACGAGGAGCGTGTACAGCTGGCCGACCGCCGGTGTACTGGCATCGCTCCCGTGCAGGGGGTCGATATTGAAGGCCATCGACAGGCCCATGCTGTTGGCCAGCATCTGCCCGCCGAGGTTGACCGCGTCGAAGAGGATGTGCAGGCAGAAGCCGAGCGCGACGCCGATCAGCACCTGCTGCACGGTGATCACACAGCCGGCGGCGGAGAAGGGCGCCACCGGCGGCGGCGCCGGCAGGAGCGGCGCGATCAGGAGCGTGATCGCGCCGGCCAGCACCACGCGGACGCGCGCCGGAACGGTCTCGGCACCGAACACCGGCACGATCATGAAGCACGAGCCGATGCGCACGAACGGCCAGTAGACGAGCGCCAGCCAGTCCGCGAGCTGATTGGTGGTGAGGTGGATCATGGGTCCGCGCGCTCAGTTGAGGAGCGAGGGGATGCTCTCGAAGAGCTCGCGGGTGTAGCCGACCAGGACCTTCAGCATCCAGGGCCCGGCGACCATCAGCGCCACCGAGATGGCGATCAGCTTCGGGATGAAGGACAGCGTCATCTCGTTGATCTGGGTGGCGGCCTGGAAGGCGCCGACGATCAGGCCGGTGACGAGCGCCACGAGCAGCATGGGCGCCGCCAGCATGAGGGTGATCTCGAGTGCCCGGCTGCCGACGCTCATGACGGTCTCGGGGCTCATGAATAGAAGCTCGCGGCCAGTGTGCCCATGACCAGCGACCAGCCGTCGACCAGCACGAACAGCATCAGCTTGAAGGGGAGCGAGATCAGCACCGGCGACAGCATCATCATGCCCATCGACATGAGCACGCTCGCGACCACGAGATCGATGATCACGAACGGGATGTAGATGAGGAAGCCGATGAGGAACGCGGTCTTGAGCTCGCTGGTGACGAACGCCGGCACCAGGAGCGTCAACGGCACGTCCTGGGGGCTGGCGAAGCCCTGGCCGCCCGAGATGCGCACGAAGGTGGCGATGTCGGACTCGCGGGTCTGATCGAGCATGAACTTCTTGAGCGGCACCACGGCGCGTTCGAGCGCAACCGTGGTGTCGATGGTGCCGGCGGAGTAGGGTTGGAACGCCTCCGCGTTGATGCGGTTCACCACCGGGCTCATGACGAAGAGCGTGAGGAACAGCGCGAGTCCCACCAGCACCTGATTGGGCGGCGTCTGTCCCGCGCCGATCGCCTGCCTGAGGATCCCGAGCACGATGATGATGCGCGTGAACGCGGTCATCATGAGCACGATCGCCGGCAGCAGCGTCAGCGCCGTCATCAGCGCCAGCACCTGGAGCGAGAGCGTGTAGGTCTGTCCGCCGCCGGCGCCTGACACTGTCACGGCCGGGATGCCGGCCGGCGCCGCGACCGCCGCCGCGGCTGCCGCTACGGTCGGCAGCAGCAGCAGGAGCGCGAGGAGGCTCGGCAGGCGCAGCCGGCTCACTTGCCGAGACTCCGCAGCAGTGCACGAAACGCGGAACCGCCGTCGCCGCCGGGCGCGCCCGCGGCACGGGTCAGATCGAGCGGCTCGGGCAGTACGTACAGAGTGTTGACGCGGCCCGGAGCCACGCCGAGGAGTATCTGGGTCGCGCCGACCCTGAGGAGCAGCGCGCGCTCCTTCTGGCCGAGCGGCACCTGCGCGAGCACCTCGAGCGCGCCGCCGGCCCGCGCGCCAAAGCCGCGGGCGCGTTTGAGGAGCCAGGCGAGCGCGAATACCGCGCCGAGCACCAGCAGCAGCGCCAGCGTCACCTCGCCGAGGCCACCGAGGCCGCCGGCGTGGGTGGCCGGAGCAGTTTGCGGGGCGGCGAACATCGAATCACTTCAGCTTGCGCAGCCGCTCGGCGGGGCTCACGACGTCGGTGAGGCGGATGCCGAAGCGCTCGTTGACGACCACCACCTCGCCATGGGCGATGAGCGTGCCGTTGACGAACACATCGAGCGGCTCTCCGGCGGCGCGATCGAGCTCGACCACCGAGCCCTGGTTCAGCTGCAGGAGGTTGCGGATCGGCACGCGCGTGCGGCCGACCTCCATCGACAGCGTCACCGGGACATCGAGGATGACGTCGAGGTTGACGTCGCCGCTCGCGGGCTGGCTCTCGTCCTGCATCTGCTCGAACTCGGCGGCTTCCACCGCCTCGGCGTTGGCGTTCATTTGCGACTCTCGGGTTTGAAGCTGAGGGGATCGACGGGCGGCGCGCCCATGCGGCGTACGCGCGTCTCAATCTTGACGGCCTGCTGGCCGCGCGACAGGCCGAAGCCGCCGCGGAACAGCGGCACGTCCTCGGCCAGGAGCGTCACCTTGCCGGCAAAGTCGCACGGCAGGATGTCGCCCGGTTTGAGGTTGAGGAGATCCTCGAGCGTGAGCTGGGTGCGGCCGAGCAGCGTCTTCAGCTGCACCTCCGCGTCCTCGATCTCGGCGCGCAACAGATTGCTCCAGCGCGTGTCCTTCTCCATGCGGTCGCTGGCGATGCCGGCGTCGAGCACGTCGCGCAGCGGCTCGATCATCGAGTAAGGCATGGTCACGTGCAGGTCGCCGCCGCCGCCGTTGAGCTCGACGTGGCAGGAGGTCACGACCACGATCTCGGAGGGCGAGACGATGTTGGCGAAGTGCGGGTTGACCTCCGACTGCAGGTACTCCACCTCGATGCTGGCGACGTGCGCCCAGGCCTCGCGCAGGTCGGCGAAGGCGCTGCGCAGCAGCATGTGGATGATGCGCTGCTCGGTGGCGGTGAACTCGCGGCCCTCGATCTTGGCGTGGCGGCCGACGCCGCCGAAGAAGTTGTCGACGACCGCGAACACCAGCTTCGGATCGAGCACCATGAGCGCCGTGCCGCGCAGCGGGTTGATCCGCACCATGTTGAGGCTGGTGGGTACGTGCAGCGTGTGGGTGTACTCGCTGAACTTCTTGATCTGCAGCGGGTGCACCGAGATCTCGGGCGAGCGCCGCAGGAGGTTATAGATGCTGACGCGGAACAGCCGCGCGAAGCGCTCGGTGATCATCTCGAGCGTGGGCATGCGCCCGCGCACGATGCGCTTCTGCTCGGCGAAGTCGTAGCTGGTCGCCTCACCCGGCGCCGCAGCCGGCTCGGTGTTGACGGCGCCCGAGTCGACGCCGTGGATCAGGGCGTCGATTTCCGCCTGATCGAGTACCTTTTCACCCATCGCGGCCACGGACGCGCTCCTACTGCATCACGAAGCTGGTGAAGTACACGGCCTCGAGCCGCTCGGGGTGGCCGCCGGCTCCGGCGAGCACCTTGCGCAGCGACTCGAGCGCCTCGGTGCGCAGCGCCTCCTTGCCCTCGCGGCTCGAGAGCTGCGCGTACTTCTGGTTGCTGAACAGCAGCAGCAGGTCGTTGCGCACGACCGGATCGTTGGTCTTGAGGAGCTCGATCGTGGCCGGATCGCGCGTCTCGAGCTGCACCGCGATCTGCAGGAAGCGCACCGTCTGCTCGGCGTCGAAATTCACGACGAACGGCGGGTCGAGCCCGAGGAAGAGCGGGGGACCCGCGGGAGGCTCGCTCTTGGCGGCGGCGCCGGCCGGAGCCGCGGGATGCTTGGCGGTGCTCAGCCACCACGCGGTGCCGACGCCGGCCCCGAGCAGCACGACCGCGGCCCCGATCACGATGATCAGGAACAGCTTGCCACGGCCCTTACCGTTGGCGGCGGCGGTCTTGTCGGCGGCCTCGAGCACCGGGATCTGAGCGGCCATTGATGCTTAACTCCTCGCTATTCGCAGCGTCAGGGACGCCTGCTTCAGTGCAACGTGCATGCCATACCCCCCGGAATCGCGGTAAGTCGAGAACCGGCAAGGGTTTTCGTCGGCGGGAGAAGCGTGAGCCAGGTCCCATTGCGTACCCAGCGACGGAAACTTGGCGGGGACCGGCCTCACGAGCGAGGCTCCACGCGCTCAGGCGTAGGTGTCGATGAGCCCCTGATGCGCGCGCGTGGTGGATGGAATCGAAGTCGCAGTCAACTCGCGCCCGGCACCGGCGCGCGCGCCGCTTGCATGGGGCTCGCGCTCGCGCGGCGCCGAGCGTGCCGACTGGTCGGAGACGCCGGCCTGGGCGAGATTCATTCCCTGGGCGGAGAACAGCTCCTTGAGGCGCGGCAGAGCCTGCTCGAGCGCGGTGCGGGTGTCGGGCTGCGCGGCGCTGAACCAGACACTCGCCGCGTTCTGATGCACCGAGATCTTCACTTCGACCGGGCCGAGCTCTGCGGGCGTGAGGCGCAGGGATGCGGAGCCTATCCCGGCGCCCGTCATCCAGTGCAAACGCGTGCCGAGCTCGGTGGCCCAGCTGCTGCTGCCGACCTCGGTGTGGACCTGTACCGTCACGTTGGCGGCGGACTGCGGCGCCGCCGCGGGCGGTGCTTGTGCGGCGGCGCCGGTCGAGGCGGCTGCCCCCGACAGTGCGGCGCCGATGCCGGCGAGGTCGTTGCCGTTGCCCGCCGTCTGATTACTGCTCGTGCCTGACTCGGGGCCACCCTGGATCCTGATCGCGGCCGACAGCGCACTCTGCAGGGTGGCGCGCGTCGGCGAGCTGATCGCGGCCGCGGCGGGGGCGTCCTCGTCGGGTCCCGGCGCGGCGGTGCCGCGTGGCAGCTCGAGCGCGTCGGGCTCACTCGCTTTGAGCGCGCCCGTGACGGTCATGTTGACTGGCGGCTGCGCCACGGATGGGCTGGCCGCGGCGCCCGGCGCGATGGTCGGCGCGATGGTCGGCGCGATGGCCGGCGCGATGGCCGCTGCGATGGCCGGGGCTTGCGCTTGTCCGTCGCCGGCCGATCCGGCGCCGGCGTCGGCCGCGCCCGGGGAGAAGCTCTGCGGAATGAGGCCGGCCGCGATCAGGGCCTGATTGGCGCGATTCGCGCTTGCAGCGGTCTGTGCGTCCGCCGGCTTCGTATCGGCGGATTTTCCCTTGAGGCTCCTGGCCGGCGTTGCCGCCGCAGGCTGCGCCGGCGCCGCCGAGGCGGTCATGGAAGCCGCCAACGTCTGCCCGAAGGTCGAGGCCGTGTTGGTTGGGGTCGCATCGCCAGCGGGCGTCGCGACGGCCGCGCGCGCGTTCGGGCCCGCCGTGCCCTTCTCGGCGCCGCCTGCCGGCGATTCCTTTCCGGGCGGCGCGGGATCGCGTGCATCGGCCCCCTGCGCTGCGGTCGCCGCGGGCCGGGCCGGTGCCGCACGAAGCACTGCGAGATCGGCGCTCGCGGGGCTCGCAGGCGTGCTCGCGGCGGGGGCCGGCATGCTGTTAGGGGACACGGCGCTTGCCTCCCGCCGACCAGCGTCCCTGGGCACGCTCGTCGGCGTCGTGCTGCTCGCGCCGCTCGAGGCGGCGCCGCTCTTCGGAGACGCCGCGCTCGAGCGCGCGGTCGACCGCGGCCGAGCGCCGCGCGGCCCCGCTCCACTTGGCGAGGAGCTCGGTGCGCGTGGCGCGCGCCTGGGCCACGATCTCGGTCTGCTCGCGCAGCGCCTCGTCGAGGCGCGCGAGGAAGACCTGGTAATCGCGCGCACGCGCGGCATTCATGCCCGCGCCCGCGCGGCTGGCAAAGTCGCGGATGTAGGCTTCGCGGTAGCCGCCGAGCTCGGCGAGCTTGGCTTCGCTCTCGTGCACCTGCCGTTCGCTGCTCGCGAGCGTCTGCGCCTTGCGGCGCTCGTCGCTCTCGAGCACTCCGTGCGCGGTCTTGAGCTGCCGCATCCGTGGCATGGTTTATCCCTTCACTGCCGCGGCCGCACCCGCGGCGGGCGAGGGCTCGGCCATGAGTCCCTGGAGCGCGCCGAGGCTCGTGCCGAAATCGACGCGCTGGCGCATGTCCTGCTGCAGAAACTGCTGGATCTGCGGCCAGAGCGCCACGGCGGCGTCGACCCGCGCGTCGCTCCCGCGCACGTAGGCGCCGAGACTGATCAGGTCGCGGTGCTGCTCGTAGACCGAGAGCGCGCGGCGGAACAGCTGCGCCTCTCGGGCGTGCTGCGGGGAGGTGATCTCGTGCATGGCGCGGCTGATCGAGGCCGAGACGTCGATGGCCGGGTAGAGGCCGGTCTCGGCGATGCGGCGCGACAGCACGATGTGGCCGTCGAGGACGGCGCGCGCGGCGTCCGCGATCGGATCGCTCTGGTCGTCGCCCTCGGTGAGCACGGTGTAGAAGGCGGTGATCGAGCCGCCGCCCGCCGGCCCGTTGCCGGCGCGCTCGACCAGCGCCGGCAGGCGTGCAAACACCGAGGGCGGAAACCCCTTGGTGGCCGGAGCCTCGCCGATGGCGAGGCCGATTTCGCGCTGCGCCTGCGCGAAGCGCGTGAGCGAGTCCATGAGCAAGAGCACGCTCTTGCCCTGATCGCGGAAATATTCGGCCACCGCGGTCGCAAGCCACGCGCCGTGCAGGCGCATCAAGGGCGGCGCATCCGCGGGCGCTGCGACGATCACCGCGCGGCTCCGATCCTTGGGTCCGAGGATGCGCTCGACGAATTCCTTCACCTCGCGGCCGCGCTCGCCGATCAGGCCGACGACGATGACGTCCGCCTTGGTGTAGCGGGCCATCATGCCGAGCAGCACGCTCTTGCCGACGCCGCTGCCGGCGAAGAGTCCAATGCGCTGTCCGCGGCCGATGGTGAGGAGCGAGTTGATCGAGCGAATGCCGACGTCGAGCGGCTCGGCGAGCGGCGCGCGGGCGAGGGGGTTGATGGGGCGGCCGGCGAGGCGCACGCGCGCCTCGCAATCGAGGGCGCCGCGGTCATCGAGCGGCTGGCCCGCGCCGTCGATGATGCGTCCGAGAAGCTGCGGGCCGACCGGCACGAGTCCTGCGCCGGGGCGCGGTATCACCCGCGCCTGGGGCCCGAGGCCGTGGCTGTCGCCGGTGGGCATGAGGAACAGCCGGTCGCCGGCGAAGCCGACGACTTCCGATTCGATGCGCGAGCCGTCGCGTGCGATCAGCTCGCAGAGATCGCCGATCGAGGCCTGGCAGCCGACCGCCTCGAGGGCGAGGCCGACCATGCGGGTCAAGGAGCCTTCGACCGCGAGCGGCGGCGTGCTCTGCACGCGGCGCGTGAGCCGGCCGAGCCGCTCGCGCCAGATTCCGGCGCGCTCGGCGCTTAGGTCACTGCCGCTCACTCGGGAGTTCCGCTTTCGGGGGGCGCCGCGCCGCGCCCGCTCGAGCGCTGCTCGCCGAGCGCGCTCGAGACCACGGCGTTGACCCGGCTCTCGAAACGGGCGTCGATGAGGGAGGTGTCGCTGCGCACGAGGCACCCGCCGCGCGCGAGCGTCGGGTCCTCGATGAGGCTCCAGGCGCGCTCTTCGCCGGCCGCAGCCAGCCGTTCGCGTACCACGGCCGCGTCCTCGGGGTGCAGATGCACCCGCACCTCGCGCGCCGCCACCGGCAGCTGCTCGAGGCACTCGCGCAGGATCGCCACGATCTGCGCCGGGGCGACGCTCAACTCGCGCCGCGCCAGCTGCTTGCCCACGGCGAGCGCGAGCTCGAGCAGCTGCTGCTCCACCTGGTCGTCGAGGGCGCGCAGCGGCTGTGCCAGGAGCTCGAGCACGCTGTCGAGACGCTGCACGCGCGCCTCGAGTGTCGCGAGCCGCGACTCGGTTTCCGAATGGGCGCGTGCCAGACCCGCCTCGTAGCCGCGCGCCGCATCCTGCGCGGCGTGCTTTTCGCCGGTGGCGCGGGCGCGCTCGTCGCGCGCGGTGTTGGCGAGGGGTCCCTCGACCGCCGGCAGGGACCAGCGCTCGATGGGCTTGGCCGCGGCGCGCGTGTGTGCGCTCTGGCTGCGCGGCTCAGACATTGGTGTGCTCCTTCACTCGAACCAGCTTTCCCTGTCCCTTGCAAGGACTATGCTGCGGGAAGCACCGTCGCAGAACTGTGAAGTGCATCGTGCCTTGCGACTAAAGGAATCGCCGCCTTGGTCGAGGAGCTTGGGTGCACCGTGAGCGAATACCGGCGCGCGGTAACAGTCTGCCGCCCGCGCGGTAAGCGCCTGCCGTGACGCGCTGCGCTCGGGCGCACCTGGCACCGGTACCGCCGCCCGCGGCGGCCGCGCGCCGCCGGTTGCGCGCTTGCGCCTGCCTCAAGATTCGCCCCCGCTCGCCGATGTTTCCTGTTGCGCGACATTGCGCACCAAGCGGCTTTTTTCTTGAACGGCGTCACAGAGTTCCGCGCGACGCCCGAGCGCCGCAAACGGAGAGTGAGGACAGCGATGAAAAAGGATTTGCGGTTCCTGGTCGTGGACGATTTCTCCACCATGCGGCGTATCGTCAAGAACCTGCTGCATGATCTCGGCTACGCCAACGTGGCTGAGGCGGACGATGGCAAGACGGCGCTGCCGCTGCTGCAGACCGAGCCCTTCGACGTCCTGATCACGGACTGGAACATGCCCGGCATGCCGGGCCTCGACCTGCTGAAGGCGGTGCGCTCCGATCCGAAGCTCGCCAGGATGCCGGTGCTGATGCTGACCGCCGAGGCCAAGCGCGACCAGATCGTCGAGGCGGCCAAGGCCGGCGTCAACGGCTATGTGATCAAGCCCTTCACGGCGCAGGTGCTCGCCGAGAAGCTCGAGAAGATGCTGGCGCCTGCGGCATGAGTGCGCTACCCGTGTCCGCGACACTGCAACAGCAGTGGGGTGAGGTGTGCCTCACCCTGCAGGAGGCGCTGGCGGCCGGCGACCACGAGCGTTTTCTCGCCGCGGTCGACTCGCTGACCGGCATGCGCGAGCGGGGGCTCTGGGACTCGCTCCGCCAGCTCGATGAGCGGCTGCGCGCCGCGCTCGATCAGTTCAGCCTCGACCCGCGCCTGCTGCGCCTCGCCGGCCAGGAAATCCCCGACGCGCGCGCGAGACTCGACCACGTGCTGCGGCTCACCGATGAGGCCGCGCACCGCACCATGGATCTGGTCGAGAGCTCGACGCCCCTGGTGGCGCGCACGGCCGCCGCCGCCGCGACGCTCGCAGCTGAATGCAAAGAGGCGCGCGAGAGCGGCGCCGCCTCGCCCTATTGGCAGGAGCTCCTCGAGCGGCTCGAGAGCCACTTCGCGGCCGCGCATGCCGACGGCGAGACCGTCAAGACGAATCTGGTCGAGGTGCTGATGGCACAGGGCTACCAGGACCTCTCCGGCCAGATCATCCGCAAGGTCATCGAGCTCGTGGCCCAGCTCGAGGGCGAGCTGGCACGGCTCGTGCAGGACAGTAGGCGCGGCGCGTCGGAAAACCACCAGGCGCCGCCGGCCGCGGAGGATATCTCCCGCGGCTTCGGTCCGGCGATTCCCGGAATCAGTGTCAGCACCGTCGACGGTCAACAGGACGTCGACGAGCTGCTCGCCCTGGGCGTGGCGATGAAAGGTGCCTCATGAGTGCCGCCGATCAGACCTCTGCGACCACCATCGGAACCGTGGCCCTGTCGCCGGAGGCGGTCCTGCGTTTGCCCTCGCAATGCACCATCCGTGACGCGACCGAGTTGCTCGGTCAACTGATGCTGCGCCTCGAGCACTCGGCGCCGCTCTACATCGACGCCGCCAAGGTTGAGCGCATCGATACCGCGGCACTGCAGCTGTTGGTGGCTTTCTTGAGCGACCGCAAAGCGCGGCGACGCGCGGTCGTCTGGCTCGAGTGCAGCGAATCCCTGATGCGCGCCGCGGGCGCGCTCGGGCTCACCAGTGCTCTGGCCCTGACCCCCGCCGGCTGAAATCCCCATGGGAATCGACCTCGCACAATTTCACGAGGCGTTCTTCGAAGAGAGCTTCGAGGCGCTCGAGTCGATGGAGGCTGCGCTCCTCAAGCTCGACGTCGGTGCCCCCGACCCCGAGATCATCAACACCGTGTTCCGCGTGGCGCACTCCATCAAGGGTGGCGCCGGCATGTTCAATTTTTCCGACATCGCCTCCTTCACCCACACGCTCGAGACGCTGCTGGATGACGTGCGCGCCGGACGCACGCGGCTCACCACCGCCGTCATGGACCTGCTCCTTAAGTCCGTGGACGTGATGCGCGAGATGCTGCGGGCCACCCAGCGCAAGGAGACCTTCGACCCGCAGCGGGTCGCGGACCTGCAATTCGACCTCGAGGTGGCGGTGGCGAAGAACGAAGCCGCGGCGGCGGCAGCGCCCGCGGCAGTCGCCGTGCCGGCCCCCGCTCCGACGCCCGCTCCGGCCGGTCAGGCCGAAGCGCCCGCGGCGCCGCCCGCGCCCGAAGCGCCGCCGCCCGAGTGGCAGATCAGCGTGCGGCCGCTCGAGAACATGCTGTCGCGCGGCAACGAGCCGCTCGCGCTCTTCGCAGCCCTCGCCGAGCACGGCGCGCTCAGCGTTACGGCCGACGTACGCGAGCTACCGCCACTCGCGGAGATTGATCCGCATCGCTGCTACCTTCAGTGGCAGCTGCGACTTAAGAGCGGCGTTTCCCAGGAGCGCATCGTCGAGGCCTTCGAATGGGTCGAGGGCGATTGCGACTATCGCATCACCTGTGCGGCGCCGCCGACCGCGGCGGTCAGCGCGGCGCCCATGCAGGCGACACCGGCGAGTGAGGCGCCGCCCGCCGCGGCCGCGCCTGAGGCCCCTGCGCCCGCGGTCGCGGAGCCGCCGCCCGCGGCGCACGCCGCGCCGGCGCCGGCCGCGGAGCCGCAGCCGCTGCGCGCCGCCGCGCGTGCCGAGGGCCCGGCGGCCGCCAGCGCCGGCGATGCCAGCTCGATCCGCGTGAGCACGCAGAAGATCGACGAGCTCATCAACACGGTGGGCGAGGTCGTCATCACCCAATCG
>DATMRG010000117.1:0-4169 GCA_035566495.1 Steroidobacteraceae bacterium | reverse complement strand
CAGACCGCCTACTCGACCACCGAGACGATCGAGAAGCTCGTGAAGGATGCGGATCTCGTCGTCGGCGCGGTGCTGGTCGCCGGTGCGGCGGCGCCCAAGCTCGTGACGCGCAACATGATCAAGACCATGAAGCCGGGCGCGGTGCTGGTCGACATCGCGATCGACCAGGGCGGCTGCTTCGAGACCAGCCGGCCCACCACCCACGCCGATCCAACCTTCTTGGTCGATGGCGTGATCCATTACTGCGTCGCCAACATGCCGGGCGCCGTGCCGCGCACCTCGACGCTCGCGCTGACCAACGCGACGCTCCCCTACGCCCGCGCCCTGGCCGACCTCGGCTGGCGCGAGGCGTTCAAGCGCGATCCGGGACTGGCGGCCGGACTGAACGTGCACGCGGGCGAGATCACCCACGAGGTCGTCGCCCGCGCGCTCGGACTCAAGGCGCGGCCGCTCGGCTGACCGGAGGCGGCGCGGCTCCCTACAATGGGGGTGGCCGGCCATCCCGGGCAGGGCGTAGGCTAGCTCCCCCTTTGCAAGGAACCATCGGAGGTTCGTGATGAAGATTGCCCTGCCGCTCGCCGTAGCGAGCCTCGCCGCGGGCGCCGCCTTCGGCGCACCGGTCACCTACACGATCGATCCAGGCCATACCTACCCGAGCTTCGAGGCCGATCATTTCGGCGGCCTGTCGATCTGGCGGGGCAGATTCGACAGCTCCTCGGGGAGCATCGTGCTCGACAGGGAAGCCGGCACCGGCACCGTCACCATTTCAGTCGACACGGCCTCGATCGACTTCGGTCACGCCAAGCTCAACGAGCATACGAAATCGCCCGAGATGTTCGACGTGCAGAAGTACCCGACCGCCACCTACAAGGGAACGCTCACCAACTTCAAGAACGGCGCTCCGACCGAGGTGCACGGCGAGCTGACGCTGCACGGGGTGACCAAGCCGCTGAACCTCACGATCAACAGCTTCGCGTGCAAGCCGTTCCCGCCGGCGATGAAGGAGCGCTGCGGCGCCGATGCCTCCGGGACCATCAACCGCGCCGACTACGGCATCAGCTACGGCGACAAGTACGGCTTCAACATGGCGGTGAAGCTCGCCATCCAGGTGGAGGCTACTCCCGCCGGCTGACGGCCCGTATCCGCTTCAGTGCTTTCTGGAGAGCCCGCCCGGTGCGGGCTCTCCTTTTTTTATGGGAGCAGGTCCGCGACGTGCGCGGCAATCGCGAGCGAGGAGGTCAGGCCCGGCGACTCGATGCCGAAGAGCTGCACCAGCCCGCGCACGCCGTGCGCCGGCTCGCCGTCGATGCGAAAGTCGGCGGACGGTTGCCCCGGTCCCGTGATCTTCGGGCGGATGCCGCTGTACGCCGGCTCGAGCGCGCCGTCGGCGAGGCCCGGCCACCAGCTGCGGATCGCGCCGTAGAAGCGCGCGGCCCGTGCCGGATCGACCGTGTAGTCGAGCGCTTCGACCCACTCGACGTCGGGTCCAAAGCGCGCCCGGCCGCCGAGATCGAGCGTCAGATGCACGCCGAGGCCGCCCGGCTCAGGCACGGGATAGATGAGGCGGTCGAAGGGTGCGCGGCCCGCGAGCGTGAAGTAATTGCCCTTGGCCAGGTAGGCCGGCGGAACGTGCTCCGCGGGGAATCCGTCCATGAGGCGCGCGACCGCGGGCGCCGAGAGTCCCGCGCTGTTGACGAGTGCGCGCGCCTCGAGCGCGGGTGCCGCACCGTTCACCGCGATCAGAAACCCATCGGGGCGCAGCGCCACTCCGGTCACCGCACTGTCGCACGCGAGCAGCGCGCCGCGGCTCTCCGCCTCGCCGAGGAGCGCGAGCATGTAACCGTGGGCATCGACGATGCCGGTGACGGGCGAGTGCAATGCGCCCGCGCAGTTGAGCTGCGGCTCGAGCGCGCGGGCCTCGGCGCCGGTGAGGGGTGTCAGCTCGACGCCGTTCGCCAGCGCCGCGGCGCGGATCCGCCCGAGCTCGGGGAGCTGACTCTCGTTGCTGGCCACGATCAGCTTGCCGCAGCGGCGATGCGCCACACCGTGCTCGCCGCAGAAGCCATAGAGCAGGTCGCGTCCGGCGACGCACAGGCGCGCCTTGAGCGAGCCGCGCGGATAATAGATGCCGGCGTGGATGACCTCACTGTTGCGTGAGCTCACGCCGCTGCCGAAGCGATCCGCGGCCTCGAGGATCAGCACCTCGCGGCCGCGCTCGGCGAGCGCGCGTGCGACCGCGAGCCCGACCGCGCCCGCGCCGATCACCACCACGTCCACCCGGTCCATGCGCGAAGTGTAAGCCAAGCCCGTACAATGCCGGGCCGGGAGGAGCAACGAGTGTCCGCAGTCAACTATCGCACCACGGGCGATGTGGCGATCCTCGAGATCGCCAACCCGCCGGTCAACGCGCTCAGCCTCGCGGTGCGCGAGGGCCTCATGGAGGGGCTCGAGCGCGCCGCCGCGGATGAGGGCGTCGTCGCGGTGGTCATCAGCGGCGCCAACGGGATCTTCCCGGCGGGCGCAGACATCAACGAGATCGCCTCGGGACTCGCACTCAAGGCCCCGATGATTCTCGACGTGCAGGCGCGCATGGAGGCGGCCGCGAGGCCCCTGGTGGCGGCGCTCTCCGGCAACGCGCTCGGCGGGGGATTCGAGCTGGCGCTCACCTGTCACTGGCGCGTGGCGACGCCCGGCACCACGGTGGGATTGCCGGAGGTCAAGCTGGGCCTCATACCTGGCGCCGGCGGCACGCAGCGCTTCACCCGGCTGGCAGGTCCCGAGGCCGCGCTCGAGGCGATCACTTCCGGCACGCAGATTCCGGCGGCGCGCGCCCTCGAGCTCGGACTGATCGACGCGATCGCCGAGGATACGGTGGGGGCGGCCGCCGAGCTCGGCCGGCAGGCGGCGCGCGAGGCGCGGCCGCTGCGGCTCGCGAGCGAGGTCGGCGAGCGCATTCGCGACGTGAACGGCGCGCTGTTCACCGGCTTCCGGCAGAAGCTCGCCGCGCGGGCACGCGGCCAGCTGGCGCCGTGGAAGATCATCGACTGCATCGAGGTCGCCTGCACCCGGCCGCGGGCCGAGGCGTTCCGCTTCGAGCGTGACAGCTTCATCGAGTGCCGCGACAGCCCGCAGCGCCGGGCGCTGACGCATTTGTTCTTCGCCGAGCGCGAGGCGCGGCGGATCCCGGGGGTGGGGCCCGAGGTGAAGCCGCTGCCGATCAGGAGCGCCGGGGTGATCGGCGCAGGCACCATGGGCGGCGGCATCGCCATGAATTTCGCCAACGCCGGCATCCCGGTGCGGATCCTCGAGCTGTCGCCCGAGGCGCTCGAGCGCGGCCTGGCCGTAATCCGCAAGAACTACGCCGCCTCGGTGTCGCGCGGGAGCCTCACGCAGCAGCGCGCCGACCGGGCGCTGTCCCTGATCCAGGGCGTCAGCGACTACGGCGCGCTCGATGAGGCCGACATCGTCGTCGAGGCGGTATTCGAGGACATGAACGTCAAGCAGGAGGTGTTTGCGAGGCTCGAGCGGGTGGCGGCGCCGCAGACCATCCTCGCGACCAACACCTCGACGCTCGACATCGACGCGATCGCCGCCGTGACCTCGCGCCCCGCCAAGGTGGTCGGCACTCACTTCTTCAGCCCGGCCAATGTCATGCGGCTGCTCGAGAACGTACGCGGGGCCAGGAGCTCGCCCGAGACGCTCGCCACCGTGATGGCGCTCGGCAAGACGCTCGGCAAGGTGCCGGTGCTCGCGGGCAACTGCGACGGCTTCATCGGCAACCGTATGCTCATGTACTACGGGTCGGAAGCGGAGTTCCTGCTGGAGGAGGGCGCCACCCCCGAGCAGCTCGACCGCGTCATGGAGGGCTTCGGTTTCGCCATGGGGCCGCTCGCGGTGCGCGATCTCGCCGGCAACGACGTCGGCTTCCTGATCCGCAAGGGCCGCAAGCTCCCCGCCGATGAGCGCTTCTCGCCGATCCTCGAGCGGTTGGTGGCGCAGGGCCGTCTCGGCCAGAAGGCGGGCAAGGGCTTCTACCGCTACGACGGACGCACCCGCATCTCCGATCCCGAGGTGCTGGCGCTCATCGAAGGCGTATCGCGCGATCTCGGCATCCGCCGGCGGCAGATTCCGGACGAGGAGATCCTCGATCGGCTGCTCCATCCGCTCGT
>DATMRG010000116.1:0-14865 GCA_035566495.1 Steroidobacteraceae bacterium | reverse complement strand
CCCTATCCGCTCGGCGAGCAGCACGTCGGGAACCTGGTGCGCTCGCACCCGCGACTCGCACCGGCCACGCGCGCCAAGCTACTGCACGCCAACGCCGCCGCGTTCTTCGGGATAGAGACCGGCCGGCCGGCCCACTCGGGGAGCGGTGCGCCGCTGAGCGTCTAGAGCGAAGGCGGCGGCCGAACCGTCGGGCGGCCGAACCGCTATGATCGACGGCCATGACATCGGCCCGGCTCGAACGCTGGATCACGCGCAAGTTCCGCCTGCGGCACGTCGAGCTGATCGCCGAGCTGCATGACTGCCGCAGCATCCTCAAGGCCTCCAAACGCCTGAGCCTCACCCAGCCCACGGTTACCAAGGCGCTGCGGGATGTGGAGTCGACGCTCGGAGTGAAGCTCTTCGAGCGCAGTAACCGCGGGCTCGAGCCGACCGCCTACGGCGAGATCTTCGCGCGCCACGCCAAGATCGTCCTGGCGCAGCTCCGGCACGCGGCCGAGGAGCTCGAGAGCCTGCGCGCCGGCTACAGCGGCAAGGTGACGGTCGGCACGCTGCTCGCGGCCTCAGCCAGCATCCTTCCCGAGGCCATTGCGCTCCTGAAGAAGCAGCGTCCGGGAGTCGCCATCAGCGTCGTCGTCGGGACCTACGACATCCTGATGCCCGCGCTCCTCGGCGGCGATCTCGACATGGTGCTCGGGCGGCTGCCGGAGGAGGGGCGCAGCCGCGCGCTGGTGTACGAGGAGTTTTACGCCGAGCCGATCTGCATAGTGACGCGGCGCGGACATCCGCTGTCCCGCAAGCGGCGGCTCAGCTTGCGCGATCTCTCGAACGAGGCGTGGCTCCTGCCGCTGCCCGAGACGGCGCTCCGGCGCCAGATCGAGCGTGCCTTCGTCGAGGCGGGGGCGCCCCTGCCGCGCAACGTGATCGAGTCGGTCTCGATCCTCACCAACCGCGCGCTGCTGCGCAAATCAGACTCCGTCGGCGTGATGCCCTATCATGTCGCGCTCGATGACGTCGAGCTGGGACTGCTCGCGATCCTGCCGGTGAAGCTCAAATCGATCGAGAGCCCGGTGGGCGCGATCGTAAGGGCGCCGGGGACGCTCCCGCCCGCGGCCTCGGCGCTCCTCGACTGTCTGCGGCTCGCCGGTAAGGAAGTGCCCAAGTGAGGCCGTGCCACTCGTGTTGGTCGCGCGCGTTTCGCGCCCGGCGCGCCTCGGCTATGCTCGCCCCGTCATGATCGCTTTCCTGCGCGAAGTGAGCCCGAGGCTCGCGGCCTGCGAGCTGAGCTTTCTCGAGCGCGCGCCGATCGACGTCGAGCGCGCCCGGGCGCAGCATGCGCACTACGCGGCCGAGCTGACCGCGCTCGGCTGCAGCATCGAATGGCTCGCGCCGCTCCCTGCGAACGCGGACGCGGTCTTCGTCGAGGACACCGCGGTGGTGCTGCCCGAGCTCGCCGTGATCACGCGCCCCGGGGTCGCCTCGCGCCGCGGTGAGGTCGAGAGCGTCGCGGCGAGCCTCGCGACCCACCGCCCGCTCAAACGCATCACCGCGCCCGGGACGCTCGAGGGAGGGGATGTGGTGCGCATCGGCCGCGACCTCTACGTCGGCGACTCGGCGCGCAGCAATGCGGCGGGCATCGCGCAGCTGCGCGAGACGTTGGCGCCCTTCGGCTACCGCGTGACGAGTGTCGCGATGCGTGACTGCCTGCACTTGAAGAGTGCCGTCACGTTCATTCCGCCCGACGTCGTGCTCGTCAACCCGGCGTGGGTGGACCCGAAAGTGTTCGATGCGCGCACCGTGGTCGAGGTCGACCCGGGCGAGGCCTTCGCGGCCAACACCCTCAGCGTCGCGGGCGTGACCCTGATGAGCGCCGCATTCCCGCGCACCGAGGCGCGGCTCGGGCAGGCGGGAGTGACCACGCGGGCGCTCGATGTGAGCGAGCTGCAGAAGGCCGAAGCCGCGCTCACCTGCATGAGCCTGATGCTGGTCTGACGGATCCCGCGATCCTCGTCAGGCGTGGCCGATGACCGCCGGCAGGGCGGTGAGGAACGCATCGACCTCGGGCTCGGTGCCGATCGTGATGCGGCACCAGTTCTCGTAAGGCGCGAAGCGCCGACCTACCAGGATGTTGCGCGCACGCATGAGCTCCGTGAAGCGCTTGAGCGGCATGCCGGTGTCGAAGAAGACGAAGTTGCCCTGCGGCTCGGCGTAGTGGAGCTTGAGCCGCGCGAGCTCGGTCGTGATGCGTACGCGGCTCGCGAGGATGCGCCGCCGGCAGTCGGCGAGGAAGGCCCGATCGCCGAGGCTCGCGCGCGCGGCGCGCACGGCGAACACATTCGGCGTCGTCATGCGGGCCGCCGCGAGCTCCTTGGCGACGTCGTTCCGGGCGATGGCGTAGCCGCAGCGGATGCCCGCCATGCCGTGGATCTTGGAGAAGGTGCGCAGCACCACCACCCGCCGGTCGCGCGTCAGATCGACTACCGAGCCGATATCCGGGCCGACCGCAAAGTCCATGTAGGCCTCATCGACGATGGTCGTTACGCCGGGCGGGAGCGCGGCGACGAAGGCGCGAACGTCGGCGGCCGGGACCGTCGTGCCGGTCGGGTTATTGGGATTACAGACGTATACGGCCCGCGTGCTCGCCGTGACGGCGGCGTGCATGGCCGCGAGGTCGTGCCGCAGCTGCTTGTCGACCGGAACGAAGTGGATCCTGGCGCCGCTGCCTTCGGCATAGCGGGTGAGCTCGGTGTAGGTGGGCTCGGCGGCGACGATCTCCCCGCCGGCGCGCGCGGCGAGCATCCCCATCGAGCGCAGCAGCTCGCCCGATCCGGTCCCGGTCACGATCTGATCCGTGCCCACGCCCTCGCGCGTGGCGAGGAGCTCGACCAGCGGCTCGAGCTCGTCGTCCGGATAGCGGCAGCTCGCGCCGATCGCCTCGCTCACCGCCGCGCGCGCGGCGGGGGAGGGTCCGTAGGGATTCTCGTTCCAACAGAGCACGACCGGGTTGTCGAGGCCCTTGGCGACCGATTCGCGTCCCGCGGCGCGCAGCGCCATGCCTGGTCCCGCCAGGAGCAGCGCGGAAGCGGTCAGGAGATCGCGGCGACTCAGGCTCATGGCTCAACTCCCCCGTCTTGTCCGCTCGTATACTGGACGAGGCGGACGGGCGGGGACAAGAGGCGAGCCGGGCCTTTCGCGGCCGGGCGCCGGGCTATTCAGGCATCACAACACCTGTGCGCAGCCGTTGATCGAGGTCGGCTTGATCGGAATGTCGTACTGGATTCCCTGGCCGTCCGTGAACTTCAGGGTGAAATTCCCGTAGCCCTGATAGGTTTCGCATTCCGCTTTGGTGGCGAACTGGCCCACCGCGACTTTGAAGGACGTCGTGCGCATGTAGACCGGCTGTCCGTCAGTGAGAGCGAAGAGCGGATACCCCTGCAGGTTGAGCGAAATCGTCATGATCAATGCGAACATGGGTGCCTCCCTGTCCAGGTCGCGGCTCGAGAGGCCCCGTTCATGGCGCCGGCTGAGAGACGGCGGAGTGCTGACGGCGAGCATGCGAGCCGGATGGCTCACTCGCCGGCAACCCCGCTATCTCGCGCACCGTGCCCGAGACCGGAGGCTTTGCGTCCCCGCCTTGCAGCGGGTTTGCCCTCGAGCAACCTGGATCCCCAAGCGACAAAATGGATCGTGGTTGCTGACGTTGTCCGTGCCTATGAAACGCCATTCGCGCAATTGCTGCAACGCGTCGTGACTCGGCGACAAGGCTCCCGAGGCTGCGCGAGCCGTGCGCCGGCGCATGCAGATCAGCGCGCTGCTAGACTTCCGGGATGACCACTGAACGCGCCCCGAGAGTGCGGATCGGCGCTCCGAATGAGCTCGTGCTCGAGCGCGGCGACGGCCGCATCGAGCCACTCCACCCCCTCTGGCTGCGCGAGCGCTGCCGCGATCCGGAGAGCATCGATCTGCGGACTCAGCAGCGTCTTCAGGATCCGTCCGACTTCGATCTGAGCCTGAGAGTCACCGCGCTTTCGCAGCCCGCTCCGGGCATGTTCCAGGTGACCTTCAGCGACGGCCACCAGGGGAGTTTCAGTGCGGCCGACATCCTCGAGGAGGCGGCGCTCGCGCCGGGGAGCCACGACAGTCCGGCCGCGCGCTTCTGGGACGGCTCGCTCACCGCACTGCCGCGAGCGCGCTGGCGGGCCGCACCGAGTGATGACGAGCTCGCCTCGTGGCTCGAGTCGTTCCTCACCTACGGCTTCATCATCTTCGCAGGCGTCCCGAGCGAGCCCGGCACGGTACTCAAGGTGGGCGCGCAGTTCGGCTTCACGCGCGAGACCAACTTCGGCGCGCTCTTCAACGTGCGCTCGACGCCGGATGCGAACGACCTGGCCTACACCTCGATCGCGCTCGATCCGCACACCGACAACCCCTATCGCACGCCGGTGCCCGGAATCCAGCTGCTGCATTGCCTGGTGAACGAGACGAGCGGCGGCCTCTCGACGCTGGTCGATGGCTTCGCGGTGGCGCAGGCGCTGCGCACCGCGGAGCCCGAAGCCTTCCGCATACTGTCCACGACCCCGGTGCGCTTCAAATACATCGACACCGACACCGAGCTCACGGCGAGCGCGCCGCCGATCGAGCTCGACGTCACGGGCGAGCTCAAGTCGATTCACTTCAGCCCGCGGCTGGATTTCGTGCCGCTCTTGCCGCGCGCCGAGCTCGAGGCCTACTACCGGGCGCGGCGCTCGTTCGATCACCGCCTGCGGGCGCCGGATTTCGAGATCCGCTTTCTCCTGGGGGACGGCGATCTCGTGATGTTCGACAACTGCCGCCTGCTGCACGGGCGCACCGGCTTCGATCCCGCCGAGGGCTTGAGGCACCTGCAGGGCTGCTACATCGACATCGATGGACCGCGCAGTCTCTACCGTGTGCTGCGCCGCCGCCGCGCACAGGCCGGGGACGTGAGGCGCAGCGCGTGAGCCGCGTCGTCAGCTTTCGGGCGATGCAGGACGGCACGCGCGAGGACTATCTGCTGCTCGATGAGTCCGAGCGTGCCTATGCGGTCGGTCTCGCCGACCGCGTGCTCGAGAGTCTCGCGCGGCTCGATCACTCGCTCGAGGGCTACCCCGTGAGCCGGCTCGGTCACTCGCTCCAGGCCGCCACGCGCGCCGCGCGCGATGGCGCCGACGAGGAGCTCGTGGCCGCGGCACTGATCCACGACATCGGCGATGAGCTCGCGCCCTACAATCACGCGGACCTGGCCGCCGCCATCCTCCGCCCCTACGTGCGCCCGGAAGTGACCTGGATCGTGGCTCAGCACGGGCTGTTCCAGAACTACTATTACGTGCACCACCTGGGGGGCG
The DNA here is from genome assembly GCA_035566495.1 of Steroidobacteraceae bacterium. Lineage (GTDB taxonomy): Bacteria > Pseudomonadota > Gammaproteobacteria > Steroidobacterales > Steroidobacteraceae > 13-2-20CM-66-19. The sequence continues at coordinate 9,505 of DATMRG010000116.1, read as the reverse complement.
ATCGCAACGCGCGCGATCGCTACCGCGACCATCCCTGGTATGCCGCGTGTGCGCACTTCTGCGCGGCCTGGGACCAGTGCTCCTTCGATCCCGAGTACCGCTCGGAGCCGCTCGGCTACTTCGAGCCGCTGGTGCGGCGGATCTTCGCCCGCACGGCGCACGATCCGCGCTACGTGTCGGGGCCGATAAGCTAAGAGGCGCGCGCGCTCTGCGCGGCTTCGGCGGCCAGGAGCTCGAGGATCCGCGGCCAGCCGCCCTCGACTCCCTTGCGCATGGTCTCGCCCGCGGCCGCTCCCATGCGCTCGAAGTTGCGGTGCTCGAGCTCGAGGCGCGTGCGCCCGCCCGCCTCGGGGAGGAACCTCACTTCGACTTCCGAGGAGAGCTCGACGCGCGGCTCGGGCTTCCAGTCCGGTGTGATCTCCCAGCCGACGACAAAACGCCCGGGCGGCTCCCACGCCCGCACGTGCCCGACGGTGACCTCCGCTCCATTCTCGTGGGTCGTGTACCAGCGCCCGCCCACGAAGGGTTCGATCACGGACTTGACCAGCGGGGCGGCGCCGATGCCGTGACCCCTGGGCCACCAACGGTCGATCCCGGCCGTGAAGACCGCGAAGGTGCGCTCGGGTGTCGCGTCGATGACGATCGTCTTGCGCACCGGCGCGATCTGAATAGTCCGGTTCACGGCTTTTTCTTCGATGGCGGATCAGGCGCTTCCGCGGCGTGCTTGAGCGCGCGCAGCGCGTCGTCCCAGAACTGATCGAGCCAGCGGCGCAGCTCCCCGAGCCCGTCGGGGTCGATGTAGTAGACGCGCCGCGTCCCCTCGGGGCGGTCGTTCACGAGCCCGGCGGATTTCAAGGCTTTCAGGTGCTGCGAGACGGCCGGACGGCTGACCGGCAGCCCCCGCGCCAGCACCCCGACCGACTGGGGGCCCGCGCGCAGCCGCTCGAAGACACGGCGGCGCGTCGGATCACTCAGACACTGCAGGGCCTTACCGTAAGCCATTACTTACGGTAAACAGCGCGCCTCTGAGTGTCAAGCACCCCAACGCGCGCACAGACCCTCAATGTTTCCGGTAGTTAAATCCCGCGGCGAGCGTGGCGCTCTGGCCATCCGGGTTGGTGACGACGACGTTCACACTGCCTTGCTTGTGCGCCGGCGTAAACGCCGTGATTTGAGGGCCGCTTGTCACGATCACGTTGGTCGCCGCCGCACCCCCGAAGGTAACTTTCGCACCGGTCACAAAGTTCTGTCCCGTCAGCGTCACCTTCAGGCCACCGGCAGTGAGTCCCTGATTGGGCGAGACGCTGGCCAGCGCGGGTGCGGGCACTGCGCCGGTGAGTCCGTAGACAGCCACCTGGTTCGACCAGGTCGCAACATACACCCTGCCGTTGGCGACCAGCGGGGGTGCGAACTTCGCGAAGTTGCCGAAGGAGTCGCGCGTGGCATTCATGTTCGAATTCCACAGCTGCGTAGCGACATTGCCGGCATCGAAGGCGTACAACTCGCCCGGCGCCGGAGGACTGTCCTCGGCGTTCCCGCTCGTTACGACTGTCGCCCACAGCACGCCAGTGCCCGGGGTGTCGCCACTGGCGGAGAGCGTGAGAATGCCGCCAGGCCAGAGCTGGTTGGTGATGCTCCCTTGCGCGCTGGGGGTGGTTGCGAACGAGCTTCCGTTGAAAGCAAAGGCCTTGAGCCGATCGCTTCCACCCCAGACGTACAGCAAGGGTCCGCCGTTGGCGGCGGAGCGCTGCCAGTACACGGGCCCGCCCCGCAGCTCTCCCGCGGAGACCTGTATCTTCTGCAGGGCCCCGCTGTCGTTGGCGGTGTTCCCGCCGAGGCCGGCCGCCGTGTCGAGCACGTACAGGACGCCCGTCTTGCCGCCACCGACGAGCTGACTCGTGCCCGGGACCAGCATGGGACCCGAGCTCGTGAGATCCGCATCCCCGTTGTCGAGCGCGAGCCAGTTGCTGGGGGTGAACCAATCCTTCAGCGCCAGACCCGCGGCCGGATCCAGCTTCAGAACGCTCTCGCTGAAGTTATGGACGCCATCGTAGCCAATGCCGTTGTAGCCATTGCCAGTCATTACGTAAACGTAGCCCGAGCTGTCGACGACCGCCGGCCGGCCGGACTGCCACACCCCGGCGCCGCCATTGCCTGTCGTCACGGTCGCGAAGCTGCCGGTCTGTGCGAGCGTGCTCTTGTCGTAGGCCATTACCCATCCGCTGTAGAGGTGGCCCGTCGACTCGAGCTCCAGGGCGCCGAACCCGAACACGATGTTGTTGCCCGAGAGTACCAGCGACATGCGCTGCCACTGGTTGCGGGCGTCGAAAGTCATGGTGCTGTAGCTGCCCGAGATTACAACGCCCGAACCTGCGCGCGGCGCCCCGCTGGTGATGTCGACTGCATGCAGTCGGTACGCCAACGTGCTGTTCTCCAGGGTGCAGGCCACCGCATACAGCGTATTGGTGGACAGGTCGATTACCGGCGTACTGAGAATGCCGAGGTTGCCGACGATGTTCTTGTTCCCGGAGTACGCGAATTGAGCGATCGGCACCGGCGTGGCACCGACCAGGCTGGCCAAATTGAGCGTCCACAACGGCGCGCCCCCCGTGTCTGCGTCGAATGCGTAGACCGTGTCGCTCATGGTCGCGACGTAGAGGACGTTGTGCGCGACCTGATTGATCACCACATTGGGGACGTACAGCGGCTGCGCCATGATGTTGTCATCCACGGGCAGCTTGAACACCATCCCGAACGACCCGGGAGCGACGTTGCTCGCGTTGAGAGTGGTCTCGCTGAGCGTCGCGCCGGAGACGCCCGCGTCATAGCCGCGTTGCAGGGCAGGCGGCTGGGCGTGGGCGCTCAGAGCCTGCAGGAGGGCAAGAGTGGCCAGAACGGGCAACGTCAAGCTCGCTGGCACAGTGTTGTTCTTATTCATAAGGCCTCTGTCCGGGACCGTTGCGCCGCTTGCTTGCGGCTGTGGTTATATCGGGCGCGTTGTGATCGTTGGCGTGTGCCCGCCTGCAAACCTTAGTACCGGCTGCTGGTTCGCGCAACCAAGTTGCGAGAGTCGATCGAGACGGCTATGGCGGCTTCAATATGTCTAGTCGGAGCCGCCGCCGACAGCCGGATTCTTCAGGGAGCCGCTCCCGCCAACGCGCGGTCCACCCACTCGATCCAGTGCCAGACGGGCACCTCGCTCGCCGCGGCGAGATGGGTGATGCAGCCGATGTTGGCGGAGAGGATGAGGTCGGGTTTGGACGCGAGCAGGTGGCCGAGCTTGCGCGCCCGCAGCGTGCGCGCTAGCTCGCCCTGGAGCAGCGAGTAGGTTCCCGCCGAGCCGCAGCACATGTGCGCCTCGGCCACCGGCACGAGCTCGGCACCGAGGCCGCGCAGCAGGGCCTCCGTCGGCTCGGCGGCCTTGAGCGCGTGCTGCAGGGTGCAGGGCTTGTGGAGCGCCACGCGCACGGGGGAGGGCGCGGGCGCGCAGCTCCCGAGCGCCGCCTGCTCGGGCGCGAGAAACTCACCCAACTCGCGCGCCGCCGCGCTCACCCGGCGCGCCTTGTCGGCATAGCCGGGATCGTCCGCCAGCAGGCGGCCGTAGTCGCGCACCTGCGCAGCACACCCCGAGGCATTCAAGACGATGGCTTCGACGCCGCCGGACTCGAGCCGCGGCGACCAGGCATCGATATTGCGCCGGGCGTCGTCGAGCGCACCGCCCGGGTCGCCGAGATGGTGGCGGATTGCCCCGCAGCAGCCGGACCGAGGCTCGATGAGCGCCTGGACGCCGATCGCATCGAGGACGCGCGCCGTCGCCGCATCGATCGAGGGAGCGAGCGCGCCCTGAGTGCAACTCCTGAGGAGCAGCACCTGGCGCGGATGGCGGCGGGTGGGCCACTCGCCGGCGGCGCGCGGCGGACGAAGCGTGGCGCGGAGCGAGGCCGGCAGCATCCAGCGCAGCGCCCGGCCGAGCCGCAGCGCGCCGGCGAAGAGCCATGGCCGGGTCAGCCCTTGGCGCAGGAGCGCGTGCAGCGTGCGCGTCCCCGCCGGCCGGCGCACCTGGGCGTCGACGGCCGCCCGCCCGATCTCGAGCAGCCGCCCATACTCGACGCCCGAAGGGCAAGTGGTCTCGCAGTTGCGGCAGGTGAGACAACGATCCAGATGCTGTTGCGTCACTGGCGTCGCTGGGGCGCCTTCCAACACCTGCTTGATCTGATAGATGCGGCCGCGTGGCCCGTCGAGCTCGTCGCCGAGGAGGCGATAGGTGGGGCAGGTCGCGTTGCAGAACCCGCAGTGCACGCAGGCGCGCAGGATCGCTTCCGCCGCTGTGCCCTGCGCGGTGCCCCGGAATGCTGCCGACAGCCGGGTCTCCATCGCCCCTCAGAGCCCGGCGACCAGCCGGTTCGGATTGAAGATGCCGTGCGGGTCGAAGCGCGCCTTCAAACGCCGGTGGATTTCGAGCACGGGAGCGGCGAGCGGATGGAAGCGGCGGCCAGCCTCGCCGCCGCGCCAGTGAAGCGCCGTGCCGCCAGCGCTGGTCGCGATGCGGCGCACGTCCTCGTCGGGAAGGCCGCTCGCGTACCAGCGCAGGGCACCGCTCCATTCGATGAGGCGCTGGCCCTCGAGGTCGAGGGGTGCCGCGCTCGAGGGCACGGACAGGCGCCAGAGACTGGGCGCGGCGCCGAAGAGAGTGTGCCGCTGGCTGCGCAGCTCGCGCCACCACGTGCTCGCGGCTGTTGGATCGACGGCCTCGCCTCCGAGCCGCGTGCGCGCGGCGCGCACCGCGGCCGGGGCTCCCGAGAGCCGCACGTACGCCGCACCGTTCCACCACGCCGTCGCGGAGATCGGCAGCGGCTGTCCGGCCCAGCGATTGAAGGCCGCGAGGGCGGCCGTCTCGTCGAGCTCGAAGCGCCGCGTCTCTTCCTCGCGCGGCAGAGGCAGCACCTTGAGCGACACCTGCAGGATCGGGCCGAGAATGCCGAGCGACCCGCAGAGGAGCCGCGAGACGTCGAAGCCGGCGACGTTCTTCATGACCCTGCCGCCGAAATGCAGCGCCTCGCCGTCGACTCCGAGAAGCACGGCGCCGAGCACGAAGTCGCGCGCGGCCCCGACCTGCGCCCGGCGCGGCCCGGAGAGACCGGCGGCGACACATCCGCCGATGGTCGGGTCGCCCGCAAGCGGCGGGGGCTCGAAGGCGAGGAACTGCCGCGCGCCGGCGAGCTGCGCTTCGATCTCGGAGAGCCGCGTCCCGCAGCGTGCCGTGAGCACGAGCTCGGACGGCTCGTACTCGACGACGCCGCGATAGCCCGTGAGATCGAGCCGTGCACCCTCGCAGCTCTCGCCATAGAAGTCCTTGGTGCCGGCCCCGCTGAGGCAGAGCGGCGTGCGCGCGCGATCAGCTTCGGTCACGGCGCTGCGCAGCTCCGCGAGGACCGCTTCCATGTCCGAGGCGAGCTCCAAGCTAGAACCGCGGCAGATCGGGATGCGGCAGCTCGCCGCGGCGGATGTGCTGGCGGCCGTACTCGGCGCAACGTGCGAGCGTCGGGATCGCCTTGCCGGGATTCAAGAGCCCGAACCGGTCGAACGCCTCCTTGACCGCGAAGAACGCGGCGCGCTCGGCCGGCGAGAACTGCACGCACATCGGATTCAGCTTCTCGATCCCGACGCCGTGCTCACCGGTGATGGTGCCGCCGAGCCGCACGCAGAGCTCGAGGATCTCGATGCCGAAGCTGTCGGCGCGCTGCCATTGGCCTGGCTGGTTGGCGTCGAAAAGGATGAGCGGGTGGAGGTTGCCGTCGCCTGCATGAAAGACGTTCATGCACTTGAGGCCATACTTTTCCTCCATCGCCCCGATGGCGCGCAGCACCGCTCCGAGCGCCTTGCGGGGGATGGTGCCGTCCATGCAGTAGTAGTCCGGCGAGAGCCGGCCGGCGGCGGGGAAGGCATTCTTCCTCCCCGACCAGAAGCGCAGCCGCTCGGCCTCAGAACGCGACACCGAGATCGCGGTGGCGCCGGCTCCGCGCAGCACCGACTCGATCGCGGCCACTTCCTCGTCGACCTCATCCGGGGTGCCATCGGACTCGGCGAGCAGGATCGCCACGGCCGTCAGGTCGTAACCCGCCTTGACGAAGGGCTCGACCGCGGCGGTCGCCTGGCGGTCCATCATCTCGAGGCCCGCGGGGATGATGCCCGCCGCGATGATGGCGGCGACCCCATCGCCCGCCCGGCCGACGTCGTCAAAGGAGGCCATCACCACCTGGGCGCGCTCGGGCTTGGGGACGAGCTTGAGCAATACCTCGGTGACGATGAGGAGCAGGCCCTCGGAGCCGAGGGTGATCGCGAGAAGATCGAGACCGGGCGCATCGAGCGCGGCGCTCCCGAGCTCGACGATCTCGCCGTCGATGGTGCAGCCGCGCACCGCGAGCACGTTGTGCACGGTGAGGCCGTACTTGAGGCAGTGCACCCCGCCCGAGTTCTCGGCCACGTTGCCGCCGATGGTGCAGGCGAGCTGGGAGGAAGGGTCGGGCGCGTAGTAGAGGCCGTGGGGAGCGGCGGCCTCCGAGACCGCGAGATTGCGCACGCCCGGCTGCACGCGCGCGGTGCGCGCCACCGGGTCGATCTCGAGAATGCGGTCGAGGCGCGCGAGCGAGAGCAGCACACCGGCGCCGTGCGGCAGAGCGCCGCCCGAGAGTCCGGTGCCGGCGCCGCGTGCCACGATCGGTACGCGAAGTGCGCGGCAGGCGTGCACCACCGTGCGCACCTGCTCCTCGGTGCGGGGCAACGCGACGAGCAACGGCTGCTGGCGGTAGGCTGCGAGCCCGTCGCACTCATAGGGTGTCAGCTCCTCTTCGCGGCTCAAGAGGCAGTCGGGCGGCAGGATCTTAGCGAGCGCGCGTGCCACCTCGCCGCGGCGCGCGCGCTGCGCGGCGATATCGCCCGGGGTCGGCTCACCGGCCGGGTGAGGATGGGAAGCTTCGGGGGCGGCGGCTGGCACGCAGCTATGCTAGAGCCCGTTCTTGATCCGCGTCCAGGTGCGGGTCTTGAGCCGCTGGTAGCTCACGTCGAACTCGGCCGGCAGAAACAGCCGCGCGCGCACCGCCGGCGGCGGATAGATCGCCGGGTCCTCGAGGATCTCCCTGTGGATCAGGGGGCGTGCGGCGAGATTGTCGTTGCCGTAGTGCGTGTAGTTGGTGATGCCGGCGATCACGTGCGCATCGAACAGGAAGTTGATGAAGCGGTGCGCGGCGTGCGGATGCGGCGCCCCGGCGGGAATGAGGAAGGCGTTGTAGGTGATGTTCGAGCCCTCCTGCGGCAGCGTGAACGCGAGGTGGAGATCGAGGCCCGCCGCACGCGAGCGCACCATGGCGAGCGAGTAGTCGCTCGACCAGCCCATCGCCAGGCAGAGCTCGCCCGAGGCGAGCTGGTACACGTAATCGTTCGAGTCGAACAGGCGGATGTAGGGCCGCACCGCGAGCACCAGGCCCTCGGCGGCCTTGAGGTCCTCGGGGCGGCGCGAGTTGGGATCCACGCCCAGGTACTTCAGGGCCAGCTCGAGCACGTCGTCGGGCGAGTCGAGAAAGCTCACGCCGCAGTCGGCGAAGCGCGCCACCACCTCGGGCTTGAACAGCATGTCGAGGCTGCCGACCGGTGCATCGCGGAGGCGCGCGCGTACCTGGTCCTGGTTGTAGGCGAAGCCGTTCATGGCGTGCAGGTAGGGAGCGGCGTAACGGTTGCCGGGATCGGCCTCGGCCTGCACGGCGAGCACCGCCGGGTCGAGGTTGCGCCAGTTGGGAAGCTGGCTCTTGTCGAGCGGCTCGTAGAGGCCGGCGCGGATCTGGCGCGCGTACCAGGCCATGCTGGTGCTGACCAGGTCGTAGCCCGAGTCCCCCACCATCAGCTTCGATTCGAGGGTCTCGTTCGAGTCGAAGACGTCGTAGACGACCTTGATGCCGGTCGCGCGCTCGAACTCGGCGACGGTGTCCGGGGCGATGTAGTCGTCCCAGTTATAGATATGAAGGACCGGCTCTTCGGCGGTGGTGGACTTGCCGCTCGAGGTGTGACCGCAGCCGGCGAGGCCGCCGGCGAGGAGCGCGGCAAATGCGAGCAGTGCCGGGCGGGGGCGCAAGCTCAGGGCCGCGCGAGCTCGGCTCTCACCCAGTCCTGGAACTGGCGGATCGCGTACTCCTCTGGCATCAGCACACCGCTCCGGTGGGGTAGTGCATGGAGTCCGCGCTGATTGACCTCACAGATCGCCGCGTCCTCGCTCATGACGATGTCGGTGAACTCGACGGCGTTCATGACGTCGCGCTGCGGGTCAGTCAGGGTCTCGGGCATGAACAGGAACTCGATGCTCATCTCGGTCTGCTCGGGGCCTGAGGGCAGGAGGCGCACCACGCGCAGGTAGTCCACGTGGGCGACGATGAAGACCGACGGCACGGACGTCATATAAATGTGCCCGGCCTTGCGGTCCGCGGCGCTCAGGCCGGGGAAGGGGACTCCGGCGGGCTTTCCGTCCATCGACCAGGACTCGGCCCCCGCGCGCAGCCCGCCGCCGAACTTCGGATCCTCGTCGTCGGCGTGGTCCCGCCAGGCCGGATCGTCGCGCCGCTCGAGGAGCGCGCGGCCGAAGATCGGCACGAGCTGCGCGAGCCGCGGGTGCACGCCCGGACAGTGCAGGCACTCGTTGTAGTTCTCCCAGAAGACCTTCCAGTTGCAGCGGATGGTCTTCGTGAGCCGGTGACCGACCACGAGGTCGGCGAGCCGCCAGTCATCGAGCCGGTTGAGCGGCAGATCGAAGGCCGCGCTGAAAGGCGGCGGGCTGTCGGTGAGCGCGGTGAAGAGAAAGCCGTTCCACTCCGTGACCGGCAGGCCGTAGAGCGGGAAATCACCGAGCGCGAAGCCCTCGCCGTGCGCCTTCGAGGAGGTCTGGAGGAGCTCGCCCTTGAGACTGTAGCGCCAGGCGTGGTACGGGCAGACGATGCCGGCGGCCGGGAAGCGGCCGCGGCTCTCGCGGCAGAGCGCGGCGCCACGGTGGCGGCAGGTGTTGTGAAAGGCGCGCGCCACGCCGTCCTCGCCCCGCACGAGCAGGATCGACTGGTCGCCCACCGCAAGCGTGTGAAAGCTGCGCGGGCCCGCGATGTCAGCCGAGCGGCACGCGTACAGCCAGTGACGGCACCAGATGCGGCTCAACTCGAGCTGGTAGTGCGCGGGGTCGTAATAGTAGAGGGAGGGCAGCGTCCCGACCGCCGCCGTGAGGCCCGCGTAGCCGGGATCGCGTCTCGACGCTTGCCGCCGGGTGCTCATCGCCGCTCGATCCTCAAAAAGTCATGACGTTGGAGTTGGGCCATGGGAGCAGGCTGCTATCCTACCTCCACTCGCGTCAGGGGGTCCCATGACCAGGTCTATTCGTGGCCGTCCCGGCCGTCCTCTCTATGTCATTCTCACCGCCTGCTGCCTAGCCGCGCCCCTGACATCCCTCGCGGATACCTCCGCGGCGCGCACGCCG
>DATMRG010000115.1:0-3380 GCA_035566495.1 Steroidobacteraceae bacterium | reverse complement strand
TCCGGCACAACCGGGCAACGACATCATCTTTACCAAGGGCTTCCCGACCGCGAGCGGCCGCGGAAAGATCGTGCCGGCGCACATTCGCCCGCCCGATGAGCTGCCGGATGCGGAGTACCCCATGGTGCTCTCGACGGGGCGCGTGCTCGAGCACTGGCATACCGGCGCCATGACGCGCCGCGCGGAAGTGCTCGATGAGATCGAGCCGGAGGCGGTCGCCTTCATGTCACCGCGCGAGCTCAAGCGGCTCAACCTCACACCGGGCGATATGCTGCGGCTCGAGACGCGCCGCGGCGCCGTCGAGCTCAAGGTGCGCGCCGACGGCGACGTGCCGGTCGGCATGGTGTTCGTGCCATTCTGCTACGCGGAAGCGGCTGCAAATCTGCTCACCAATCCGGCCCTCGATCCGGCCGGCAAGATCCCCGAGTTCAAGTTCTGCGCCGCGCGGGTCGCGCCGGTGGCGACACTCGGCGCAGCGGCGGCGGACCGCCTCGCGAACGTCGAAAGCTAGCCACCCGCCGGCGCAGGCGCCTCGAGAGCGTCGATGACGGCCGCGAGCGGCTCGGCACGCTCGCGCACCAGAGCGGCGATTGCGGCGAGGTCGTCAAGATCGACCACCGGTACACGCGCAGCGGGAAACCTCTGATCCGCCGCGACCGCGACGATGCGCGGGTCGCCCGGGTGCAGCGGAGGCAAGCCGAGCGAGTGGCGGAACACCTCGAGCTTCGGATGCCGCTGCCCCTTGAATCCCTCGACCAGCACGAGGTCACACGGCGAAACGCGCCGCAGCAGCCCGGCGAGCGTCGCCTCGGCGTCCCCGGCGAGCTCGTGCATCTGCACCCAGCGGCGGGACGAGGACACGATGACTTCGACCGCGCCCGCTGCGCGAAACTCGTAGGAATCCTTGCCCGGATGATCGACCTCGAAGGAATGATGGGCATGCTTCAGGGCGGCGATCCTCAGGCCGCCGCGACTGAGCAGCGGAATGAGCCGCGTCATGAGCGTCGTCTTGCCCGAGCCGCTCCAGCCGACGATGCCTATTGCAAGCGTTCCGCTCATGGCGGAGCAGCCGCATCCGGCACCCCGACCGGCACGAGTCCCGCGCGCGCGACCATGGCCTGGCCCTTCTCCGAGAGGAGATAGAGCGCGAGCCGCAGGGCGCCAGGCTTCGCCACGAGCACCGCGAGGCCATCGACCGGATGCGGGTCGAGCTCCGCGGGAACGGGCAGGCTCGCGAGATCGGGCACCTCCTTCTGGAGGCTGGCGACGCCGCTGCAGTAGGTGATCGAGGCGTCGATCTGACCGGAGGCGAAGAGCGCGCCGTAGGGGTTCTGGCCCGACGCCCCGGGCATGGCGGCCAGGCTCATGAGCGCCTGCGCCTTGTCCTTCAGCACCGCGCCGGCGCCCGGGCGCAGGGCGTCGATGCGCTCGAAGATCGCCCAGGCGTAATCGCCGCCCGGATCGGCGACCGGTGCCGAGGTCTTGAGGCGTAGTCCGCTCGCGAGCAACCGGTCGATGAGATTGGCCGCGGTGAGGCCGGCCGCGCGCCGCGAAACGATACACATGCGATTGCGCGCGATCATGAGCGCGGGCACGACGGTGCGACCCTGTGCCTCGAGCTTGCGCGGCGAGGCGAGATCCGCCGACATGAAGAGATCCGGCCTCTCGCCCTTCTCGATACGCTCGCGCAGCAGCCCTGAGCCGCCAAAGGTCGCCTTGACCTCGATGTTAAGAACGGGGGCCGCTTCGGTGGCGAGGTCGTTCACCACGCCGCGCAGGCTTCCCGCCGAGAAGATCTCGACCGTCTCCGGCGCCGCACCGGCATTCGCCGCGGCCGCCAGGGACAGGAGCGCCAGCCGCATTGCATCGATTCGCACGAAGCTCTCCTCGCCGACACGCCCGCCGGGACGCCTCCTATATAGTGCGCAGGAAGTCGTGAGCTCTGCCACCCAACATGAATCCGCTGCGCCCGCGGGCCTCGTGATCGCCGGGGGCCGTTCGCTGCGTTTCGGAGCGGAGAAGGCCTGCGCGCTGCTCGGCGGTAAGCCGCTGCTCACGTGGGCGGTGGAGCGGCTGCAGTCGGCCTGCTCCGTGGTGGCCGTCAACGCGCGGCCCGGGACCGACGCCGAAAAGCTGGCTCAAACCTCCGGCCTCACCGTGCTCCACGACGCGCCCGGCGATGCCGCGGGTCCCCTGGCCGGAGTTCGCGCGGGACTCAGGTGGGCGGCGCAGATCGGCGTCCGTGCGCTCGCGGTGAGCCCGTGCGATGCGCCGCTGCTGCCCGAGGATCTCTACGTGCGCCTGGTCGCGGCGGCGGGCGCCGCGCCGGCGATGGCGGAGACTGCCGAAGGCCCGCAGCCGCTGTGCGCGCTGTGGCCGGTGAGTGCGCTCGCGGCGCTCGAGGCCGCGCTCGCGGGCGGAGCCCATCCGGCGATCTGGCGCACGCTGGATGGCATCGGTGCGCGGCGTGTGCGTTTCGCCGACGCGGCGGCATTCGCCAATGTCAACACGCGCGCCGAGCTCGAGCGCGTCGCGCAGCGCTTCGCGCGCCGCTGACCGGCCTTACCAGCGGTACAGGCGCGCGACGTAACCGGCCGGAAACTCTTCGGCACGCGGGGGCAACTCGACGAAGCCCTGGGTTCCCGCGAGCGCCAGGAAGTCCCCAGGACCATTGGGGAAGCACGCCACCGCGCGCGCCTGGCCGCGCTCGTCGTGGCTCAGCGCCACCGGCAGAAAGGAGCTCATCGAGCGGCCGAACTTCACCGGCGCCGCGAGCGCGATCGGCTCAGGCGTTGCGCGCGGCGCGCTCATCAGTGCGGCCAGCGCCGGCACGACGTAGCGGGTCAGGCACACGAGCGTCGCGACGGGATTGCCGGGCAGCCCGAACACCGCCTGACCCTGCGCGCCGATACCGAACCACATGGGTCTGCCGGGGCGTTGCGCCACCTCGTGAAACACTTCCGAGACGCCAAGGCTCTTCAGCACCTTAGGCACCAGGTCGAACTTACCCTTGGAGATCCCGCCGCTCAGGATCACGACGTCGCACGCGGCGAGGTGCCGCGCGAGATGCTGCGTGAGCTCGCGCTCATCGTCGCGCAGGTGATCATCGGCAACCCGCTCGAGGCCGTGCTCGCGCAACGCGGCCACGAGCGCGTAGGCGTTCGAGCGGCGCACCTGGTGCTCGGCGATCGGTTGCCCCGGCTCGATGAGCTCATCGCCCGTCGAGATGACCATGATGTCGGGCTGGCGGCTGACGGCGAGCTGCGCGCGTCCGGCCGAGGCCGCCACTGCGATCTCGGCGGCGCCGAGCCGCACGCCGCTGCGCAGCATCGGCACGCCGGGCTGACTGTCTTCGCCACGCCGCTGCACGTTGCGGTAAG
>DATMRG010000114.1:0-25239 GCA_035566495.1 Steroidobacteraceae bacterium | reverse complement strand
ACTGCGATCCCGGTGCTGCATTCGGATGAGGGCTTCGCGCTGTTGTTTGCCGAGCTCGACACCGAGATCCTCGACCGCGCGGTCACGACTCTCATGCGTCCGTTTCCCGCAGGTCTCATGACCGAGGTGGGACTCCTGGTCGCCAACCCTGTCTTCGGAACGCCCGAGCTGCAGACGCAATTGAACCGCAACGCCTACCACGGGACCGTCGTATGGTCCTGGCAGCAGGCACTGTTCGCCGCCGGGCTCGCTCGGCAGCTCGAGCGCAGCGACCTGCCGCCCGCGGTCCGCGCACACGTGCTCCAGGCGCAGAAGAACCTCTGGAGCGCCATCAACGCGACGCGCTCGATCAGCAACTCCGAGCTCTGGTCGTGGTCGTTCGGCGAGCGCCACTATCACGTCGCCCCCTTCGGCAGCGCGGCGGCGGACGCCGACGAGTCCAACGCGGCGCAACTCTGGAGCACGGTATACCTGGCCGTGAGGCCACCCCCAGGAACGGAGCAGACCCCATGATCCGCAGCGCTAAAGTGCTGGCGTACGCGCTCTTCCTGATGGCCGCCGCGAGCGTCCGCGGCGAGAGCGATCCGAGCTTCCTGCTCCGCGCCGGACTCGAGGACGTCCCCAAATACTTCCCCGGCTATCTCGGCAACGGCTATCTCGGAACGCTCACCGCGCCGCGCGGCACCGAATCGACGCCGACCTATGTGGTGGCGTTCATGGACTACACGCACGGCGACATGTCGCGGCCGGCGCAGGCGCCCGCCTGGAACGAGGTGGATTTCAGCTCGAGTGCGCCGGGTTCCGGCCGGACGTGGCTCAACCGCTCGAGGCTCGACGAGCGGCATTTCGCCGCTTACATCCAGACGCTCGACCTGCACGAGGCGACCCTCACGACCAGTTATCGCTACCGCGACCGCGGGCGCGAGACGGCGGTCGAGGTGACGACGCTCGTGAGCGAGGCGTCGCCGCATCTCGCGGCCACGCGCTTCAGCATCACGCCGGATTACGACGGCGTCGTGCACCTGTCCTTTCCGCTGCTCCTCTGGGCGGACCATGCCCCGCGCTTTCCGCTCGGGGAGATGACCGGGCCCGAAATGGAGGAGGCCGTCGCCGCCTACGGCCTGACGCTCGAGCCGCACCTACCCGCCTCGGCCGACCGCGAGGCGGTCTGGTATCCCGGCTACACCCAGGTGGTCGCGAGCGACGGCGATGCAAGCTCGCTCTCGTTGTGGCTGGACGGCCGCGCGGTGCAGGGCGTCTCCATGGCGATGGCCGTCGCGGTGGGCTTGCCCGAGGGCGCCCAGGCCGAGAGCGTCACGCTGCAGCGTGGCGGCTACCGGCTCTCGCTCGAGGTCGACTTCAAGGTGGAGCGCGGCAAGAGCTACGCCTTCACCAAGTACGTGGCGCTGTCGCGCAGTGGCTGGGGTGGCGCCGCGGCGGACGACCTGAGCCTCGCGCGCGCCGCGCGCAGCCGCGGCTTCGAGCAGCTGCTCGCCGAGCATCGCGCCACCTGGGCGCAGCTCTGGCAATCGGACATCGTCATCGACGGCGACGCGCGCGCGCAGCAGGTGACGCACTCGGAGCTCTACTACCTGCTCGCGAGCTCGACGGTTGGCACGGCATTCTCGCCCGGCCCCGACGCGCTCACGCCGGCCTATGCCGCCCACGTGTTCTGGGACAGCGATACGTGGATCTTCCCGGCGCTGCTCCTCTCGCACCCCGAGCGCGCGCAGCCGCTCGTCGACTTCCGCTTCCACACGCTCGAGCCGGCGCAGCAGCGCGCCCGGGCGCACGGCTACCAGGGGGCGATGTACCCCTGGGAGTCGGATCCGGAGAACGGCACCGATCAGACGCCGCACTCGGCGGTGCTGCTCGCCGACACCGAGATCCACGTGACCGCGGATGTTGCGATCGCGCAGTGGCAGTACTACCTCGCCACCCACGATCGCGAGTGGCTGCGAACCCGCGGCTGGCCCGTGATTCGCGAAGTGGCGCGCTTCTGGGCGAGCCGCTCGACCTACAACGCGCAGCAGCACCGTTACGAGATCAACCACGTCAACTCGGTGGCGGAATCGCACAACGACATCCCGAACGACACCTTTACCAACGTGTCGGCCGCCAGGGCGCTGGCCATAGCGGCGCTGGCGGCGCGCGAGCTCGGCGAGCGGGCCGACCCGCTGTGGGAGAAGGCCTCCCGCGGGATGTATGTGCCGCTCGCGCCGGGCGGTGCGCACCACCTGCCGTTCGATCCGTCGGTGCCGCGCGCCAGCGACGACTTTGGCGGCGGCCCGGTGCCACTATTGTTCCTGCCGTCGCTCGACCTCGACATGAGCGCCGCACTGCGGCGCGGCGACTACGAGTACGCGGTGCGGCCGACGCCACTCGCGCGCGCCGGCTCGAGCAGCATGGGGATCGCGCCCTCGATGGTCGCGGCGGCGACGGTGGGAGATGGCGATGAGGGCGCGGCGCTGCTTGCCGGAAATCTCAACGGCGGGACGCTCAAGCCTCCCTTCAACGTGCGCACCGAGACCGCGGGCAACAACACGGGATACTTCCTCACCGGATCGGCCGGCTACCTGCAGAGCCTTATCTACGGTTTCACCGGCCTGCGCGTCCGCGAGTCGGGGCTGGTCGCAGCCTACCCGCCGGTCCTGCCCAAGAGCTGGAAGTCCCTGACGTTGACTAATGTGAGCTTCCGCGGGCAGCGTTTCGACATCCGGCTCGCGCGCGATGCGGCCGGCGCCGTGCGGCTGACACGCACGGCACGCTGATCGGCACGCCTCAGCTCACTCGCTTCAGCCTGACCCGGATCACTGCGCCGGTGGGCGCTTCGACGCGTCCGTTGCGGAGTGTGTTGGAATGCGGATTCACGCCGTCGAAATCGAGCGGTACACCCAGCTCCCTGGGGTAGTGCGGACTGCAGCTCTCGGGACTCAGCTGCAGCCGTTGCCGGCCGGCCAGGTAAGTACTGCCACGCGGGTGCAGCTGGCACTCACCGTCCCCCGATGCCGCTTCGTACTGCAATGTGCCTTCAATGCCGCCGTCATCCTGCACCCGGCTGATACTGAGGTTCACGATGCGCAGCAGCTGCCTGCCTGAGGCATCGACATATGCGCCGCTCCAGGTGCCCGCCAGAGCCGGGCGAGTCGGCTCGGCGGTCGCGGCGGGTGGGGCGGCGGGCTCGGGAGCAGCCACGTCCGCCGACTGCGGCGCTGGCGCGTCCGGCCCGGAGTTAGGGTCCACCGAGGAGGCGGACGAGGACGAGGCAGGGGGCAGCATCGCCTGCGGCCCGTCCGTCCGGCGCAGCAGAAGACCGAGCGCGAGTACCGCAATCAGTGCGGCGGCCAGGCTGAGCCGCTGGGCGCGAATTCGTCGCAGGAGGCCTGGCGGTGCCGAGGCGAGGTCCACCATCGCGGTCGCGGCCGGCGCGGGCGTAGCCGGATGCAACTGTTGCCACACCGTCCCCGCGGAGAAGTTGAAATCCAGTGCCTGTCGGTCGAACAGCGTGCCGCTGGCCTCGGGGGGCGGCGAGTACTCGAGCGTCATCGTGCTGCTCGGAGCGACCGGCGGTGTTGCCGGTGTGGCGCTCGGAGTCGCGCGCGGCAGCGCCACCGTCCCCGTTGGGCCCACGCGCGGCAGGGCGACGGTACCGGTCGGACCCATTTGTGATGGCGACACCGTCGCGCCTTGACTCACCGCGGGTGCGGCCGCGCTCGGTGCCGGCACGTCCGGCAGTGCGCTCATCAACTCATCGGCGCTCTGAAAGCGCGCGTTGGGATCCTTGGCGAGCGAGCGCATCACGGCGTCGACGACCGGCCCCGGAATCCCAAATCGATAGACGGTGGGCGGCTCCGGGACATCATTGACGTGCGCGTCCAGCACCAGGTACTCCGCCTTGCCGCGGACATTGAACGGCCGCTGCCCGGCCAGGAGCTCATAGAGCGTGATCCCGAGAGCGTAGATGTCGGTGCGGCAATCGACGGCGCGGCCGAGAATCTGCTCGGGCGCCATGTAGAGCGGGCTGCCGATGCTGGTGCTGGCCTTGGTTGCACCGGGCGTGCCCTGCCGTTTGGCGATGCCGAAATCCATCACCTTGACGACGCCGCCCCGGGTGAGCATCAGATTGCTCGGCTTGAGATCGCGATGGACGATGCCGGCGCGATGCGCCGCCGCCACCCCAAGCAGCGCCTGCTTGAAGATCGGGATGCTCTCGTGTGCCGGGATGGCACCGCGCCGCTTGATCAGCTGCTCGAAGCTCTCGCCGTCGATGAACTCCATCACCGCGACCGGCGCGCCGTCATGCACGAAGTAGTCGAAGAGCAGCGCTACGTTCGGGTGATTGAGGGCCGCCTGCAGGCGCGCTTCCAGGCGGAAGCGCTCGACGAAGTCAGGATCGTTGCGTGCCTCGACGCTC
This sequence comes from Steroidobacteraceae bacterium, assembly GCA_035566495.1. Lineage (GTDB taxonomy): Bacteria > Pseudomonadota > Gammaproteobacteria > Steroidobacterales > Steroidobacteraceae > 13-2-20CM-66-19. Next base: position 20,825 of record DATMRG010000114.1, on the reverse strand, counting down.
ATCACCTTGATCGCGACCTGACGGTCGAGATTCACGTCGAGCGCCTTGTAGACCACGCCCATCGCGCCGCGGCCGACGAGCTCGAGTACCCGATAGTGGTCGATGAGATCGCCGATCATGGTCGATGCCGGAGGAGCGTCCGCGCCGCGGCGGCTGGCCGCGCGCTCACTGCGCGTGGCGGATCGCCTCGAGCGCGCCCGGGTCCGAGGGCACAGCGCCATCGGCTATCAGGGTCGGGTGCACGCCGCTCGGCGGTCCATTCGGCCCGATGCCCTTCGATGCCGCCCGCATGGCCTCCATCACCTGGGCCTCCTGCTCGTTCTCCATGGCGTTGAGGTCGTTGAGCCCGATGCGCGTCTGCAGCCCCTCGGGGCAGTCGGCAGGACGGCTGAGCTCGACCACCACCGGAATCATCCAGTCGTCATCGCTCATTCCGCCGGTGCGCTTGATGTAGTCGTTGGCGCCCAACGAGCAGTGGCCGTGGGCGGTCGGGACGTTGAGCGGCTGCACGACCGCGAAGAACACATGATTCGGCCGTAGCGCCGGCGGCCCGCTCTGAGTGGTCAGCGTCGCCGGCGTCGCCTCCGCGGCCTGTTGCTCCTCGAGTTGGACCTTGATCTGCTCATTGAGCTGCGCCTTGACCTGCGGCGTGATGGCCGGCGGCGGCGCGGGCGGCGCCGCGCTCGGTTGCGGTGCCGGCGGTGCATCGCTCGGCGGCGCGGCGGAAGAGGCGTCGCCCGGTTGTGAACCGGGCACTGCAAAGCCCGAGTCCGGCGCAGGCTCCGCGGCTGCCCCAGGCGGCAGCGGCTCAGCCGGCGGCGGGGCGCTCTGCGCCTGATACGCCGCCTGCATCCTCTGGGCGATGATGTAGTCCGTCATCCAGAGGTCCGGACTCGTGTATACGGGATACGGCGTGAACAGGTATCCGTACATCGGATACCACGGCTGCACTCCCCAGCCCCACGCGTAGACAACCGGCCGCGGCCACGGGGCGAGCGCCCAGGAGTAGTAGATCGCGGGGTAGCGCACCGCCGGCACGAATGTCTCGTACGCGAACGATCGGCCGAATTGGTGCCAGACATGGCCCTGGTAGACGTGTGTATAGAGGACATGTCCGCCGCTCACGAAGGTGCGGCTCACGAGACCCGGGCGGATCGTGCGCTCGACGCTGCCACTGAGCGTGTTGCCGTAACGGACGACGCGGACCTGGCGATCGGCGAAGCTCTGGGAGACCTGACTCCCGCGGCCGGCGGCGCCGGGATGGCTTTCGCGGACGACGCCGGCTTCCGGCTGACGCCGCGCCTGCGTGGTGCGAACGGGCATCTCCGGGCGATGAGTTACGAGCTGGTGCTCGCGCATCTGCGGGGCTTCCCGGCGGGGAGCGGCGCGACCCGCTTGCGCGTGCGCCGGAACACTACGGTGGCTCGGGCGCGCTGTGGCCTCGCGCCGCGCGGCTGGCCGCTCGCCCTCGGCAGATCGATGCTCGCGTCCCTGCGCCTGCGCGTCCACCGAGGCGACGCCGGCAACGCCGGCGAGGGCCATCACGGTGAGAGTCGCAAAGACCCTGCGATGGGAACTCGACATATTGTCACTCCAGATGCCGCGGGCCGCAGTTGGCGCCGCCCTGGAAGGATCAGCGGATCACTCTAGCGCGCGGTATACGCAGCGGCGCGAACTATGTCGCGAAACGCGGGCCGCAGCGGCGGTTTGAGAACCGCAGCACATTCCGTGGGACGGGAGCTGACTGGCTGGCGCGGGACCGGCCCGCGGTCAGGGGCCGGCGCGGCGCCGCCCGCGGCTGTTGGCACGCGGCGCGGCCGCCTTGGGCTCCGGCAACTGCACCGCCTTGCGCAGCTGCGCGTAGGGCTCGGTCGAGTGCGGAATCCCCATGGCTGCGACGAAGTGCGCCTGGAACTTGGGCTCGATCGCGGTCTCGACCTTCTCGACGCGGTGCACGAGATCCTCGATGGTCTTGCGCGAGGCCTTGTCGAGGAGCGCGATGCGCGCACCGGTGCCCGCGGCGTTGCCGGCGGAGGACACCTGCGAGAGATCGCAGTCGGGAATCATGCCGAGGATCATCGCGTACTTGACGTCGATGTGGCTGCCGAAGGCGCCGGCGAGCCGGATGCGGTCGACCTGGGTGACCCCCATGCGATCCATGAGGAGCTGCACCCCGGCGCGCAGCGCCGCCTTCGCCAGCTGGATCGCGCGCACGTCGTTCTGCGTCACCTGCAGGAGCGGCGAGCCGCGGTGCACGGTGTAGGCGAAGGTGCGGTCGGTGGGCACAATGCGCTCGCTGCGCTCGGCGAGTCTGCCGTCGATGACGCCGTCCTGGTTGATGATGCCGGCGAGGTACATCTCGGCGATGACCTCGATGATCCCCGAGCCGCAGATGCCGGTGACGCCGGTGCGGGCGATCGCCTCCGCGAAGCCCGGATCATCGGACCACAGATCCGAGCCGATGACCTTGAAGCGGGCCTCGAGCGTCACGGCATCGATGCGCACCCGCTCGATCGCGCCCGGCGCAGCCCGCTGGCCGCTGCTGATCTGCGCGCCCTCGAACGCGGGACCGGTCGGGCTCGAGCAGGCGAGCAGCCGCTCCTTGTTACCGAGCACGATCTCCGCGTTGGTGCCGACGTCGACCAGCAGCGTGAGCCGGGAGGAAAGATCGGGACGCTCGGCCAGGATCATGCCGGCGGCATCGGCGCCGACGTGGCCGGCGATGCAGGGCAGGGTGTAGACATGCGCGCCCGGGTGCAGCGCGAGTCCCAGCTCCGCGGCGTGCAGGCCGAGCGGCGAATCGGTGGCAAGCGCAAACGGCGCGCCGCCGAGCTCGACCGGGTCGATGCCGAGCAGCAGGTGATGCATGATCGGGTTGCCGACCACGGTGAGCTCGAGGATGTCCGACACCGAGACGCCCGCCTCGCGGGCGACGTCGGCGGCGAGTGTATTGAGGGCCGCGCGTACCGCCTCGGTCATCTGCTGCGCGCCGCCCGGGTTCATCATCGCGTAGGACACGCGGCTCATCAGGTCCTCGCCGAAGCGGATCTGCGGGTTCATGGCGCCGCTCGAGGCCACCAGCTCGCCGCTCTCGAGGTTGCAGAGGTGGGCGGCGATCGTGGTCGAGCCCACGTCCACCGCAAGGCCGTAGACCCGATCGTGGAATCCCGGCCATACGCCGATCAGCTGCTTGCCCGCGTGCACCGCGACCGTCACCCGCCACTCGCCCTTGCGCAGTGCCGACTGCAGTCTCTGCAGCACTGCTAGATCGCAGCGCAGCGGGCCAAAGTCCCACTCCTTGTGGAGCGCCTCGAGCAGGCGCTGCAGATCCCCCCGCGGATCGTGCATGTCGGGCTGGCGCACCTCGACGTAGTGCAGGTGCACGATCGGATCGAGGGTGATCGGGCGCGCGTCGGCGGCCTTGCGCACCACCTGCCGGTGCACTTGGCTGGCGGGCGGCACGTCGATGACGAGATCGCCCTCGATGCGCGAAGAGCACGACAACCGATGCCCGGGCGGCAGCGGCCGCCGGCGCGCGAAGCTCTGCTCGGCCTCGCTGACCGGCGTGAGGTGGGTAGCGGTGGAGTTCACCCCGTGCTTGGGGAAGTCGCCCTCCATGACCAGCACCTGGCAGCGGCCGCACAGCGCGCGCCCACCGCACACCGAGTCGACGTCGACCCCGAGGCTGCGCGCCGCCTGCAGCAGCTGCGTGCCGACGGGGAAACGGCCGCGCTTGCCCGAGGGCGTGAAGACGACGAGAGGATCCTTGCTGCTCATGCCTGGCTCTGGATGCGCCTCCGGTGTCCGCCTTCGCGCCGGCCGCGCGCCGCGCCTTCGGGGGCGCTGGCGGTACCACCGCCGGCGGCCATCGGCGGCGCCTCGCGGAAGCGCTTGATCCAGCGCGCGCAGTCCGGGTCGTGACCCATCATCACGTCCGCGCCCATGCAGGCCTTCACGATCTCGACGTGCATCGGGTTCATGATCGCGGAGGTCATGCCGGCGCCGATCGCCATCGACAGGAACACCGCGCTGATGCCCTCGCGGGCCGGGAGCCCGAAGCTGATGTTGGAGGCGCCGCAGGTGGTGTTCACCTTGAGCTCGTTCTTCAGCCGTCCAAGGAGGCGCATCACCTGCACGCCCGCCTGGTTGATGGCCCCGATCGGCATGACCAGCGGATCGACGACGATGTCGCTCACCGGAATGCCGTGGTCGCGGGCACGGTGCACGATCTTCTTCGCGACCTCGAAGCGCACGTCCGGGTCCTCGGAGATGCCGGTCTCGTCGTTCGAGATCGCGACCACCGCGGCGCCGTACCTCTTAACCAACGGCAGTACGGTCTCGAGACGCTCCTCCTCGCCGGTGACCGAGTTGACCAGCGGCTTGCCCTTGTAGACCGCGAGTCCCGCCTCGAGCGCTGCGACGATGGAGGAGTCGATCGAGAGCGGCAGGTCGGTGATCGACTGCACCAGCTGGATGGTCTTGGCGAGGATCGCCGGCTCATCCGCCAGCGGGATGCCGGCGTTGACGTCCAGCATGTGCGCGCCGGCCGCGATCTGGGCGCGCGTATCCGACTCCACGCGGCTGAAATTCCCGGCGGCCATCTCGGCGGCGAGGATCTTGCGTCCGGTCGGGTTGATGCGCTCGCCGATCATGACGAACGGACGCTCGAAGCCGATGACGACCTCGCGGGTTGCGGAGCTGATCACTGTATCGGTCACGATGCCATCCTGTTGGTGCTGGTTTGTGGATCGCGCCCCGGGTACCACGGCTTGCGGCCGTTGAGCACGCCGGAGCGCTCGATGATTTCGGCGACGGTATGTTCCTGGCGGAATGCCATGACGTGCACGCCGTGCACGCCCCTGATGGTGCGGATCTCCTGAATGAGCTCGATGCAGAGCCGGCGGCCTTCGGCGGCAGGGTCGGCCGCGCCGGCCATGCGCTCGATCACTGCATCCGGGATGTGCACGCCCGGTATGTGGGTGCGGATCCACTCGGCCGACTTGGCGGAGCGCAGCGGGCCTACTCCCACGAGAATGAAGACCTTGTCGAGGAGTCCCAGCTCCTCCACGTGCTGCATGAAGCTGCGCAGCATCGGCACGTCGTAGCACCACTGGGTCTGGATGAACTGCGCGCCGGCGGCCACCTTCTTCGCGAGCCGCTGTGCGCGCCACGCGAGCGGGTGCGTGAAGGGATTCTCGGCCGCCCCGAGCAGGACCCGCGGCGCGAAGCTGATCTTGCGCCCGGAGAGAAACCGGTGCTCATCGCGCAGCGTGCGCGCGGTCTCGAGCAGGCTCATGCAGTCGAGATCGAAGACCGGGAGCGCCTGCGGGTGGTCGCCGGCCTGTACGCCGTCACCGGTGAGACACAACACGTTGCATACGCCCATGGCGGCGCCGCCGAGGATGTCGCCCTGGATGGCGATGCGGTTCTTGTCGCGGCAGGAGATCTGCATGACGGGCGCGTAGCCGACGCGCGTGAGCAGGGCGCATACCGCGAGGCTCGACATGTGGCAGTTGGCGCCCGAGCCGTCGGTGGCATTGATGGCGTCGACGTAGCCGTCGAAGACCCGCGCGCGGCGGTAGACGTCCTCAGGGTCGGCGGAGTCGGGTGGGTCGAGCTCGGTCGTCACGGCGAACTGCCCGGCCCGCAGCACGCGCTCGAATCTTCCGGGTGAGGTGTGTCCGGGCAGGATCGGCAGCGGATAGCCGGGCACCGGCTCGTCCTCGAACTTCAAGGCGCGGCTCCCACACGCTGGCGCACGACTCGCAGCCAGGCGGACTTGCCCTGCAGGCGGCGATCGACTGCGACCTGCACCGCAGCGAGCTTGTCGAGGCCCCCGGGGATGCGCTGGGCGCCGGCGAAGGCCTCGACCCACACGCATTTCATCTCGGGGCGTACCTCGCAATGGCCGTTGGCGCGCACGCCGCCGCAGGGGCCGTTGCGCAGATTCTTTGGACAGTTCATCGGACACGACATGCCGGTCGAGGACAGGATGCACTGCCCGCACATGCGGCAATCGAACAGGAGGCCCTTGGTCAGCCTCTCTACTCGCGCCACTGGGCGGTCGAGCCGCTCGTAGCCAATGCGGCGGAACAGAGGATCGAGTGCCACCAGGAGCGACTCGAAGCCGCGGTAGAAAGCGTTGAGCCCGCGGGCGTGGCGTACCGACCATTGCCTGACGGCGTACATCTCAGGGGACCGCCGCGAGACCCTTGGCGCGGATCAGGACTTCGAGATCGGCATCGCTGAAGCGCGCCTCGATGCGCGCGGCCTCGGCGGACGCCTCCGCCTGCAAATCATCACTGCAGGGACGCGGATCGGAGCGCTTCCAGTCGGCGAGATAGGCATCCGAGCTGCCCTTGCCGGCGCGCATCGCGGCGCGGTCGACCGCCTCCTGGAAGCGCGGCGACAGCTGCACTTTCGCGGTCTCGCGGCCGCGCTTGACGACCACCTGCGCGGGGATGTCGCGCCAGGAAATGATGATCAGGCTGGCCATGCCGCGGCACCCCGGCTCGCGACCAGCGCCTGGAGGCGCGTGCCGAGCTCTCCATATCCGGTGAAGCGATACTCGAAGTCGAAGCCGAAGCGTGTGGCGATCTGCCGCGCGCGCTCGATGGCGCCCGGGGTCTCGACCTGGGCGAGATAGACGAGCTTTCGGTAGTGCCGGAAGTATTCCTGAGTGAGTTCGGGATGACGGTCGAGTCCGAGCGTGCGGACGACGAGCCGCTCGAAGTGACGCAGCAGGAAATCGGTCAGATAAAAAGTACCGGGCTCGGCTTCCGCCAGCTGCGCGAACACGCGCGGCGTAGCCAGAAACTCATAGCAGTGCGCGCCGGGGAGACGCTCGACGCCTTCTTCCCTCAGCACCGCATCGAGCGCTCCGCGCGTGCCGCAGTCGGCGTAGACGACGAAGATCTGGCGGTAGCGGTCACGGTTGGCGCGGATTTCCTCACGCACCGCGGGCGCGATGCGCGCGGGTTCGTTATGCAGCTGCGCGGGGAGGCAGCGCACGTCGACCGACTGCCAGCCGTTGGCGCGGCGCAGGGCCGCGATCTCGCGCCCCAGGGCACCGCAAGCGATCAGCAGTGTGTCACGCGGCGTGTCCATGGACGGCGCGAATCAACCGGGCCTCAGCCGGCGCTCGCGGCGCGGGCACCGCCGGCGGCGCGGCGGGCCGCGACCAGGCTCTTGGCGGTCTCGACCGCGATGGCGGCGTCACGGCAGTAGGCATCGGCGCCCACGGCCTTGCCGAATTCCTCGTTCAGCGGCGCCCCGCCCACCAGCACGATGTAGTCGTTGCGGATGCCGGTTTCCTTCATCTTGTCGATGACGACCTTCATGTAGGGCATGGTGGTCGTGAGGAGCGCCGACATGCCGAGGATGTCCGGCTTGTGCTGCTCGAGGGCCGCGAGGTACTTCTCCACCGGGTTGTTGATGCCGAGGTCGATGACCTCGAACCCGGCGCCCTCGAGCATCATCGACACGAGATTCTTGCCGATGTCGTGGATGTCGCCCTTGACGGTGCCGATGACGATCTTGCCGATCGGTGGCACGCCGGTCTCGGCGAGCAGCGGACGCAGGATCTCCATGCCGCCCTTCATGGAGTTGGCGGCGAGCAGCACCTCGGGTACGAACAGGATGCCGTCGCGGAAGTCGATGCCGACGATGCGCATCCCTTCGACGAGTGCATCGTTCAGGGTCTTCTCGGCGCTCCAGCCGCGCTCGAGAAAAAGCCGCGTGGCTTCCTCCACCTCGACCTTCAGTCCGTTGTAGAGGTCATCGTGCACCTGCTCGACGAGCTCCTGGTCGTTGAGATCGCGTAGGTTGAATTCGCCTTCGGGCGCGTCGGCCATGGGAGAAATCTCCATGCGCGGCTTCGGGTTAGCCGCGGATCTTTCGGTGGCGATGGTAAGGGTGGGGGAAGGGTGGGAGGTGCTGGCACGCGACCACGGCATGCCCGCATGCGACAGGCGGCGCGTTAAGGCAAAGCCGCGGTGGGGACCGCCTCACAGAGGGGCGATCTCGCCCCGCGCGCCGGTGACCATCTTGCCCTGGCGGCTCATGCGCTCGGCGCTCGGCGGGCAACCGAACTGCGCCCGGTAACAGCGCGAGAAGTGCGGCGGGGACTGGAAGCCGCAGGCGGTCGTGATGTCGATGATGGGCATCGACGTCTGCAGCAGCAGCTCACGCGCACGGCGCAGGCGCATCTGCAGGTAATAGCGCTTGGGTACGCAGTTCAGGTGCCGTTTGAAGAGCCGCTCGATCTGGCGGCGCGACAGGCCGGTGGCGGAGGCGATCTCATCGAGCGACAGCGGCCGCTCGATGTTGTCCTCCATGAGCTGTGCGACCTTGATGAGGCTCTCGTGGCTCACGCCCAGCTGCGCCCGCAGCGGTACGTACTGGCGGTCGCGGTCGCTCCTGATGCGGTCGACGATGAACTGCTCGGAGATCAGCTGCGAGATGCGGGCGCCGAGCTGCTCCTCGACGAGGTGCAGCATGAGGTCGAGAGGCGCGACACCGCCCGAGCACGTAAAGCGGTCGCGGTCGATGGTAAAGAGCTGATCGCTCAGGTGAATGCGCGGAAATTCCTCGCGCAGCGCTGAGAGATTTTCCCAGTGGATGGTCGCGCGGTACTTGTCGAGGAGCCCGGCCTTGGCGAGCGCATAGCCGCCGGTGCAGAGACCCCCGAGCGGCACCCGCCGCTCGGCCAGGCGCTTCAGTGCCGCGACCATCTTGGGGGAGACCGCATCCTGCACGTCGACGCCGCCGCAGACGAACAGGATGTCGACGGTGCCCATCTGCTCGAGCGCGACCGTGGGGGACAGCTGCAGTCCGTTGCTCGCCGACGTCGCCTGCCCGTCGAGGCTCACGATCGACCAGTCGTAGACCGGTTGGCCCGTGAGGATGTTCGCCATGCGCAGCGGCTCGACCGCGTTCGAGAGCGCGATCATCGAGTAGCGCGGCAGGGTCAGAAACGCGTACTTGGTTCGGGGGAGGGTCACATGCCGGATTTTACGCCTTTCTTGCCTGATTGCGACAGCGACTGAGGTTAGGGGGACAGGGCACGCGGTCAGGCTGCTGGCAGATCGTGGGGGGACGAGGCTTGCTCGCGAGCGCCGCCCGCCCACGAGCCGTGCCACGAGCCGTGCCCATGAGCCCTGCGCATGAGCTGTGCGCATGGGCGATGCGCATGACCATGCGCATGAATAGTGCGCAGAGGCACCAGTAACGACGGCTCGTATGCCCGCCGCCCGGGAAGGTAACCTCGGCGTCATGCAGGCCGTGGAGAAGCGACCGCTGAACCTCAGCGTGAACGTCGAGATGCTCGCAGCCGCCCGGGAAGCCCGGGTCAATCTCTCAGCGCTGCTCGAACAAGCTCTGGTCGGCGAGCTGGCACGCCTGAGGCGCCGGCGGTGGCGCGAGGAAAACGCCCGCGCGGTCTTGGCTTACAACGAGTATCTCGCGTCCCATGGAACGTGCTTCGAGGGTCGACTGGACGAGTGAATGCCGCGGTTCGCCGTATATCGCAACGAGAACCCCGGGAGCCGCGAGGAGTTCCCTTTTCTCGTCGACGTTCAAGCGGATTTGCTCGAGGAGTTGGGCACACGTGTGGTCATCCCGCTCGCCAACGCCGAGGAGCTGAGCGGCTTTCCCATGAGGTACCTGATCCCCGCCGTCGTTTTTGAGGGGCGGCCCTACGCCCTCTTGACGCCGCAGCTCGCCGGCGTCCTGCGAGAGGAGCTCGGCCCGCAGGCAGGTAGTCTGATCGATCAGGAACGGGTCATATCAGCCGCGATCGACTTTCTCCTCACGGGCCTCTGACCGCTCTTACGCGCGCAGCTGCAGGTTCTCGGGGTCGTAGGGCGATTCGCGCAGTACGGTCGCCTGCTTGCGCTCACCCAGGATCTCGATGCCAAGCCGGGTCCCGGGTTCGGCGAGCGCCGTGCGCACGTAGCCGATGGCGAGACTCTTCTTCAAGCAGTGGCCGTAATAACCGGAGGTTGCGCGGCCGACCATGCGGCCGCTCGAATCGAACAGGGGCTCGTTGCCCAGGGGGTCGGCATCGGTGACGCCGTGGACCTCGAGCGTGACGAACCGGTTCGGCACGCCGGCCTCGAGCTGTCTCTCGAGCGCCTCGCGGCCGACGAACGGCCCTTTGCCCATGCGCACGAAGCGGTCGAGGCTCGCCTCGAGTGGTGTGTAGTCGGGAGTCAGGTCGGTGCCCCACATGCGGTAGGACTTCTCCATGCGCAAGGACTCCATCGCGCGCATGCCGACCATGCCAATACCATGCGGCTTGCCGGCCTCGAACAGCGCATCGAACAGCGAGTGCGCATACTCGATGGGGAAGTGCAGCTCCCAGCCGAGTGCGCCGACGAAATTGACGCGCAGGGCGTAGACATCGACCGCGAGCCCGGCCTCGATGACCTGCGCGGTCAGCCACGGGAAGGAGTTGTTGTCGAGCGGCGTGTCGGTGAGCTGCGCGAGCACCTCGCGCGACTTCGGGCCGGCGAGCACGAAGGTGCCGCGGGTATTGGTGATGTTGCGCAGTCCCACCGCGCCGTCCGCGGGCAACGACTTGAAGAGATAGTCGCTGTCGTAGCGCTCGGCGGCGCCGGCGCTCACCACGTAGTAGTGCTGGTCGGCGATCTTGGTGATCGTGAATTCCGAGCGGATACCGCCGCGCCGTGTGAGTGCGTGCGACAACGCCATGCGTCCGGTGCGCGCCGGCACCTTGTTGGCGACCAGTCCGTCGAGCCAGGCCTCGGCGCCGGCACCGGTGACCTCGTGCTTGGTGAAGGGCGTGAGATCGATGACGCCGGCACGCTCGCGCATCAGCCGCGCCTCGTTACCGACCTGCTCGAAGTAATTGCCGCGGCGGAAGCTCCAGCGATCCTTACGCTCGACGCCGTGCGGCGCGAACCAGTTGGCGCGCTCCCAGCCGTAACGCTGTCCCCAGACCGCGCCGCGCGCGTTCAGCTTGTCGTAGACCGGACTCGTCTTGGCGGGGCGCCCCTCGGGCCGCTCCTCATCGGGATAGTGGATCGTGAAGACGTTGCGATAGGTCTCCTCGTTTTTCTTCACCACGTAGGGTTTGGAGGTGTAGGCGCCGAAGCGCCGCGGATCGACTGCCAGCATGTCGATGCCGGGCTCGCCCTCGACGATCCACTCGGCGAGCTGCCAGCCCGAGCCACCGGCGGCCGTGATGCCGAAGCTGTGGCCTTCGTTGAGCCACACGTTGGGCACTCCCCAGGCCGGCCCTATGAGCGGGCTCCCGTCGGGCGTGTACGAGATCGGGCCGTTGACGATGTCCTTGATGCCGCAGTTCTCGAGCGCCGGCACGCGGCGCGTCGCGGCCTCGACGTAGGGAACCAGGCGATCGAGATCGCCGGGAAACAGGCTTCGTCCGAACCAGTCGGGGACACCGTCGGCGAAGCGCGCCGGCGCGCCCTTCTCGTAGGGACCCAGGATCCAGCCCATGCGCTCCTCGCGCAGGTAGTAGGACTTGTCGGACTCGCGCAGCACCGCCAGCTCGCGTCCGCCGCTCTTGCGGTAGGCGACGAGCTCGGGCGACTCGTCATAGACGATGTATTGATGCTCGACCGGAATCGCCGGCACGTTGAGGCCGAGCAGCCTGCCGATCTGGCGGGCGTAGTTGCCGGTTGCGAGCACGAGATGCTGGGCAACGATGTCGCCCTGACTGGTGCGCACCTTCCACTCGCCGCCCGGAGTGCGCTCGAAGCCGGTGGCCTCGGTGTGCTCGTAGATCTCCGCGCCCGCATTGCGCGCGCCCTTGCGCAACGCCATGGTGAGGTCGGCGGGCGCGATGTGCCCATCGTGCGGGTGGTAGAGCGCCCCGATGATGGCAGGCGTCTCGCCGCTGCCGCCAAGATCGATGAGCGGCCAGAGCTCCTTCACTCGCGCCGGCGTGATCACCTCGAAGGGCACGCCGATGGTGTTGGCCGTGCCACAGTACTTCTGATATTCGTCCATGCGGTCGCGGTTGGTCGCGAGGCGCAGATTTCCCGTGACGTGGAAGCTCACGTCCTGGCCGGTCTCGGCGGGCAGCCGCTTGTAGAGATCGACCGAGTACTTATGCAGCTGGCCGACCGTGTAGCTCATGTTGAAGAGCGGCAGGAGGCCCGCGGCGTGCCAGGTGGAGCCGGCGGTGAGCTCGGAGCGCTCGATGAGCGCGATGTCGGTCCAGCCCTTCCTGGCGAGATGGTAGAGCGTGCTGACACCTACCACGCCGCCACCGATGACGAGGACCCGAACGTGCGTCTTCACGGGATGATTCTCCGGCACCTGTGCTGGCAGGGGCGCTCCAATTGCGACAATGACTTGCCTATGAGACCCCGCGCGCGGCTTCGCTCAGGAACGCGCTCACGTAGGGGGCGAACGAGCGCCACACCTCGAGGCGAAATACCTCGATGTCGGTGCGCCAGAGCACTATCTCCGCTTTGGACAGCATGGTGCGCGCGCACATTCCGACCGGGAAGGCGCTCGACTCGAGATCGAGCGGGCAGCCCGCGGCGAGGAGCGTCCGCGCATTGCCGCCGCTCACCTCGAGGGCGACCTGGCGATGGCTCACGTCGACGAGCGAATGCGGAAGCCCGGCGAGAGCCGCGCTGAGCGCCGCCGCGGTCTCCCCGGCTGCGCGCGCAGCCGCGATGAGGAGCCACTCGTCGGGCCCGAGCCAGAGCGCCGCGCGCTCGCCTTGCACGCCGGCACGGCACGCCGCCGCGGGAACTGCGAGTGACAGGCCGCTCTCGGCAGCCGCTCGCACCCTGGCTCCGCCGCGCAGGATCCAGCGCGCCGCAGGCGGCAGCGGGCGCACGCCCGGACTCGTGGCGAGGAGGGGTTCGCGGCGTGCCGAGCTCAGGTCAGGCATGGAGGCGCTTGCCTTCGGGATCGTAAAAGACGGCGGAGGTCACCTGGACCGCGATCTCGCCCGATGGCATCGGTACGTAGAGCGTCTGCCCCATGCGCGCGCGCCCGCCGGAGATGAGGCCCATCGCGATCGAGCGGCCGAGCACCGCGCTGTGATACGACGACGTCACGTGCCCGAGCGGGCGGGTCGGCGGCCGCACGCCGCGTTCCGCGACGACCTGTGCGCCTTCGTCCAGCACCGTCTGCGGGTCCACGGTCGCGAGGCCCACCAGCTGCCGGCGATCCGCAGCGCCCATTGCCGGGCGCTGCAGCGAGCGCAGGCCGACGAAGTCGGGCTTGTTCTTGCCGATCGCCCAGGCGAGCCCCGCATCGTCCGGCGTCACGGTCCCATCCGTGTCCTGTCCGACAATGATGTAGCCCTTCTCGGCGCGCATCACGTGCATCGCCTCGGTGCCGTAGGGCGTCATGCCGTGCGCCGTGCCCGCTTCCCAGATCGCTTCCCACACCGCCGGTCCAAAATCCGCCGGCACGTTGACCTCGAAGCCGAGCTCGCCGGTGAAGCTCACGCGGAAGAGGCGCATCGGCACACCGCAGATGTGCCCATTCGCGACGCTCATGTGCGGCAGGGCCGGCGCCGAGATGTCGATGTCGACGAGTCCGGCGAGCACGGTGCGCGCGGCCGGACCCTGCACCGCGATGACCGCCCACTGCTCGGTGGTGGAGGTGAGCCAAACGTTGAGATCGTTCCACTCGGTCTGCAGGTAGTCTTCCATGAGCGCCAGCACCCGCGGCGCGCCGCCGGTGGTGGTCGTCACGTGGAAGCGGTCGGCGGCGATGCGCGCCACGACCCCGTCGTCGTAGACGAAGCCGTCATCGCGCAGCAGCACGCCGTAGCGCGAGCGGCCGACGGCGAGCTTGTCCCAGGCGTTGACGTACATGCGATTCATGAACGTCACCGCATCGCTGCCGACGACCTCGATCTTGCCGAGCGTCGAGGCGTCGAAGATGCCGCAGCCGGAGCGCACCGCGCGGCACTCGCGCGCGACCGCCGCGTGCATGTCCTCGGCGCCGCGCGGGAAGTAGCGGGCGCGCTTCCAGAGGCCGACGTCCTCGAACACCGCGCCCTGGCCGGCGGCCCAGCCGTGCATCGGCGTGGTGCGGATCGGATCGAAGAGCTCGCCGCGGGCCACGCCGGCGAAGCTGCCGAAGGTGACGGGCGTGTACGGCATCCGGAAAGTGGTGAGCCCGACCTCGGGAATGCTCTTGCCGAGGGTGCGCGAGACGATGCCGAGGGCGTTCAGGTTCGAAGTCTTGCCCTGATCGGTCGCCATGCCGGTCGTGGTGTAGCGCTTGACGTGCTCGATCGAGCGGAAGCCCTCGCGCGTCGCGAGCGCCAGATCCTTGGTGGTGACGTCGTTCTGCCAGTCGACGAAGGCTCGCGAGCGCGCGTGCGCTGGCTGCGGCAGTGCGCCGGCGAACCCGGCCGCCGCCTCAGTGGACACCGCTGCGGGTGCCGGCGCGGCGCGCGCCGGGGCGCCCGCGTGCACGCCGACGCGGCCAGGTGCCAGCGCGTCGCGGGCGGCCGCCGCGCCTGCCTGGGCTCCATCGGCGGAGGCTCCATCGAGCGCGAAGACTCCGCGGCATGCGCCGGCGCTGCGCGTGCGCTCGGCCGGCTCGCCCGGGAGAAATGCCTGCAGCGCCTCGTTCCACACGAGCTTGCCGCGCGACTGCGAGTGGAGGTGCACGCTCGGCGTGAAGCCCCCCGACATCAACACGAGGTCGCAGGGCTGGGTCTCGGTGTCGGCCACCCGGCCGGCCTCGAGCCGCGCGAGCTCGATGCCGGTGACGCGGCGGCGCCCGCTCGTGCCGAGCACGGTGATGCCGGGAAGGACGCTCACGCCCGCCTCGCGCGCGCGCTGCGCCCAGCCGCCAGCGCCCTCCGGGCGCACATCCGCAATGCAGGCAATGTCGACGCCGGCACGCTCGAGCTCGAGCGCCGCGCGGTACGCCTCATCATTCGCCGTCACCACGACGGCGCGCGTGCCCGCGAGGACTCCGTAACGATTCAGCCAGGTGCGCGCCGCGCCGGCCAGCATGATTCCAGGCCGATCGTTCCCCGGGAACACCAGCGGCCGCTCGATGGCGCCGGTCGCGAGCACGACCTCGCGCGCGCGCACCTGCCACTGCCGCTCGCGCGGCGCCCCGGGATCCGGCGCCGCGACGTGATCGGTGAGGCGTTGCGAGAGCCCGACGAGGTTGTGGGGGAAATAGCCGAAAGCCGTGGTGCGGGTGAGGAGCGTGACGCGCGGGTTGCGGCTGAGCGCGGCCACGGTATCGCTCAGCCAGAGTGAGGCGGGCCGGCCCTCGAATGACGACGCGTCTCCTGCCGGATCGGAGAGCAGCGTGCCGCCGGGCTCACTCTGTTCGTCGCAGAGCACGACGCGCGCGCCGGCGGCGGCCGCCGCGTGCGCCGCGGCGAGACCCGCGGGACCCGCGCCGACGACCAGCACGTCGCAGTACGCGAAGCGGCCGGCGTAGTGATCCGGATCCGCCTGGGTGGGCGCCCGCCCGAGGCCGGCGGCCGCGCGGATGCGCGGCTCGTAGAGCCACCGCCAGGCACTGCGCGGCCACATGAAGGTCTTGTAGTAGAAGCCGGCGGGAATGAAGGGCGCGAAGAGGTCGTTGACGGCGCCGAGGTCGAAGGCGAGGGCGGGCCAGCGGTTCTGACTCGAGGCCTCGAGGCCCTCGTAGAGCTCGACCTGCGTGGCGCGCAGATTCGGCGTGCAGCGCGCCGCATCGCGCCGCACCGTGACCAGCGCGCTCGGCTCCTCGGCGCCCGCGGCGAGCAGGCCGCGCGGCCGGTGATACTTGAAGGAGCGGCCGAGGAGGTGCACGCCGTTGGCGAGCAGTGCGGAGGCGAGTGTGTCGCCGGCGAGGCCGTGGTAGGGGCGGCCGTCGAAGCTGAAATTCACGAGGCGCGCGCGATCGATGCGCCCGCCGCGCGGGGTGCGCAGGCCGGAGATCATGCGCCCGCCAGCGTCATGACCAGCCGCCCGGGGGCTGTGGCGGCCGCTCCCCGACGCGGTAGGTGGCGAGGAATCGGTCGCTCGTGGTGTCGCGCAGCGCGTTGAAGAAGCGACCGCAGCCGTGGGTGTGTCGCCAGCGCTCAGCGTGCACGCCGCGGGTATTGTCGCGGCGGTAGAGGTAGTCCGCCCACTCCTCGAGGCTCACCTCCGCCGGGTGCGGCGGGCGCGCAATGTGCGCCTGCCCGCCGTAGACGAACTCGGGCTCGGGTCGCTCGCCGCAATAGGGACACTCGATGAGCAGCATGCCGGCCTCAGTGGGCGACGGCCGCGGCGGCGGCTTCGTCGATCAGGTTGCCGTCGCGGAAGCGCTCGAGCGTGAACGGCGCGTTGATCGGGTGCGGCTCATCGTGCGCTATGGTCCAGGCGAAGAGGTGCGCCGAGCCCGGCGTCGCCTTGAAGCCGCCCGTTCCCCAGCCGCAGTTGACGTACAGTCCCGGCACCGGGGTCTTGCCGATAATGGGCGAGCGGTCGGGCGAGACGTCGACGATCCCGCCCCAGTTGCGCAGCATGCGCAGGCGGCGAAAGATCGGAAACAGCTCGCAGATCGCTTCCAACGCGTGGCTCGGGATGTGCAGTGCGCCGCGCTGGGTATAAGAGGTGTAGGCGTCAGTGCCGGCGCCGATAACCAGCTCTCCCTTGTCCGACTGGCTGATGTAGGCGTGGATGGTGTTGGACATGACGACACACGGGAACACGGGCTTCACCGGCTCCGACACCAGCGCTTGCAGCGGGTAGCTCTCGAGCGGCAGCGCCACGCCGGCCATCTTCATGATGACGCTCGAATGGCCGGCGGCGGCCACGCCGACGCGCGGCGCGCGAATGCGTCCGCGCGTGGTTTCTACCGCCTCGACGGCGCCGTGCGGGTCGAGGCGGATGCCCGTGACCTCGCAGTTCTCGATGACGTCGACGCCGAGCGCATCCGCGCCGCGCGCGTAGCCCCAGGCCACGGCGTCGTGGCGCGCGGTGCCGCCCCGGCGCTGCAGCGCCGCGCCGAGCACCGGATAACGGATGTCGCCAATCTTCAGCGGCGGGCAGAAGGCGCGGGCTTCGTCGGCCGTGAGCCACTCATTGTCGACGCCGGCGGCGCGGTTGGCGTGCACGTGCCGCTGAGAGACCTGCGCGTCGTGCACGGTGTGCGCCAGCATCAGGACGCCGCGCTGCGAGAACATCATGTTGTAGTTGAGGGCCTGCGACAGGCCTTCCCAGAGCTTCAGCGCGTGGTCGTAGAGGGCCGCGCTCTCGGCGAACAGGTAGTTCGAACGGATGATGGTGGTGTTGCGGCCGGTGTTGCCGCCGCCGATCCAGCCTTTTTCCAGCACCGCGATATTGGTGAGGCCGTGCTCCTTCGCGAGGTAGTAGGCGGTGCCGAGGCCATGGCCGCCGCCGCCGACGATGATCGCGTCATAGGCCGGCTTGGGATCGGGGCTGCGCCACTGCGGCTGCCAGCCGCGCTGACCCCTGAGGCCCATCCTCAGTAGAGACAGCGCGGAGAAGGGTGTCATGGTCGGTTGCGGACGAGGGCTGCCGGGGTTCGCGATCATGCGCCGCGCGCGCTTGCGGTACGAGCACCGGGGCGCCGGTCGACTTGAACCGGCGCGACATGTGATGCCGCGCGCCGGGCCGGGCCGCCGGGCGCTCATCGTGCGCTGCCTATTGACAGCCGCTGGAGGCGGCCCCGAGCATCCGGCACGCCGTGAAAGGCGCTCAAGGGGGAACGACAATGGAACGACGGGGCTTATTGTCGCGGCTGGCCTTCCTGCCGCTGCTCGCGGGCGTCGCGGCGGGCGCTCGCGCCGAGGAGCAGAAGAAGCCGCTCAAGATCATGTTCAAGAGCGCCTGGGGCTCGGACGATCCGACCAAGGCCGCGTTCGCCTTTCTTCACGGCAACGCGCTCGCCGAAGCTGGGCACACCGTGCAGATCTTCCTGCTCGGCGAGGCCGTCTCGCTGATGCGCTCTTCAGTGGCGCACGCCGTGGTGCCGGTCGGCTGGCCGCCGCTGGCCGAGGCGCTCACCAAGGCGGTGCAGAACAAGATACAGATCTACGCGTGCGGTGCGTGCTCGCGCGCCCGCGGTGTGGTGCAGGCGGATCTCGATCAATGGGGCGCCAAGTTCGGCAACCCGACGATCTTCGTGTCGCTGGTCGAGTGGGCCGACCGCATCATCGTCGAGTGACCTGAGGTCAGGCGGCGCGGCTTGCGCCGCCGCTCAGCCGACCGGTGCGGGCGCCGCGCCTGCGGTCAGCGTGTGCGACGCCAATATGCCGATGTGATGGCGGCCCTTGACCGCGTACCAGACGAGTCCGGCGCCGAGAATCGCGGCGATATACACGAACGCGCCCCAGGTGTTGTACCAGGGGGTCCCGTAGACGGCTTCGCGCGGCCAGGCCAGGTTGAGCGCCATGCCCGCGCCCCAGAATACGGCGAGCATGTTTACGGGCATCCCCCATCGGCCCATGGTGAAGTAGCCGCCGGCGGCGAGATCGGCGGGCGGCCACTCGCCTCTCAGGCGCTTGAGCAGCAGCGGGCCGGTCACCATGAGATACGCCAGATAAATCATGATGACGGCGATCGAGGTCAGCACCGTGAAGATCTTCGGCTGGCCGATGTTGAGGATCAGGATCAGCTCGGCGATCACGCCGATCACGACGGCCGGAACGATCGGCGTCTGCGTCAGGGAATTCACCCGCGCCAGCTTCTCGCCGAACGGCAGGGCATTGTCGCGCGCCATGGCGAAGGTCAGGCGGATTGCGGCGGTGTGCACGGCGAGGGAGCACACCGTCACCGCGACCACGATGCAGATCAGGAAGATTTTGCCGAGCGGACCCCACATGACCTGCTCGACGATGTATTGCAGGCCGCCGCTGCCGCTGCCGATCATCGGATCGCGCAGGTTGGGCGCCGCTAAGACCGCGAACACGAGGATCGCACCGCCGATGACGAACGATGCCAGAATGGCGCGCAGGATGGCGCGCGGCGCGGTGCGCCGCGGCTCGTGGGTCTCCTCGCCGAGTGAGCTCGCGGTATCGAAGCCGTACATGACGTATCCCGATGCCAGCGATGCCACGAGGAAGGCGCTCAGATAGCCCCAGCTGGTGCCGCCGCCGTAGCCATTGGTGGAGAAGAACACCTCGGGACCGCGGCGGACGTTGACCGCCAGAAAAAGCGCGATCAGGCAGGCGGCGATCAGCTCGACGAACACGCCCGCGCTGTTGATCATCGCCATCAGGCGCACGCCGAGCGCGTTGACGACCGTGGTGAAGGCGATCAGGACCGTGCCGAGGACCACCGCGTTGGTGGCGAAATCGTAAGGGCCGTTGCCGTCGCCGACGATCTGGAAGCCGCTCCAGAGCCGCGGCAGGTTGAGCTGCAGCGCCAGCACCACCGCGGACAGGGTCACGATCGACGCCGTCAGCATCAGCCAGCCCGAAGACCAGCCCACGATCCGGCTGCCGAGCAGCTTCGACCAGTTGTAGACCGATCCGGCGACGGGGTATCTGGCGGCCAGCTCCATGAAACAGAGGGCGACGGCCAGCTGACCGACGAGCACCATCGGCCAGGACCAGAGGTACGCGGGCCCCGCGGTGCCGAAGCCGAAGTAGAAGAGCTGAAAGGTACCGGTGAGTATCGAGATGTAGCTGACGCCGGCCGCAAAGCTGCCGAAGGAGCCGATACTGCGGGCGAGGGACTCCTTGTAGCCGAAGTGCTCCATGCCACTGTCGGTGCCCCGGGTTGTCTCGTTCTTTGCCACGCCCGACCTTTCTGGTTCTCAATCGACGCGTAAGTCAGCGGTCACAACGACACGGTAATATGCGGCTTAGTCTGAGCGGCTGTGCCCTTGACCCGGGGGGCTGCCGACTTCATCATTCCCACCTCGGCTTGAATAGCCGTTTAATAGTTGGCGTGTCAAGCATCATAAACCGGCAAGTCACTGACCGACCGCAGAGTATTGCCCCGATAACCGAGGCGTACCGGCCGTCATAAGGTCCGCTCGCTGGTTCCCCCGGAGTCCAGCATTGAACAGACAGTCAATGTCCCTGAGAGACTCCTCGCACGTCCCCTCCGCCGTGCCGCGCGATGAGCCGGAGGAGACCCGGCGCGCCCAGCTCATCGAGGTGACCATCGACAGTCTCGCCGATGTCGGCTATGTCGGCACCACTCTCGCGCAGATCGCACGCCGCGCGGATGTCTCCCCGGGCCTGGTCGCTCATTACTTCGGCGACAAGGATGGGCTGCTCGAGGCGGCGTTCCGCACACTCGCCCGTGTGGTGGCGGTGCGCATGCGCGAGCGATTCGCGCTCGCGGACACTCCGCGCGCGCGCGTGCAGGCGGTCATCGATGCCAATCTCGGGCCGGAGAATTTCGACCGGCGGACCGGCAACGCCTGGCTCGCCTTCTGGGGTCAGGTGCTGCACTTCGAGGGACTGAAGAGAGTGCAGACGGCGTACCAGCGCCGCATGCTCTCGAATCTGCGCAACGATCTGCGCAGCATGATATCGGGCGAGGATGCGCGCACCCTCGCCGCCATGATCGCCGCGATGATCGACGGGGTGTGGCTGCGCGCCGCACTCTCGCAATGGCAGGAGGCCGACAGCGGCAGTGCGCGCGCCTTGCTCACGGCATTCGTGGACGGACGGCTGCGCGACCTCGGGCAGCAGCACGCGCCGCCGGCCCTGCCGGCGCAGCGCGCCGCGGCGGCGGGCGATACTGGTACGTTCAGGGTGTCGGGCACCTTTACCGTCGTGAATCCCGCGACCGGCGAGCAGCTCGCGGAGCTCGCGGTCGACGGCGCGGCGCAGATCGATGCGGCGGTCGAGAAGGCGCTCGTGGCGCAACGGCAGTGGGCGGCGC
>DATMRG010000113.1:0-17006 GCA_035566495.1 Steroidobacteraceae bacterium | reverse complement strand
GCTCACAGTCTCAAGACCCCGCTCGCGGTCATGCGGGCGACCCTGCCGGGCGAGACGCAGCAGGGCACGATCAGCACCGAGATCGACCGGATGAACGGCATCATCGAGCATCAGATGAAACGGGCCGCGGCCTCGGGCGGAGCGCTCATCGGACAGGCGCCGGTTGACATCGCCCAGGTGGCGCCCGAGCTGCGCGCCGCCCTGCTGCGGGTGTACGCGCACAAGGACCTGTTGCTCGAGCTGGACATCGCCCCGGCGAGTCTCTTCGTCGGCGACCGCGGCGACCTCACCGAGGTACTCGGCAACCTGCTCGACAACGCCTGCAAGTGGTGCCATGCGCGCGTGCGGCTCGGTACGCGCAACCACGACACCGCCCGGGTACGCCAGCGGCTCGTCATAACTATCGAGGACGATGGGCCGGGGATCGCACCCGAGGACCGTCCGCGGGTGCTCGAGCGCGGGGTGCGCGCCGATGAGAGTGTACCGGGACACGGCCTGGGCCTCGCGATGGTGCGCGACACGGTCGATCTCTACGGCGGCTCGCTCGAGGTGGACGAATCGCCGCTCGGC
The DNA here is from genome assembly GCA_035566495.1 of Steroidobacteraceae bacterium. Classification (GTDB taxonomy): domain Bacteria; phylum Pseudomonadota; class Gammaproteobacteria; order Steroidobacterales; family Steroidobacteraceae; genus 13-2-20CM-66-19. The sequence continues at coordinate 16,436 of DATMRG010000113.1, read as the reverse complement.
GGAGCACGCTTCACGCTCCACCTGCCGGGGCGGTGAATCGGCGGCGCGAGCGGCGCAGCGCCGCGGCCTGCGCCTAAGGGACGACCTTGAACTCGATGCCCTGGGCGAGGGGCAGCTCGCGGCTCCAGTTGACGGTGTTGGTCTGCCGGCGCATGTAGGCCTTCCAGGCGTCTGAGCCCGATTCGCGCCCGCCGCCGGTGTCCTTCTCGCCGCCGAAGGCGCCGCCGATCTCGGCGCCGGAAGTGCCGATGTTGACGTTGGCGATGCCGCAGTCGCTGCCCGCGGCCGACAGGAACGCCTCGGCGTTCTGCAGGCGGTCGGTGAACAGCGCCGACGACAACCCCTGCGCCACGGCATTCTGGGCCGCGATGGCGGCGCCGAGCGAGTCGACCGGAATGAGGTACAGCACCGGCGCGAAGGTCTCGGTCTGCACGATCGGCCACTCGTTGCGGGCGCGCACGATCGCGGGCTCGACGAAGTTGCCGGGCTGCTCGAGGACCTTGCCGCCGTAGAGCAGCTCACCGCCCGCCGCCTGCGCGGCGGCGAGCGCGGCCTTGAAGCCCTCGACCGCCCGGGCGTCGATCAGCGGGCCCATCAGAGTCCCGGGCTCGAGCGGATCGCCGATGCGTACCTGCTTATAGGCATGGATCAGGCGCCTCTCGAGCTCCGCCGCGATCGCCTTATGGGCCAGCACGCGCCGCGTGGACGTGCAGCGCTGGCCGGCGGTGCCGACCGCGCCGAACACGATCGAGGGGACGGCGAGATCGAGATTCGCGGTCTCATCCACGATCACGGCATTGTTGCCGCCGAGCTCGAGCAGGCTCTTGCCGAGGCGCGCGGCCACCTTCTCGCCGACACGGCGGCCGACCTCGGTCGAGCCGGTGAAGGAGACAAGGGCGACGCGCGGGTCCTCGACGAAGCGGGTCGCGAGACCGGTGCCGCCGTCGACGAAGACCTGGAACACCGGCGGCAGGTTGGCGGACTTCATGACGCCGTTGCAGATCTGCTGCACGGCGAGCGCGCTCAACGGAGTTTTGTGCGAAGGCTTCCAGACGCAGGCGTTGCCGCAGATCGCGCCGATCAGCGCATTCCATGCCCATACCGCGACCGGGAAGTTGAAGGCCGAGATGATGCCGACGATCCCGAGCGGGTGCCATTGCTCGCTCATGCGATGCCGCGGACGCTCCGAGTGCATCGACAATCCATAGAGCATGCGTGACTGGCCGACGGCGAAGTCGGCGATGTCGATCATCTCCTGCACCTCGCCGAGGCCCTCGGCGAGGATCTTGCCGTTCTCGAGCGAGACCAGCGTGCCGAGGTCGGTCTTGTGCTTGCGCAGCTCCTCGCCGAGCAGCCGTACCGCCTCGCCGCGCTTGGGCGCCGGAACCTCGCGCCAGGCGCTCGCCGCCTGCTGGGCGCTCGCGATGACGCTCTCATAGTCGGCGTCGGTCGCCGGGCGCACCTGCGCAATCAGGGCGCCGCTCGCCGGATTCTTCACGTTGAGGAGCGGCGCTTCGGTGCTCTTCGACCAGCCGAGCTGTCCGGACCAGGTACCCGGAGTGACGGGCGCCAGTGCGAGCCGCCCGAGCAGGGCATTGATGTCGACGGCGCTCATCGTACGGCCACCTTCTTGTGACGCTGATGTCCGGTCTTGCCGGCGACCACGACCTCGCCCGAGACGTGCTTGCTGCCGCCCGGGGCGTAATGGCGTCCGAAGCGGTTGGCGAGGATGTCGGTGAGGCGGAACTGCTCCTGTGCGACGAAGCCGTGGTAGCGCCCCGGATGGGCCAGGACCAGATCCACCACCGCGGTGATGCCGGCCGCAGTCGAGACCTGGATCGCCGACCACAGGCGCCCGGCGATCACCTGCGGATAGATCTTGTTGACGTAGTTCTCCTCGCGCAGCTGGCCGTCCTGCTTGCCGGTGACGGCGGCGTACACGATCACGACGTCCTGCAGCGTCTGCGGCACGGCGTTCTCGAGGATGCGCTTCAGGGTGCCGCGATCGTGATTGAGCTTGAGGTCGTTCATCAGGAGCCGCATCTGCTCGCAGTGCCCGGGGTAGCGGATCGTCTTGTAGTTCATCGTCTCGCAGTGTGCGCCGTGGGTCTCGGCGAGGGAGCCGAGGCCGCCCGAGGTGTTGAAGGCCTCGTAGCGCATGCCGTCGATCTCGATTTCCTCGAGCCCCTCGAGCGGGGCGAGCTCGACCAGCCGGCCGTCGCTCATGGCCTGGCAGGGATTGCCGTACTCGTTGATGAGTCCCTCGGTCGACCAGGTCAGGGAGTACTTGAGGACGTTGTTCGGGTGCTGGGGCAGGGCGCCGACCCGCAGCTTCACCGAGCGCAGCTCGTCGAAGTGGGTGATGAGCTCGGCGGCCGCGATGCTGATGAAGCCCGGTGCCAGGCCGCACTGGGGCACGAAGGCCCGCGAGGCACCCGAGGCGATGGCGCGCACCGCGCGGGTGACCTCGACGTCTTCGGTCAGGTCGAAGTAATGAGCGTCGGCGCGGCGCGCGGCCTCCGCGACCGTCCGGTTACAGTAGTAGGGCAGGCCCGAGACGATCGCGTCGACGGGATGGGCGGCCAGGTGGCGCTCGAGGGTCCCGGGTTGGCTCGCATCGAGCGCGAAGGCGGTGAGCTGGGCGGCGCCATGGGCACGGACGACGGCGTCGGCGGCGTTCCCGTCCATGTCGGCCAGCTGAACCTTGTAACTCCCGGATTCGGCAAGCAATCCTGATATCAGGGCGCCGATCTTGCCGGCGCCTAAAATCAATACGCGATGCATAGGGTCCTCTCGAAAAGGCGCGCATTCTGCCTTCGATGAGGCTGCAAAGCCAGCCACCGCCAAGTGCCCTCCGGAGCGCGTGCTACGATCGTCTGATGCGGTCTCCCGAAAGCACTTCCTGGCACAGCGCGAGCTGGCAGACCCGGCCTGCCCAGCAGCAGCCGGTCTACAGCGACACGAAGGCGCTCGAGCGCACGGTCGCCGAGCTCTCGCGGCTGCCGCCGATCGTCGTGTCGTGGGAAGTCGAGGCCCTGCGGGCGCGGCTCGCCGCGGCGCAGCGCGGGGAGGCGTTCCTGCTCCAGGGCGGGGACTGCGCCGAGACCTTCGCCGACTGCGAGTCGGACACGATCGCGAAGAAGCTGAAGATCCTCCTGCAGATGAGCCTCGTGCTGCTGCACGGACTCAAGAAACCCATCGTCCGCGTCGGCCGCATGGCCGGCCAATATGCCAAGCCGCGCTCCGCCGACAGCGAGACCCGCAACGGGGTGACGCTGCCGAGCTACCGCGGTGATCTCGTCAACCGTCCGGAATTCAGCGCCGAGGCGCGCGCGGCGGATCCGATGCTGCTGCTGCGCGGCTACGAGCGCGCCGCGCTGACCTTGAACTTCGTGCGGGCGCTGGTCGAGGGCGGGTTCGCGGACCTGCATCATCCGGAGTACTGGGACCTCGGCTTCGTGCACCAGGCGCCGCTCAAGGACGCCTACCAGCGCATCGTCAGCTCGATCGGCGACGCGCTCGATTTCTTCGAGGGTATCAGCGGCCGGCAGGTGCACGAGGCGACACTCGTCGACTTCTATTCGAGCCACGAGGGGCTGCACCTGCATTACGAGCAGGCACAGACGCGCTTCATTCCGCGCCAGAACCGCTGGTACAACCTCTCGACCCACATGCCGTGGATCGGCATGCGCACCGCGGCGCTCGATGGCGCGCACGTCGAGTACTTCCGTGGCATCTCGAACCCGATCGCGGTCAAGGTGGGCTCGGCCATGGACGCGGCCTGGCTGCAGGGACTCGTGACGACGCTCAACCCGCAGAATCAGCCGGGGCGGCTCACGTTCATTCATCGCTTTGGCGCCAAGGAGGTCGCTGCCGCCCTCCCAAGGGCGATCGAGGCGGTGCGACAGACCGGACAGACCGTGCTGTGGGTGTGCGATCCCATGCACGGCAACACCGAGACGACCACCGGCGGCATCAAGACGCGGCGCTTCGAGAACATCCTGAAGGAGCTCGAGCTCGCCTTCCGCATCCACGCCGAGCTCGGCTCCTATCTCGGCGGCGTGCACATCGAGCTCACCGGCGAAGACGTCACCGAATGCACCGGCGGCGCGCGCGGGCTGACCGATCAGGATCTGCAGCGCGCCTACCGTTCCAGCGTCGATCCGCGCCTGAACCACGAACAGGCGCTCGAGCTCGCCATGCTGATCGCCGAGCACAGCCAGAGCCGCCGCGCGGAACGGCGCGCCTGAAGCCACCCGGGCCGCGCGTACCCATACGTCCCATGCGCTACGAGCATATCGTCGTCCCGGACTCGGGGCGCCGCATCGGCGTCAACCCCGACTTCTCCCTCGCGGTGCCGGATGCGCCCGTCATCCCTTTCATCGAGGGCGATGGGATCGGAGTCGACGTCACGCCAGCCATGCGAGGGGTCGTCGACGCCGCCGTGGCCAAAGCCTACGGGGGCGCGCGCCGCATCGCCTGGATGGAGGTCTATTCCGGCGAGAAGGCCAACTCGCTCTACGGCCAGTGGCTGCCCGAGGAGACGCTGCAGGCGCTGCGCGAGTTCGTGGTGTCGATCAAGGGGCCGCTCGGCACGCCGGTGGGCGGCGGCCTGCGCTCGCTCAACGTCGCCATGCGCCAGACGCTCGATCTCTACGCCTGCATCCGTCCGATCCGCTACTTCCCCGGCGTCTCGAGCCCGATGCGCGATGCGGGGCTCACCGACATGGTGGTGTTTCGCGAGAACACCGAGGACATCTATGCCGGCATCGAGTGGCCGGCTGGCTCCGCCGAAGTGCACAAGCTGATCGCGTTCCTGCAGCGCGAGCTCGGGGTGACCGGCATCCGCTTTCCGTCGAGCTCCGGCATCGGCATCAAGCCCGTGTCGAAGGAGGGCAGCCAGCGCCTGATCCGCAAGGCGATCCGCTACGCCATCGACCACGACCGGGTGTCGGTGACGCTGGTGCACAAGGGCAACATCATGAAGTTCACGGAGGGCGCGTTCCGCAACTGGGGGTATCAGCTGGCGAAGGATGAGTTCGGCGCACAGCCGATCGGGGACGGGCCGTGGCTGAGATTCCCGAGCCCGCTGACCGGCAAGGACATCGTCGTCAAGGACGTGATCGCCGACAACTTCCTGCAGCAGGTACTGCTCAGGCCCGAGGAGTACGACGTCATCGCGACCCTCAATCTCAACGGCGATTACATTTCGGATGCGCTCGCCGCGCAGGTGGGCGGCATCGGCATCGCCCCGGGCGGCAACGTCGGCGACGCTCTGGCGGTGTTCGAGGCGACGCACGGCACGGCGCCCGGCTTTGCCGGCAAGGACCGCGTCAATCCGAGCTCGCTGATTCTTTCGGCGGAGATGATGCTGCGCTATCTCGGCTGGCGCGAGGCGGCGGATCTCATCATCAAGGGTGTGACCAACACGATCGCCAGCAAGGAACTCACCTACGACCTGGCAAGGCTGCGCGAGGCGATCAAGGCGCCCAAGCGCGAGCTGGCGGCCTGCAAGAACGTCGCGGAGGATCTGCAGCGGCTCATTCCGGGCGCGAAGCTCATGAGCACCTCGGGCTTTGCGGGAGCGATTGTCCGCCACATGGATGACCTCGCCTAAGGTCCGGGTCAGGCGCGACGCCGCCTACGACCCCGACTGCAGGCGCTGTCCGCGCCTGGCAGAGTTCCTCGCGGTCACGCGCCGGCGCTATACCGGTTACTGGGCGCGGCCGGTACCATCCTTCGGCGCGCGCGCGCCCAGGCTGGTCCTGGTCGGGCTCGCGCCCGGCATGCATGGCGCCAACCGCACCGGGCGTCCCTTCACCGGCGACTACGCCGGGATCCTCCTCTACCGCACGCTCCACGAGCTCGGGCTGGCGAGCGCGCCCGAGTCGTCCTCGGCGGAAGACGACCTGCGGCTGATCGGCGCGCGCATCGTCAATTCCGTCAAATGCGTCCCACCTGGGAACAAGCCCCTGCCCGCGGAGATCCGCTGCTGCAATGCCTATCTCGAGGCGGAGCTCGCTACGTTGACCGCGGCGAGGGTCTACCTGGCGCTCGGGCGCATCGCGCACGACGCCTTCCTGATGGCGCGCGGGCTCAAGCGGGCGGATTTCCCGTTCGCGCACGGGCGCGAGCATGCGCTCGGCGAGGCGAGGTGGCTCATCGACTCGTATCATTGCAGCCGCTACAACACCCAGACCCGGCGGCTGACACCGGAGATGTTCCGCGAAGTGATGGCCCGGGCTTGCCGGCGTGCAGGCCTCGCGCCACCCGGACCCTGCTGACTGAGATGTTCGACCACAAGGAATACATCGCCGCGCTTCCCCGCCGCCCGGGCGTCTACCGCATGTTCGGCGCCGACCGCGAGCTGCTCTACGTCGGCAAGGCGCGCAGCCTGAAAGATCGCGTCGCAACCTACTTCGCGCCCCGCAACGTCGATCCCAAGGTACAGGCGCTGGTGCAGCAGATCACCGCCATCGAGGTCACCGTCACCAACTCCGAGACCGAGGCGCTGCTGCTCGAGTACAACCTGATCAAGGAGCACAAGCCGCGCTTCAACGTGGTGCTGCGCGACGACAAGAGCTTTCCCTACATTCATCTCGACCCGCGCCACGCGTTCCCGCGCCTGCTGTTCTATCGCGGTCCGCGCACGGCGCCCGGCCGCTACTTCGGTCCCTTCCCGAGCGCGGGCGCGGTCCGCGATACGCTGAATCAGCTGCAGAAGCTGTTCCGTATCCGCAACTGCCGCGACAGTTTCTTCGCCAACCGCAGCCGCCCCTGTCTGCAGCATCAGATCGGCCGCTGTTCGGCGCCCTGCGTCGGGCTGATCACACCCGCGGCCTACGCGCAGGACATCGAAGCGGCGGTCAAGGTGCTCGAGGGACGGAGCGAGGAGGTCAACGCCGAGCTCGCCGCGCGCATGGAGGAGGCGGGTGCGCGGCTCGAATTCGAGCGGGCGGCACAGGTGCGCGATCAGCTCGCCGCCTTGAAGCGCATCCAGGCGCAGCAGATCGTGACCGCCGGCGCCGAGCGCGACGCGGACGTGCTGGTCATCGTCGGCGCGGCGGGCGAGTACTGCATCAGCGTCATGCTGGTGCGCGGCGGCCGCAATCTCGGCACCACCAGCTACTTCCCGCGGGCCGCGCTGGCCGAGCCGGACGAGGCGCTCGCCTCCTTCGTCATGCAGTACTACGCGGATGCCGAGCCGCCGCCGGAGGTGTTCCTCGGACAGGCGCTGCCCGATGCGGCGGCGCTCGCCGAGGCGCTCAGCTCAAGGGTGGGGCAGAAGATCGAGGTGCGCCACCCGGTGCGTGGACTCGCCGCCCGGTGGGTCGATCTGACACGCGACAACGCGGTGCAGGCTCTGCGCATGCGGCACGCCCAGCGCGCCGGCGTCGAGGAGATGCTCGCCGAACTGACGCGCGCGCTCGATCTGCCCGAGCCGCCGGCGCGGCTCGAGTGCTTCGACATCAGTCACACGGGCGGGGAGGGCACGGTCGCCTCCTGCGTGGTGTTCGGGCCCGAGGGGCCGCTCAAGAAGGAATACCGCCGCTTCAACATCACCGGGGTGACTCCGGGCGATGACTACGGGGCGCTGCGCCAGGCGCTCGAGCGGCGCTACAAGCACGTGCGCTCGGGCGAGGTGCCGGCTCCGGATCTGCTCCTGATCGATGGGGGCGCGGGGCAGATCGCCGAAGTGCATGAGGTGCTCACCGCGCTCGGGTTCTCGGACCTGACGCTGGTGGGTGTCGCCAAGGGTCCGGACCGCCGCCCGGGGCAGGAGCGGCTGTTCGTCTACGGCTCGCCGGCCGCGGTGGTTCTCGAGGCGCATTCCCCGGCGTTGCGCTTCATCCAGAGAATCCGCGACGAGGCGCATCGTTTCGCCATCACCGGTCACCGCCGCAAGCGCGCGCGGCGCTATAACGAGTCGGTGCTCGAGGTGGTCCCGGGCCTCGGTCCCGCCAAGCGCCGGGCGCTGCTCAAGCACTTCGGGGGGCTGCAGGGCGTGATGCGCGCGGGTATTGCGGACTTCACCCAGGTGGCCGGAATCGGCGCGACGCTCGCCCGAAGCCTTTATGATCACCTGCACCCGGGCTCTTGACGGGAGCCTCGACAATGGTCTGGAACGTACCCAATACGCTGACGTGGCTGCGGATCGCGGCCATTCCCCTTATCGTGGTTCTCTTCTATATGCCGTATCCCTGGTCGGATCCGGCGGCCGGCCTCGTGTTCGCGGCCGCGGGCGTCACCGACTCGCTCGATGGCTACTTCGCGCGGCGGCTGCAGCAGACCTCGCGCCTCGGCGCCTTCCTCGATCCGGTCGCGGACAAGCTCATCGTCGCGGTGGCGCTGGTTCTGCTGGTCAGCAAGGACCCACGCTGGCTCATCGTGCTCACTGCCGCGATCATCATCGGCCGCGAGATCACGATCTCGGCCCTGCGCGAGTGGATGGCCGAGATCGGCGCCCGGCGCAAAGTGGCGGTCTCCCAGCTCGGCAAATACAAGACGATCCTGCAGATCGTCGGGCTGTCCCTGATGCTCTACCGCGTGCCGCTATTCGGCCTGCCGACCTATCAGCTCGGCGTGATTCTGACCGAGGTCGCCGCCGCCGCGACGCTCGTTTCCATGGCCGTGTACCTGCGCGCTGCCTGGCCTGATCTAAGACGTTAACATCACTACGTAAAGCTATGTATTTTCTATAGGTATATTACCCTAGAGACCGCGGCGCAGATTTACCCGCCGACGGGACTCCTCGCCTTGACTTCCCGAGGGGTGTACATAGAATCCGCCGTTCTGATTCGAATGCGGGCTTAGCTCAGTTGGTAGAGCGGTACCTTGCCAAGGTACAGGTCGACGGTTCGAACCCGTTAGCCCGCTCCAATCTCCTCCCTCTCGTCAGCGCTCCGCGCAATCGAGCGCTGCGACGCGGCTCGTTCAGGCCGCATTCATTTCGAGGGCGCATGTAGCCTCCCTCCTACAGGAATTTGCCGCGATTCCCGCTGCTCCCTGCGGCTGGCCCCGTGCGAAGGTGCCGTGCAACGAAATGGCACAGGAGAGCGACGGTGAAAAACGCGGTGCGAAACCTAATGGGCATCACCTTGCTGTTGTGGGCGACGAGCCTCTGGGCCGGCACCCACGCTGATAAGTACGCGGACACGATGAGTCTCTTCAGGAACGCGGGCCAGAGTGCGGCGTTCTTCAACAACTGCTACGGGTATGCCGTCTTCCCGACGATCGGCAAGGCCGCCTACATTGCCGGCGGCGCGCATGGCAGCGGCCGCGTGTACCGGCATGGACTCTACGTGGGCGACACGACCGTGAATCAGCTGAGCGTCGGCCTCCAGGCCGGCGGCCAGGCCTATAGTCAGATCGTGTTTTTCCAGGACAAGCGCGCCTTCGACGAATTCACGCACGGCAACTTCGAGTTCGGCGCCGACGTGAATGCGGTCGCCATCACCGCGGCGGCCGGCGGCAGCGTCGGCACCGAGGGTGCCGGGGCCGAGGCCAGCGGCGGCAAGAAGGACGCGACCACGCTGGGCGAGTACTACAAGGGGCTCGCCGTCTTCACCATCGTCAAGGGCGGCGCAATGTTCCAGGCGGCGGTGGCCGGACAGAAGTTCAGCTACTCGCCCAAAGCCTGAGCCGGCCGGCGTAATGGCAAGCTTGGCCCCGCACGGCTCGTCGCCGTGCGGGGCCCGGTGTCATCTGTCGCGTATGCTCAGGCCTCGACCGTGACGAGCGGTGCGCCCGCGCACATCGTGCCGATCACGCCCGCCTCGCCGAAGCCCTCGCGCCTTAAGATCTCGAGTGCGGCGGCGGCCGATTCCGGGGCGCAGGCGATGAGAAGCCCTCCCGAGGTCTGCGGATCACAGAGCAGCGCCTGATCGAGCGGGGTTAGCCCGGCGGCGAGGCGCACCTCATCACCGTAGGAAGTCCAGTTGCGGGCCGACGCGCCGGTAACGTAGCCGGCCCGGAGCAGCTCGCGCACGCCCCCGAGCACTGGCACCTGTCCGAGCTGTACCTGGGCGCCGAGTCCGGCGCCGCGGCACATGCCGAGCAGATGTCCGAGGAGCCCGAAGCCGGTGACGTCGGTGATCGCGTGCACTTCGGGGAGCGCCGCCAGATCCGGGCCGGCGCTGTTCAGACGCGTGGTGGTCTCGATCAGCTGGCGATAACCCGCGCCGCTCAGGGCATCTTTCTTGAGCGCCGCCGACAGGATCCCGACGCCGAGGGGCTTGCCGAGAATGAGGGCGTCACCGGCGCGCGCCGCGCAGTTGCGCTTCACCTGCTGCGGGTGCACCAGTCCGAGGGCCGCCAGCCCGTAGATGGGCTCGACCGAGTCGATGCTGTGTCCGCCGGCGATCGGAATGCCGGCCGCGGTACACACCGCCTCGCCACCGCGCAGCACTTCGCGGATCACCTCCGCGGGCAGCACGTTCACCGGCATGGCGAGCAGCGCCAGCGCGAAGATCGGGCGGCCGCCCATGGCATAGACGTCGGAGAGCGCGTTGGTCGCGGCGATGCGTCCGAAATCGAACGGGTCGTCCACGATCGGCATGAAGAAGTCGGTGGTTGCGATCAGCGCCTGCGTGTCATTCAGCTGATACACGGCGGCGTCGTCGCCGGTCTCGGTTCCGACCAGGAGCGCGGCGTGCGGCGCGGCACCGGCCGAGCGCTTGAGGAGCTCGGCGAGGACGGCGGGCGAGATCTTGCAGCCGCAGCCGCCGCCGTGGGAGAGCGAGGTCAGGCGCGGAGGCTTGGCGGAGGAGGTCATGGCGGTTACTCTGACAGTAAAAGTGGCGGAAGGCAGCAGGAGTCGAACCTACCAGGAAGCGTCTGGCGCCCCCTCCTGGGTTTGAAGCCCAGTCGCACCGCCGGGTACGTGTGCCTTCCAATCGGATCGTCGCACGTGCGCATCGCGCACGCGGCGTGTGTAGCCAACGCGGTCGAAGAACTCGAGGATCTGCACGGCGCGCTTGCGCCCGAGACCGACCGCGTCGCGGAAGCCGGCGGCGTTCACGGCGCCCTGCGCGCGGGCGCAGGCCTCGATGACGCCGGCCAGCTCCGCGATCCGCTCGCGGGCATAGAACAGGTCGCGTACCACCTGGTAGACGCCGCCGCGTGCGACCTGCTTGCGCAGCACCGTGCGCACCCGTTCCTCGGGCTCGTGCAGGGCGGCGGCGAGATCGCGCACCCACGGGGGATCGAAGCGCCCGGCGACGAGCAGCGGCTGGAGCTTGCGCGCCAGCTGCTCGTCGGCCGCCGAGAGCATCACGACGTGCTCGGGGAGATGGAGCCAGGCGCCGCTGCGCCGCACGAGCTGCTCGCGCGCAAGCTCCTCGACCAGCGCCCGCCACATCGCCGCCGGTATATCGGGGAAGCACATGCGCCGCAGCCGCCCGACATCGGGGCCGGGCTCATCGGGGACCTCGGCGTGAAAGCGGCCGAGGGCGGCGAGCGCACCGCTCCGTAATGCCTGCCAGCGCTCGGGCAGCAGCACGAAACACTCATCGCCCGAGGCGACGGTCAGAGCGCCGGAGGGAAGCGCAATGTCCTCGGGCGCGCGACCCGTGACGCGCGTCAGCTCGGACATCGTCGCCCCATACTTAGCGCACGCGAGCAGAGCCCCGAGGCCCTCGCCGGACAGAAGCGCCTCGAGCGCGGTCAGGTACTGCTGCCGCTGCGGCGAGCGGCGGCGGCGCGCCGGCGCCGCCGGGTCGAGCACGAGCCCGCCGCCGATCGTGTGCCGCGCACGCGCATCGCGGACGATCAGGCGATCGCCGGGGAGGGCGCACAGCGGGGCTTCGAACACGAGCTGTACGCGTCCGCTGTCGCCCGCGGCGAGCTGCGCCTGCTCGAGCGGCACCGCGTGTGCGAGCCGGTGCTCGGTGCCGAGGTGCACGTGCACCGGCGCCCAGGCCTCGAGCCGCGCCGCGGACTCCGCGAGCAGTGTCAGGCGCACATCGAGCCGGGTGCTCGGCGCGAGCAGGCGTGGCTCGGCCAGCCAATCGCCGCGGGCGATCGCGCTCTTCTCGATGCCGGCGAGATTCAGCGCGCAACGCTGACCGGCACGGCCGAGCTCCGCCGGCTGATTCTGGGCGTGAATGCTGCGGACGCGCACCGGCAGGCGCGCCGGCATCAAGGCGAGAGTGTCGCCGGAGCGTACGCTGCCCGAGAACACCGTGCCGGTCACGACGGTGCCGTGGCCGGCAAGGGTGAACACGCGGTCGATGGCCAGACGGAACAGTCGATCGTCGGCGCGCTCGGCCGTTGCTGTCGCGGCCTGCGCCAGGTGTTGCCGCAGCGCTGCGAGGCCGGGGTCGGCGGTGGCGGTGGCGTCGATCGCGAAGAGCGGCGCCTGGCTCAAAGCCGTGGCGCCGAGCGCCGCCTGCGCCTCGCGTTCCGCTTCGCTGCGCCGCCGTGTGTCGACGCGGTCGATCTTGGTGAGCGCGACCGCGCCCCGAGTCACTCCCAGGAGGCCGAGAATCGCCAGGTGCTCGCGCGTCTGCGGCATGACGCCGTCATCCGCCGCAACCACCAGGAGCGCGAAATCGATGCCGCAGGCGCCCGCCACCATGGTGTGCACCAGACGCTCGTGTCCCGGCACGTCGATGAAGCCGAGGACCTCGCCGTCCGGCAGCGGCGTATAGGCGTAGCCGAGCTCGATCGAGATGCCGCGCTCCTTCTCCTCCTTGAGGCGATCGGTATCGACGCCCGTGAGTGCCCGCACCAGGGTCGTCTTGCCGTGATCGATGTGCCCCGCGGTGCCGACGATCACGGCCGTCGCCCCGTGCGCGCCGGCGCGAGCGTCGCGAGCTGCGCGGTGAACTCGGGCTCGTCGGCCGGCTCGAGGCCGCGCAGATCGAGCCATAGGGCCTTGTCCTTCAGCCGTCCGAGCACCGGCCGCGGCAGCGCGCGCAGCGCCGCCTCGAGCGGCGACAGGCTCGCGCGCGGGCCACGCGACGCGCGGATGGCGAGCCCGTGACTCGGCAGCCGCTCGACGGGAAGGGCACCGCTGCCGATCTGACTCATGAGAGGCGCTTCGCCGACCTCGTAGTCCTGGCCGACAGCCGCCCGCACCCGCGGCGCGAGGCGCGTGGCCTGGGCCTGCATATCCGCCGCTGCACGGGTCAGCAGCCGCAGCGTCGTCAGGCGCTCGGAGAGAAATTCCGGCGCCCGATAGAGAGCCAGCACGGCTTCGAGCGCCGCGAGCGTGAGCTTGCTCACGCGCAGAGCACGCTTGAGCGGATCCGTGCGCAGCCGGGCGATCAGGTCGGCGCGGCCGACGATGAGGCCGGCCTGTGGCCCGCCGAGCAGCTTGTCGCCGCTGAATGTGACCAGGTCGGCGCCGGCGTCAAGCGCCGCGCGCACCGTCGGCTCCGCCGGGAGCCCCCAGCGAGTGAGGTCGACGAGCGAGCCGCTGCCGAGATCGACCGCCACCGGCACGCCGCGGGCGCGGCCGAGCTTCACCAGCTTCTCGAGCGGCACGCTCGCCGTGAATCCGGAGATGGCGTAGTTGCTGGTATGGACCTTGAGCAGCAGGCCCGCACGCGGGCCGAGGGCTCCCGCGTAGTCCTTGAGGTGCGTGCGATTGGTGGTCCCAACCTCGAGCAGTTTCGCGCCGGCGCGGCGCATGATGTCGGGAAGGCGGAAGGAGCCGCCGATCTCGATCAGCTCGCCGCGCGAGACCAGCACTTCGCGCCGGCTCGCGAGCACGCTCAACACCAGCAGCACCGCCGCCGCGTTGTTGTTGACGACCGTGGCGGCTTGCGCCCCGGTGAGCTCGCGGAGGAGCGGCTCGACGAGATCGTCGCGCTCACCGCGCTCACCGCCCGCGAGGTCGAACTCGAGATTCACCGGGGCGGTGAGGGCGCGCGCGACCGCGGCGACGGCCGCCTCGGGCAGCAGTGCCCGTCCGAGGTTGGTATGCAGCACGGTGCCGGTGAGATTGAAGACCGGCCGCAGCGCGGGGTGAGCCGCCGCGGCCAGCCCGGTCGCGACCGCGTCGGTGATGGTCTCGTCCGTCAGCGCGGCAGGCTCGAGAGCCCCGCTGCGGGCGGCGCGCCGCAGCGCGCTGAGATGGCTGCGCAGGCCGGCGGTGACCTGGGTACGTCCGTAGCGGGCGAGCAGTGGGCCGAGGGCGTGCGCGTGCAGCAGGCGATCGACGGAGGGGATCGCGGCCGCGGGCGCGCTCGCGGGGAGCTTCGCAGACTTGGCTTCGGGCATTGGTGCGCGCCGGCCGCGGCGCTGCCTCTTCCTGGTAGCGTCAAACCTTGACAGCTTTCAGTCGGGAGGAGGGTGCGGGCCGTCAGGGCTGTTGCCACAGCAGCGGGTTGCCGCTGCCGCGCTGGTAGCCCGCCTCGGCCATCAGCAGGTCGAGCGCGAGACTCGCGAGGTCATCGGCCACCGGCTCGACGTCCGCGTCCTTCTCCTGGTAGAGGATCTTGCGGTAGGTGTGGCACCGATCGCAACTTTCCGCGCGGATGGCGCCCGAGCTCCCCTCGATCGAATGGTAGCCGAGGTTCTCGTTGTTCTGACATTGAGTGCAGGTGACCCGCACCATATGCCATTCGGTTGCACAGAGCGCGCAGTGCAGGTAGCGGTAACCCTGCGATTCCGCATCCACGCGCACCACGCTGGCAACGGGCAGCGTCCCGCAGGCCGGGCACACGCCCGGCACCTCGAGGGGCGCGACGTCCTCGGCCCGGAGCGATCTGGCGATCGCGGTCCACAGCACCTGCAGCGCCGCCATCAGGAACGGCGCCGTCGCCACGTCGATTTCCGAGCTGCGCGCGGCGAGCAGCGCATCGGCCTGGGCTTCGAGCTCCGCGACGCTCAGTTCCCGCAGGCGGCGCTCGATCTCGCGGACGCCGGCGGAGGCCGCCACAGAGCCGGCGGCGGCGCCGGCGATTGCGAGCGCCAGCTCGCGCCACGCCGGCGAGCGGGTCGAGCTCGTGGCATGAATTACCGGCATGCGGTGGGTGCGGGCACGGGTAATGTCGTCCGCCGTGGGCGGGGGGGCGGCGAAATCCGCGAGCGCGTGCGCCTGCGCTTCGGCGATGGCGGCCGTCAGCTCCAGATATTCGGCGATCGCCGACCCGACCGCGCCGGGCGCCGCCAGCTGCCGCAGCCGCCGCGCACGAGCCGCGAACGGGCCAGCGGTCCGGGGGAGTCGGATGCGTGGTATCGCCCGCTGGGCGGATGTTTCAATTTGGCCCGGTGCGAGGATGCGCGTCATGCGTGACCTGCCGGAACCAGGCGCGGTGATGTTTCCACGCCCAGCCCGGTGTCACCGTGCCGCGGGTCATCGCGTGCACCGAGCCCTTGACCCAGAACGCGGCATAGATGTGGATCAGGACCGCGACGATCAGCCCGAAGGCACACAGGGCGTGTACCAGCGAGGCGAAACGGATGAGGCCGACCGGGAAGTAAGCCGAGAAGTACGCGCGCCAGATGACGAGTCCGGTCAGGAACAGCCCGGCCATGCCGAGCACGATCACGAGGAACAGGAGCTTCTGGCCAGCGTTGTAGCGGCCGACCTCGGGGAGCCGGTCTTCGCGGTCGTCGACGACGTCGCGCCACTGCCTGAGCCATTGGCGGTCGGCGGGCGTAATGCGGTTGTCGTGCCAGAGCGATGCGGCCATGAGCAGGAACAGCAGCGCCGCCGTCAGCCCGATGAACGGATGCAGGATCCGCGTCCAGGGGCCGCCGCCGAAGAAATTACTGAACCAGAACAGCGCCGGGTGAAACAGCGCCAGCCCCGAGAGAGCCGCGAGCACGAAGGCGATCGCGTTGAGCCAGTGGTTGGTGCGCAGCTCGGCGCTGTAGCGCACGACGGAGTCGCGGCGTTGGTTGTCGGTCATGAGCCCTTCTCCGCTGCCGCCTCGTCGGCGGGGGTGACCTCGTTTCTCCCGACCCGCACGAAGTGGAAGAACCCGGCGAGTACCGTGAGCGCCATCGCCGCGAGCGCCAGTGGCTTCGCCGCGCCCTTCCACACCTTGACCATCGGGCTGATCTGCGGGTCCATCGCCAGCCCCGCGTAGAGCTGCGGCTGGTCGCCGTGATGCAGGACGTACATCACGTGCGTGCCGCCGACGCCGGGAGGATCGTAGAGGCCGGCCTTGTCGAAGCCGCGGGACTTGAGGTCCGCGACGCGCTCGGCGGCGTGCTCCTTCATGTCCTCCTTGGTGCCGAACACCAGCGCCCCGGTCGGGCATGCCTTGATGCACGCGGGCTCGAGGCCGACCGCGACGCGATCGGAGCACAAGGTGCACTTGTAGGCCTTCTTATCTTTCTTCGAGATCCGGGGAATGTCGAAGGGGCAGCCGGTGACGCAATAGCCGCAGCCGATGCAGTTCTCTTCGTGGAAATCGACGATCCCGTTGGAGTACTGCACGATCGCCCCTGGAGAGGGGCAGGCTTTGAGGCAGCCCGGA
>DATMRG010000112.1:0-45666 GCA_035566495.1 Steroidobacteraceae bacterium | reverse complement strand
CGGCGGAGAAGGCCAACCTGCTGTCCGCCAGCATCTCGGTGGCGATGAACTGCACGGCCTTCGGCCTCATGACCGCGGTGCCGCTGCTGTTCATCCACGCGTGGCTGCAGACCAAGACCACCGACGTGATCGACAGTCTCGAGATGGCGTCGGTGAAGTTCCTGAACGCCATCACCGAGCGCCAGACGACGCCCGCCGCCGCCTGAGCCCGCGCGCCCGCCGATGCGCCGCTCGTATCAAATCCGCAAGCTGGAGCGCCACGCGCGCAAGCCGGCCGAGTTGCTGCTCGTGCCGATGATCGACATCTTCACGGTGTTGGTCACCTTCCTGCTCATGACCGCGGTGTTCTCCCGCACCGTGATCCTGCAGCTGAATCTGCCGCCGCCCAACACGGCGTGGAAGGAGCCGCCGCCGGGCCTGCAGCTCGAGGTCATGGTGCGCAAGGACCTGCTGCAGGTCGCCGACCGCAACACCGGGCCGCTGGCCACCTTCCCCAACACCGCCAGCGGCTACGACTACGACAACCTCACCGAGTACCTCAAGCGCGTCAAGGCGAAGTTCCCCGACAAGACCGACGCCAGCATCCTGCTCGAGCAGGACACGCCCTACGACACGCTGGTGCAGGTCATGGACCGGCTGCGCGTGTTCGAGGTGGGCCAGGGCATGAACACGGTGCAGGCCGAGCTGTTCCCGGACATCTCCATCGGCGATGCGCCCTCGACCTCCGAGGCGCCCGGCAGCGCCGCGCCGGTCGCAGCTGCGCCGGCGGCAACCGCGCCGCCGCCCGGCAAGGCTGGCGGAGGACGCTCATGAGCATGTCGAATCGCGCGCGGCGCATGGCGCAGCATCACCAGCGGCACAAGGCGGACGCGCAGCTCAACCTGATTCCGCTCATCGACATCCTGTCGGTGATGGTGGCGTTCCTGCTGGTGTACTCGACCGAGGTCGAGGTGATCCAGAACTCCAAGGGCATCGAGATCCCGCAGTCGATCGCGCAGACTGCGCCCAAGCAGTCGGTGGTGGTGATGATCACCCGCGACGACCTGTTCGTGCAGGGCGAGTACATCGCCACGGTCAAGGAGATCCAGGCCTCGCCGAACGCGCTGATCGCGCCGCTCAGCGCCGCGCTCAAGCGCCCGATGCTGGTCGGCCAGACGATCAGCGACCAGGACGTCTCGCAGCGCGAGATCACCATCATGGCGGACAAGGCGTTGCCGTACGACGTCCTGAAGCGGGTCATGCAGACCTGCACCGAGGCCGACTACGGCAAGATCTCGCTCGCCGTGATCCAGAAGGAAAAGCCGGTCGCCGCCGGCCAGATCAAGACGGGTTAGTGCGCGCATGCTTCTCGCCCCCTATTACCGCGAATTCGAGCTGCCCTGGGAAGGCGACGAGGAGTCGAGCGAGCGGTTTCGCAAGATCCTGCGGGTGCTGCTCGTCATCCTGGTCGTGCTCGGCATCCTGTTCCCGCTCCTGCCGACGCCGAAGCGCGAGACGGCGCAGGACATTCCGACGCGGCTCGCGAAGGTGATGCTCGAGAACAAGCCGAAGCCGCCGCCACCGCCACCGCCGAAGCCGGTGGAGCAGCCGAAGATCGAGCCGCCCAAGGTGGCGATGGTGAAGCCGCCGCCGCCGCCCATCGATCTCAAGGAGCTCGCGCATCGCAAGGCCGAGCGCCAGCTGAACCAGGTGAAGGACGAGCTCGCGGACCTGCGCCAGCAGATGGATCTGACGCCGCTGCAGACCAAGAACCTCTCGGCCGCGGTCGGCGCCGATTCGCACGCCGAGCGCTCGCTCATCACCTCCAGGGTGGGTGTCGGCTCGGGCGGCATCACCTCCGCCAATGCCAGCCGTGGCTTCGGCGCGGGCGCGGGATCCCTGACCGGCCACACGGCAACCGCGGTCTCTTCGTCGGTGGCGCTCGCCAGTGCCGCCAACCGCAACGTCCATACGGGCGGCGGCGGCAAGCCGGCGCGCTCGCCCGAAGAGATCGCGCTGGTGTTCGACCGCAACAAGGGACGCATCTACAGCCTGTACGCGCGCGCGCTGCGCGACAACGCGGAGCTGCAGGGGAAGCTCGTGCTCGAGTTCACCATCGCCCCGAACGGCACTGTAACCGCATGTCGCGTCGTCTCGAGCGAGCTCAAGGACCCCGAGCTCGAGAAGAAGATCATCTCGCTGGTCCGCCTGTTCCAGTTCCAGCCCGAAGACGTCGACGCCGTCACCGCCACCAAACCGATCGACTTTTTCCCGACCTCGGCCTAACCTCGGGCAGCATTCGCATGAGGCAGCCATGAACCTCAATTCCGAAATCGATTTCTTCGGCGAGCTGCGCGTGGTCGACAAGGCGCGGCTGCTGAACCTGTTCCTGCACGAGCTCGCCGAAGAGGCACGCGCCACCTACGGTCCGGGGACCGACGCGGTGCACGATGGCGCGCACCTGCGATTCGTCAACGAGCTCGTGTTCCGCCTGACGCGCGTGATCGAGCAGCTGCTCGCCGAGGATGCGACCCGGCCGGCCGACGACGTGGTGCTGCGCATGCTGCTCACGCCGCGTGCCGACAAGGTCGCGGAACGCCTGGTGTTCAACGCCTACGGCCGCGCCATTCAGGGCTTCGAGAGCTACGACACGACGGTGCTGATGGGCGGTCCCGACCGCTAGCCGAGGCACCGGGATGAAGCCGCTGAGCAGCTACCGGCGGCGCTGGCCTGAGAGCGCCGCGCTGGCCCTCGCAATCACGCTCGCCACGTCCGCGCCGGCCGCGGCGTCCGGCGCCACGCTGCTGCTGCGCCCGGCACAGGTGTGGACCGCGGGCGAGCCGGCGCACCCGGGCTGGGTGGTGCTCACGGACGGTGCCCACATTGCCGCGGTCGGCCCGGCGGCGAGCGTGCACGCGCCCGCGGGCGCCGAGGTGATCGAGCTGCCGGGCGCGACGCTCCTGCCCGGGCTGATGGACATTCACTCGCACCTCTTTCTCCATCCCTACAACGAGACCGTCTGGAACGACCAGGTACTGAAGGAGCCGGTGCCCTACCGCACACTGCGCGCCGCGGTACAGGCGCGCGCGACGCTCCTCGCCGGCTTCACGACGCTGCGCGATCTCGGCACCGAGGGCGCGGAATATGCCGATGTATCACTCCGCCAGGCGATCGAGGACGGCCTGATCGAGGGTCCGCGCCTGTTCGTCGCGACGCGCGCCATCGTCGCCACGGGCAGCTATGGCCCGGCGCCGCGGGGACTCAGGCCCGACGTCTGCTGCACGCCGCAGGGGGCCGAGGAAGCGAGCGGCATTCCCGAGGTGATCCGCGCGGTGCGCGAGCAGGCCGGGCGCGGCGCCGACTGGATCAAGGTCTACGCCGACTACCGTTGGGGCCCGGGCGGCACGCAGCAGCCGACTTTCAGCGCGGAGGAGCTCAAGGCACTGGTCGAGACTGCGCATTCGTCGGGCCGTCCGGTGGCGGCACACGCCACCACCGCGGAGGGCATGCGCCGTGCCGCGCTCGCCGGCGTCGACACCATCGAGCATGGCTTCGGCGGCACGCCGGAAGTCTTCCGTCTCATGGCCGAGCGCGGCGTGGCCTACCTGCCGACGCTCACCGCCGAGGAGGCCTACGGCGAGTACTTCGAGCATTACCTGCGCGGCACCAGCCCGCCGACCGCAGGGATGGCGCGCGCCGCTCAGGCCTTCCGCTACGCGCGCGAGGCGCGCGTCACCATCGGCTGCGGGAGCGACGTCGGTGTCTTCACGCACGGCACCAACTTCCGCGAGCTCGAGTGGATGGTGCGCTTGGGGCTGACGCCGGCCGAGGCGCTCGCCGCGGCGACCGCGACCGATGCCAGGATCCTGCGCCGCGAGGCCGATCTCGGCCGCGTGCGCGTGCGGATGCTCGCGGACCTGGTGGCGGTGAGCGGCGACCCGACCGCCGACATCGCCGCGATCGAGCACGTGGTTTTCGTCATGAAGGACGGCGTGGTCTACCGCCGTCCGTGAGCGCCGCGCCGCAGGTAGATGTGGGTGGCCCGCTCGCCCGCGAACCGGCTCGCGCATTCATAGCCGAGCGTACGCAGGTCGAGATCCGCGAAGAGTGCCTCGCCCGCGCCGAGCAGCACCGGCCGCAGCACCAGGTGCAGCTCGTCGACGAGGCCGGCGCGCAGGTACTCGCGGATCGTGGCGACGCCCCCGCCCAGGCGGACGTCGCGGCCGCCGGCGGCGGCGCGCGCCTGCTCGAGCGCCGCGTGGATACCCTCGGTCACGAAGCGGAACTCGGTGCCGCCCGCCATCGCGAGCGGCGCGCGAGCGTGGTGCGTCAGCACGAACACCGGCGTGTGGTAGGGCGGCTCGGCGCCCCACCAGCCCTTCCAGCTCTCGTCGGGCCAGGGTCCGCGTATCGGGCCGAACATGTTGCGCCCCATGATCCAGGCACCGATGTTGTCGAAGCCGCGCTCGGCGACCGCGTTGTCCACTCCGGTCTCGCCGGCTTCGCTCTCGCCGTGAATCCGCCGCCACACCCGCGTGGCGAAGAACCATTCCATGAGCTCGGGACCGCAGATGCCGAGCGGATTGTCGAGATCCTGATCGGGACCTGCCCCGTAGCCATCGAGTGAGATCGCGAAGCCTCGCACCAGGAGTCTCGACATCTGCTCTTGCCTCTCTAGCGGTAGCTCTCGGCCAGGCGCGCGAGCGCGGCCCCATCGAGCCGGTAGGTGGTCCATTCGCTCTGGTCGGTGGCGCCGAGGCTGCGGTAGAAGCCGATCGAGGGCTCGTTCCAGTCGAGCACGGCCCAGTCGAGACGCGCGCAGCCGCGCTCGAGCGCGGTCCTGGCCAGGTAAGCGAACAGCAGTTTCCCGGCGCCGCGGCCGCGCGCTTCGGGCCGCACGAACAGATCCTCGAGATAGATCCCCGGCTTGCCGACGAAGGTCGAGAAATTGTGAAAGTACAGGGCAAACCCCACCGGCTCGCCGTCGAGACAGGCGAGGGCGACCTCCGCATAGGGCCGCGGCCCGAAGAGCGCCGCGTGCACGCCGGCCTCGGTCGCGACCACTTCGTGCTCGAGATGCTCGTAGATGGCGAGCTCGCGAATGAAGGCGAGCACCACCGGCACATCCGCCGCGGCGGCGCCGCGGATGGTGAGAGCGGACTCGCTGTCGGCGGCGCTCATGGCCGTCAGCCGCTGGCCTGCAGGCCCTGAGCGATGCCGCCGACGCTGACGAGCAGCGCCTCGAACAGATCGCGATCCTCGCGGCCGCGAGCGCGCCAGCGCTTGAGCAGGTCCACCTGCATCAGATTCATCGGATCGACGTAGGGGTTGCGCAGCCGGATCGAGCGTTGCATGGTCGGATCGGAGTCGAGCAGCGCACTGTTGTCCTTGATGGCGAGAATGCGCTGGCAGGCCGACAGGTACTCGGCGCGGATGCTGCCGGCGAAGCGCCTCAGGCCCTCCGGGGCGAGCGCGTCGTAGTGGTGAGCAATGTCGAGGTCGACCCGCGCCAGCATGGCCTCGACGTCGTCGAGCAGGTTGCGCAGGAAGAACCAGCCGGCGTAGATCTCGCGCATGCGCGGCAGCCCGAAGCGGTCGAGCGCCGCCCCGAGGCCGGCGCCCGCGCCGTACCACTCGGGCAGCATGTAGCGCGTCTGCGACCAGGCGAACACCCACGGCACCGGCAGAAGCGTTTCGAGATGCTCGCCCTCGGCGCGATGGATCGAACGCGAGCCGATCTGCATGCGCTCGATCACGTCGATCGGCGTGACCGCGCGGAAGTATTCGTAGAAGTCCGCGTCCTGGTAGACCAGGCGCCGGTAGGCGGCGCGGCTCTCGGCGGCCAGCAGCGCCGCGCACTCGAGCTGGCCCGGATCGTCGGGCTTCAACGTCCCGCGCCGCTGCGCGGCGGTAGCCAGCGACAGCGCGTTGAAGGCTCGCTCGAGCGTGCGCATCGCGATCGGCCTGAGCCCGTAGCCCTGCTGCACCGTCGCGCCCTGCTCGCGGATGCGCAGCACGCCGTCCACCGCGCCGGCCGGAGCCGCCTTCACCAGCGCCTCGATGCGGCCGCCGCCGCGGGCGATGCTGCTGCCGCGCGCATGGAACACGACCGTCTGCTCGCCCGCCGAGCCGAGCACGCGCGCCAGCTCGCGCTGCGCTTCGTGGATGATGACCCGCGAGGCACAGGGGCCGGCCTGCTTGTTGCTGTCCGAGTAGCCCACCACGACACACTGCCGCCGGCCGCGCGCCTGCACGTGGCGCCGGTAGAGCGGGTCGGCCAGCAGCTCCTGCATGGTCGCGCCGCAGCCGGCGAGCGCCTCCTCGGATTCGAACTGCGGCGCGATGTCGAGTGCCACCTCGCCGCTGCGTTTGTCGTAGGCCGACGCCCAACGGGCCAGCAGCAGCGCCGCCAACACGTCGTCGGCGCCGCTGGCGCCGCTGACGATGAAATAACCGATGGCATCCGTGCCGTAGCGGTGGCGCGCCTGCACGATGGCCTCGAACACGGCCAGCGAGCGCTTACCGAGCGCGTCGAGCTCGCGCGCCGGTCCGCGGTCCCGCTCCAGCGCGGTCTTGAGGAGGTCGCGGCGCTCGCCGGCCGGGCGCGCGAGCCAGGCCGGATCGTCGAAGCCGCGCGCGATCACCTCGTGCAGGACGCTGGCGTGCACACGCACATCCAGCGCCGCGAGATGAAAGCCGAAGGTGTCGATGCGCCGCAGCAGCCGCTCGACGTCGAACATTCCCGCGTGCGCGCCCTTGTGGGCCCTCAAGCTGGCGGCGATCAGCGCGATGTCGGCGCGGAACTGCTGCGGCCCCTCGTAGCCGGCCGCGCGCCCGTCGTAGGCATGCCGCAGCCGCTCGCCGACCTGCGCGAGGAACAGGCGATAGGGCATGCGCTCGTGCTGCACGCGGCTGGTCGCGCGCACCGCCGGCAGCAGCGCCGTGTAACGCTCGATGCGCTTGCCGAGCTCGGCGGAGATGCCGACGCGGCTCGCGCTCTGCGACAGCCGCTGCGCGAGGCCGTGGCACTCGGCGAAGTAGCTGTTGATGAGCACCTGCTGCTGGCGCGCCAGGCTCTCGCGGATGGTCTTGGCGTGCACGTCCGGGTTGCCGTCGGTGTCGCCGCCGGCCCAGCTGCCGAAATGCAGGATCGGCGGCACGCGCACCGCGGCTGCGTCCGCGCCGTAGACCTTGGCGAGCGCCTCGCCGATCTCCTCGTAGAAGGCCGGCACCACCTGGTAGAGGATCTCGAGCAGATAGAAGAGGATCTGCTCGCGCTCGTCGGCGACCGTGAGCCGCTCGCGCGGCAGCTCCTCGGTCTGCCACGCCGTGGTTATCTCGGTGCGGATGCTGCTCCAGAGATTGCGCTGCTCGTCCGGGGTCAGCGCCGGATCGAGCCGCTCGAGCAGCCGCTGTGCGATGCGCTGCTGCTTGCGCAGCAGCGTGCGGCGGTTGGATTCGGTGGAATGGGCGGCGAACACCGCCTCGATCGACAGGCTCTGGATGAGCTCGACAACCTCGGCGAGCGTCCAGCCGTCGTGCTTCAGGCCCGTGATCGCGTCCTCGACCCCGCCGGGCTGCGGCCGCTGGCTGTCCTTGAGGAAGTAGTCGCGGCGGCGGCGGATGCGGTGCACCTTCTCGGCGAGATTGACCGCCTGGAACCAGGTCGAGAAGGCACGCACCAGGTCGCGCGCCAGGCCCGGCGGCCGCTCGCGCACGCAGGCGGCGAGCTCGGCGCGCGCATCACTCTCGCCGTCGCGGCTGCGGATCGCGGCCACGCGGTCGAGCTCCACCAGCTCGTAGAGCTGCTCGCCACCCTGCTCGCGCAGGATCTCCCCGATCAGGGCGCCGAGCGCATGCACGTCGTCGCGCAGCGGCTCGTGCTTGGGAGGGAAATGGATGTCGGCGCGGTGCACGCTTCAATCCCAGTTGTTGGCGCGCGCGGCGAAGTCGGGACGCTGCGGACGTACCACGCAGAAGCGCTGGCCGGTGGGCGCCTCCATCACGTACCAGCTGCGCACCGGACCGACGCGCCGGGCGCCGAGCCGCTCGAGCCGGGCCGCTTCGGCCTCGATGTCGTCGGCCTCGATGTCGAGGTGTACGCGGCTCTCGTGCTCGACCTGCTGCACCTCGAGATGCGGCTGGTCAGCGGCGGTGGCAAAGGTGCGGTACTTCGACTCGGCGGGCTCGGCCGCCGGCCGCCGCAGCTCGAGTCCGAGCGCCTGGCTCCAGAAGCGCGCGGCCCCTTCCAGGTCGCCGGTACGGCAGTCGATGATGAAGCCCGCGAGACGGCTCTTGTGCATGTCAGGTCCTGTGTCTTGCGCCGAATGAATCAACCCGCCAGCAGCACCGATTCGGCGCGCTCGAGCTCCTCGGGCTGGCCGTAGATCACGACGATGTCGCCTTCGTGCAGCAGGGTGCCCTCGGCCGGGTCGCGCCCGAGAATGCCCTGGCGCCGCACCCCGGTGAAGGTCACCGCGACGCCGCGCTCGCGCACTTCGCCGAGTGTACGCCCCACCGCCCAGGCGCCCGGCGGCACCACCACGGATTTGAGCTCCTCACGGTGCTCGCTCAGCTCGTCGATGGGACGCGGGTCGCCGCGGCGCACGATGTTGCGCAGCACCGCGTAGCGGTTGCTGCGGATTTCGCCGAGCGTTCGCACCACGCGCGGCACCGGCACGTGCAGCAGCATCAGCACGTGCGACACCAGCATGAGGCTCGCCTCGAAGGTCTCGGGTACCACGTCGGTGGCGCCCGCGTCCTGCAGCTCCTTGAGCCGGGCGTCGTCCGCCGTGCGCACCAGCACCGGCACCTCGCGGCGCACGCGCCGCACGCTGTGCAGGATGCCGAGCGAGGTCGCGGGATCCGAGAAACTGATGACCACGGCGCTGGCCGTGCCGAGGCCGGCCTTGGCGAGCAGCTCCTCGTCGGCGGAGTCGCCGTAGATCACCGGATCGCCCGCCTGGCGCGCGGCACGGATGCGCGCCGGGTCGAGGTCGAGCGCGATGTATTCGAAACCCTGCGACTCGAGCACGCGCGCCACGTTCTGGCCGACGCGTCCGAAGCCGCACAGGATCACGTGCTCGCGCTGCGCGATCCGGCCGGTGGCGGCGTCCTCGCGCTCGCTGGCGGTCGCGAGCGGGGCGTGCTCGCGCAGCAGCGCGCGCGCCACGCGCTTGTTGTTGTTGAGGATGACCGGGGACAGCGCCATCGACAGCACGATCGCCACCAAGAGCGGCTCGCCGACCCTCTCGGGCACGAGGCCCGCTTCCAGCAGGATCGTGCAGAGTGCGACCCCGAACTCGCCGCCGATCGAGATGACGATGCCGGTGCGCAGCGCCTTGAAGCGCGAGCTGGTGAAGGGCCGCGCCACCAGCGCCGCGAGCGTCGCCTTGAGCGGCACCATCGTCACCAGCAGCAGCGACACCAGCGGCAGCTCGCGCAGCAGCAGGCGGACGTCGAGCAGCATGCCGACCGAGATGAAGAAGAGTCCCAGCAGGATGTCGCGGAACGGGCGGATCACCGCCTCGATCTGATGGCGGTACTCGGTCTCGGCCAGCATCATGCCGGAGAGGAATGCGCCGAGCGCGAACGAGAGGCCGGCGATGTGCGACAGCCACGCCGAGCCGAGCGCCACCAGCAGCACCGTGAGCGTGAACAGCTCGCGCAGCCGGCTGTGGGCGATCACGTGAAACAGCGGCCGCAGCAGCCAGCGCCCGGCGGCCAGCACCGCCGCGATCGACAGCACGCCGCCGACCACGGCGAGGAGGCTCTCGCCCAGATTTAAATGATCGGCGCCCTCGGCGAGTGCCGCGGCCAGCGCCAGGAACGGCACGAACGCCAGGTCCTGGAACAGCAGCATGCTGAAGGCCAGCCGGCCGTGGGTGCGGTTGAGCTCGGCGCGCTCGGTCAGCTGCTGCAGCAGGATCGCCGTCGAGCTCATCGATACGGCGCCGCCGAGCACGATTGCCGGCAGCCAGCCGACGCCGAGCGCGTGGGCGATGAGCGCGCACACCCCGGCGGTGGCGGTCACCTGCAGCGCGCCGAGCCCGAACACCTCGCCGCGCATCGCCAGCATGCGCGGCAGCGAGAACTCGAGGCCGAGCGTGAACAGGAGGAACGCCACGCCGAGCTCGGCCAGGAGCCGCGTGGTACCGGAATCCGACACCACCCCGAGCGCGTGCGGGCCGAGCAGGAGTCCCAGCACCAGATAGGCCGCCGAGGTCGGCAGGCCGAGGCGCCGCGCCACCGTCACCAGGAACACGGAGCCGGCGAGCAGCAACAGGACCTGGGAAAGCGGCGCGATCATCGGCGCCAACTTAGACTGCGCCGCGCGGCAAACGCAACGGGCGCGCGCCGGAGCGCGCGGCGGTACGCTTTCAGCCGCCGCTGCGCGGCTTACGCGACCAGGAGGAGACGCTGGGCGGGGGCGCGAGTCCGGGCGGCACCCTCGCATCGGGCACCGGTGTGCCCGCCACCAGCTCGAGCGGCAGCACGCCCGCCCAACAGGGGCGTGCGTAATCCGCCTCGAGGTCGATCGGCGGGCCGGTGCGGATCTTGGCGGAGGCCTCGTCGATCGGGAGCGACAGGACCGTAGTCACCTCGAGCTCCTCGGGCGTTGGCGCGCGCAAGAGCGCGCTGCGTCCCGGATGCACGCGCTCGATCAGGGCGTGCACGGCGCGCAGCTTTTCGGCGGGGTCCGTGACGGGGCGGCCCGCCCCGAGCACGACCACGGAGCGGTAGTTCATCGAGTGGCGGAAATAGGAGCGCGCCAGCACCAGCGCGTCGATCAGCGTGACCGTTACGCACAGCGGCGCGCCGTCCACGAGCGAGCCGAGCATGTGATTGCCGGCGGCCCCGTGCAGGTAGAGCTGCGCCTCGATCCGGGCGTGCGTGGTCGGCAGCACGAACGGCTGGCCCTCGGCCACGAAGCCGACGTGGCAGATGAGCGCCTCGTCGAGGATGGCGTCGACGGTCGTGCGCTCGTAGCTCGCACGCTCGCGGTGGCGCACGAGCGTGGTGCGAGGCGTGGGGCGAATCGGCTTGGTCAGATTCCTGACTGCCAGGTGCTCGGCATGCCGGCCTTGCCAATGGCATCCTCGATCAGGAGACACGCCTCGCGCGCCTCCGCCTGCGCCCTCAGGCTGCGCGCGATGGAGTTGAGGAAGCGGCACATGACGGCCAGGTTCGGGTGGCCCGCGTGCAGCTGCTGCTCGACACAATCGATGGCTTCGATCAGGTCTTCCTGATCGCAGATCGGGAACGTCATGCTCGTCACGGCATGTTGTACGGACACCAGCGCCTGATGTATTGCGGCCTGTTGCTCCCCGTCCATGGGAGAGAATTTGAACCCGTTTGGGCCGCGCTGCAAGTCCCGCCCCGCCGGCCGGGGCGTGCCGTCCCCCAAAAAACAAAGAGCCCCGCCGTTTTGCGGCGGGGCTCCTCAGTATCGCCGGAAAATGTTTACTTCGGCGGCGTGGTCGAGGACGACTGGCTCTTCTCGGTGCTCTTCTCAGTAGTCGTAGTCTTCTTGTGGTGCTTCCTGTTATGGGTCGTGGTCGTGGACTTCGTGTCCTTCGACTCCGACGTGGACGACGAGGAAGCGGCCGGAGCCGGGGCCGGGGTCGACTGGGCGAAAGCCGGGCCGGCGATCAGGGCCAGAGCGATGACGGGAATGAGCTTCTTGAACATCGATGTAGTCTCCAGAGAGGGAGTTATGTGAGTGCGCACCGTGCGCGAGGCGGCCGTATTATCACAGGATTCTCCGCGCACAAGGGCGATATGACCGCAACGTAATGTTGAGGTCAGGGTACCTGCAACCGGCTGATATTTAAGGATAATTTAGTCTGAACGGCGCCTGAATCCGGCTCAGTGTCCGGGAAAGGAGACGAGTGTCCTCACCGGTACCCCGAGTTCGCCGAGCCGCGCCGCGCCGCCGAGATCGGGCAGATCGACGATGAAGCACGCCGCCAGCACGCGCGCCCCGAGCGAGCGCAGCAGCTGCACTGCGGCGGCGGCCGTACCGCCGGTGGCGATGAGATCGTCGACCAGGATGATGTCCTCACCGGCGGCGACGGCATCGCGATGCATCTCCATCTCGTCGAGTCCGTACTCGAGCGAATAAGCCACGCGCACCGTCGCGTGCGGGAGCTTGCCCTTCTTGCGGATCGGCACGAAGCCCGCGCCGAGGCGCTCGGCGAATGCGCCGCCGAGAATGAAGCCGCGCGCCTCGATCCCGGCGATGCGGCTGACGCCGGCGCCGAGCCAGGGCCGTGCCAGCAGCTCCACCACGCTGTGAAAGGCGCGCGCATCACCGAGGAGCGTCGTGATGTCACGGAACATCACCCCGGGCTTCGGATAGTCGGCGATGGTGCGGATCGCGGCGCGCAGCTCGTCGGGGGTCAAGAGCTCCATGGCGGAGACTCTACTCCTTGCGGGCGCGGCGCCACACGAGGGTCTGGTTGTTGGCCGGCATCGGGTGGTCGGCGCTGAGCGCGAGCCCGGCGGCCGCCGCCAGCCGCTCCAGCGCCTCGAAGTCGCGGATGCCGCTCGCGGGATCGCGCCAGCGCAGGAGGCGGTCGAACTCGGCGTTGCTCGCGCTCGTGTAGGCGCCGCGATAGCGGAACGGTCCGTAGACGCACAGCACACCCGCGGCTTCGAGCACGGCACCGCTGCCGCGGAAGAAATGCTCGACCGCATCCCAGGCCATGATGTGCAGCGTGTTGGCACTGAACAGCGCGTCGACGGGCGCGACTGGCCAGGGGAGCGCGCGCACGTCGAGCGCGATCGGCGGCCGCAGATTCGGCGGGCCCTCGAGCCGGATGCGCTCGGCGAGCGGGCCGAGCTCGGCGCCGAGCTCGGTTGGCTGCCAGCTGAGATGCGGCAGATGGCGCGCAAAATGCACCGCGTGCTGGCCCGTGCCGCTGCCGATCTCGAGCACCGCGTGACTCCCGGCGAGCTCGCCGCCGAGCACCGCGAGGATCGGGTCCTTGTTGCGCTCGCAGGCTTCGGAGACGGCCAGCACGGAGCCGAGTCTGCGACAATGGCATCATGCAAGCCATAGACGTCCTGGTGAGCCGCCGCTCGGCCACCACGCTCAGCGACCCTGCCCCCGATGCCGGCGCCCTCGAGCTCATCCTGGCGAGCGCGGTGCGCGCTCCCGATCACGGCCGGCTGCGCCCGTGGCGTTTCGTGGTGATACGCGGCGAGGCGCGGGCGCGCTTCGGCGAGCTGCTCGCCGCGCACCTGGCACGCGTCCAGCCCACCGCGACCGCGGAGTCGCTGCAGCGCGAGCGCGACAAGGCGTTCCGCGCGCCCATGATCATCGTGGTCGCCGCGCAGGTGAACGAGGCGGTGAAGATCCCGCCGATCGAGCAGATCCTCTCGGCCGGCGTCGCGGCCGGGAACGTCATGCTCGCCGCGCTTGCGCTCGGTTACAACGCGATGTGGAAGACCGGCACGGCGGCCTATGACCCCGAGGTCGGCCGCGCCCTCGGCCTCGAGACGAGCGCCGTGATCGTCGGGTTTCTCTACGTCGGTACCGATGCCGGCAAGCCGAGCGCCGCGCGCGGCGAATGGCGGGACCTGGTGCGCGAGTGGCAAGGCGCTGCCGTATGATGCCTGCCTTCCCCCGCTGAAGGCGCGATCCGATGAGAGCATTGACCTGGGCGGCGGCGCTCGCCGCCCTCGCGGCCTGTGCCGCGCAGACCCCCAAGGAGGAACTGGTGATTCTGGGCACAGCCAACGCGGCCGCCAACGCGAGTGCCACACCGGCCGATCCGCCGCCGCCCGCCGCGCGGGCGGCGATCGGCGACTTCGGCGTGGATCTGTCCGCCGGCGACCGCAGCGTGCGGCCTGGCGACGACTTCTTCGCCTACGCCAACGGCACCTGGTACACGAGCTTCGTAATTCCGTCCGACCATTCGAGCTACGGCCCTTTCAACGTGCTCGAGGAGCTCTCGACGGAGCGCGTGCGGGGGATCATCGAGGCCGCCGCCGCCGCGCATCCGGCTAGCGGCACGCCCGGGCAGCAGATCGGGGACTACTACGCGAGCTTCATGGACGGGGAGGCGATCGAGACCCAGGGGCTCGCGCCGGCGCAGTCGGATCTCAAGCGTATCGGCGAGGCCACGAGCCGCGAGGCGCTGGCGCGCCTGTTCGCTCTGCCGGGGTTCGCCTCGCTGTTCGACATCGACCTGCCGGCGGACTTCAGGAACCCGGACCGTTACGCGGTCGTCATCAGTGAGTCGAGCCTCGGACTCCCCGACCGCGACTACTACCTGAAGGACGACCCGCAGCTGCGCGCGCTGCGCGAGAAGTACCGGGCCTACATCGCCCAGATCCTGACGCTTGGCGGCAGCAACGACGCCGCCGCCCGGGCACGCGACATCCTCGCGTTCGAGACCGCGGTCGCGAAGGTCCAGTGGCCGATCGAGAAGCGGCGCGACGTGGAGGCGGCCTACAACCCGCGCAGCCGCCCGCAGCTCCTCGCCTATGCGCCCGGTTTCCCGTGGGCGGCATTTCTCGAGTCCGCGCGGCTCGGCTCGCGCCAGGAGCTGGTGCTCGCCGAGATCACCGCCATCCGCGATCTCGCCCAGCTCTTCAACCGCACGCCGGTGACGACGCTGCAGTCGTGGCTCACCTTCCAGTACCTGAGCAGTCACGCTGCCTATCTGCCGAAACGCTTCGACGGCGCGCACTTCGCCTTCTACGGCCTCGCGCTCCGCGGCCAGCCCGAGCAGCGCGAGCGCTGGAAGCGTGCGGTCGACGAGGTCGACGGCGCGCTCGGCGAGCCCGTCGGGAGGCTCTACGTGGCGCAGTACTTTCCGCCGGAGTCGAAGGCCAGGATGCTGGCGCTGGTCGGCGACCTGCTGGCGGCGCTCAACGAGCGCATCGATGCGCTCGACTGGATGACGACCGAGACCAAGTCGCGCGCCCACGAGAAGCTCGCCACCTTCACCCTCAAGATCGGCTACCCGGATGAGTGGAAGGATTACGCGGCGCTCACCATCCGGCGCGACGACCTGCTCGGCAACGTGCGGCGCGCGGCCGAGTGGCACTGGAACTACCAGGTGGCGCGCCTCGACAAGCCGGTGGACCGGGCTGAGTGGCAGATGGATCCGCAGGACATCAACGCCTACTACAACCCCTCGAACAACGAGATCGTGTTTCCGGCGGCGATCCTGCAGCCGCCGTTCTTCGATCCGAACGCCGACGCCGCC
Source organism: Steroidobacteraceae bacterium (assembly GCA_035566495.1). Lineage (GTDB taxonomy): Bacteria > Pseudomonadota > Gammaproteobacteria > Steroidobacterales > Steroidobacteraceae > 13-2-20CM-66-19. The sequence continues at coordinate 30,466 of DATMRG010000112.1, read as the reverse complement.
GTCAACTTCGGCGCCATCGGCGCGGTGATCGGCCACGAGATCGGCCACGGCTTCGACGATCAGGGCCGCAAGTTCGGTCCCGACGGCGGGCTCGAGGACTGGTGGACGCCGAAGGACGCGCAGGTGTTCACGGCGCGCACCGTGCGCCTGATTCATGAGTATTCGGCGTTCGAGGCGCTGCCGGGGCTGAAGGTCAACGGTGCCAACACGGTCGGCGAGAACATCGGCGACCTGGGTGGGCTCAACATGGCTTACGAGGCCTACCGCTCGTCGCTCCACGGCACTGCGGCCCCGGTGATCGACGGGTTGAGCGGCGCGCAGCGCTTCTTCCTGGCCTACGCGCAGGTGTGGCGCAGCAAGTACCGCGACGGCGCGCTGCGCGAGCTGGTGCTGTCCGGCGTGCACAGCCCGGACCGCTTCCGCGTCAATGGACCGTTGCCCAACATCGACGCCTGGTACGAGGCCTTCGGCGTGCAGCCGACCGACAAGCTCTACATCAAGCCGGAAGACCGCGTGAGAATCTGGTAGAGCAGACGCGAGTGCAAAAACCTCACTTCGGGAGCGTGCGCGCCAGGGATGGCGCGCCCGCAGCCTCCATGGATGGATTTACGGCGGTCCCGAAGTGAGGTTTTTGCGATCGCGGCTGCCCTTCAGGGTTTCACCACCGCGAGCACCACGATTGCGATCAAGAGCAGCGCCGGCACCTCGTTGAAGAAGCGGTACCAGCGCTGCGAGCGCCCCTGGCCGGCCGCGAGCTGCTGCATCAGCCGGTAGCACCAGGCGTGGTAGCCGATCAGCGCCAACACCAGGAGGAGCTTCAGGCGCAGCCAGCCGAAGCTGAGATAGAGGGGAGCCGCCGCGATCAGCGCCGCGCCGAAGGTCACCGTGCCGAGCGCGCCGATCGACATGATGGCGAACAGCCGCCGCTCCATGAGCTCGAAGCGCGCGCGGCCTTCCGGCTCGCGGGTCGCGACGTGGTAGACGTAGAGGCGCGGCAGGTAGAACAGCCCCGCGAACCAGGTGACCACGAACACAACGTGGAAAGCTTTGAGCCACAGCATCGCCGCACTTCCCGCGCTGCCCGTGCGCAGATTGTAGCCAGGCGGGCGCCGGGAAGGCGAACCGGACGTGCGCCTCTGGTAGCATCACCAGCCTTTAACCCCCGACCCAACCCACCTGCCATGTCCAGCACGCCGGCCGCCGCCAACGCTCCGTTCCCGAGCAACATCGAGATCGCGCAGCGCGCACGCATGCGGCCCATACAGGAGTTGGCGCGCGAACGGCTCGGCATCCCGGCGGAGAGCCTCGAGCCCTACGGGCACTACAAGGCGAAGGTGTCGCTCGACTACATAGCCGGGCTCGACGGCCGGCCGGAGGGGAAGCTCGTGCTGGTCACGGCGACCTCGCCGACGCCGGCGGGGGAGGGCAAGACCACCACCACGGTCGGCCTCGGCGACGCGCTCAACCTGCTCGGCCACAAGGCCATCATATGCCTGCGCGAGCCGGCTCTCGGGCCGGTGTTCGGCATGAAGGGCGGCGCGGCCGGCGGCGGCTACTCGCAGGTGGTGCCGATGGAGGACATCAACCTGCACTTCACCGGCGACTTCGCCGCGATCGCGATCGCCAACAACCTGCTCGCCGCGCTCATCGACAACCACATCTACCAGGGCAATCAGCTCGGCTTCGACGTACGGCGCGTCACCTGGCGGCGCGTGGTCGACGTCAACGATCGCGCGCTGCGGCAGATCGTGGTCGGGCTCGGCGGCAGCGCCAACGGCGTGCCGCGCGAGGACGGCTTCGACATAGTGGTCGCCTCCGAGGTGATGGCGATCCTGTGCCTCGCCACCTCGATCGCGGACCTGAAGGAGCGCCTCGGCCGGATCGTGGTCGGCTACCGCTCCGATCAGCAGGCGATCCTGGCGCGCGATCTCAAGGCGCACGGCGCCATGGCCGCGGTACTGAAGAGCGCGCTCGCGCCCAACCTGGTGCAGACACTCGAGAACAACCCGGCCTTCATCCACGGCGGACCGTTCGCCAACATCGCCCACGGCTGCAACTCGGTGGTGGCGACGCGCACCGCGCTCAAGCTCGCCGACTACGTCGTGACCGAGGCCGGCTTCGGCGCCGACCTCGGTGCCGAGAAATTCGTCGATATCAAGTGCCGCAAGGCGGGACTGAAGCCCGCGGCGGCGGTGATCGTCACCACGGTGCGCGCGCTCAAGTACCACGGTGGCGTCGAGCTGGCGGACCTCAAGGTCGAGAACCTCAAGGCGCTCGACCACGGCATCGTCAACCTCGAGCGCCACATCGACAACGTGCGCCACCGCTACGGCCTGCCGTGCGTGGTCGCCATCAACCGCCGCGCCGAGGACACCGAGGCCGAGCTGCAGCTGGTGATCGACCGCATCGCGCCGCACGACGTGCGCGTCATTCCCTCGACGCATTTCAGCGACGGCGGGCGCGGCGCGCGCGACCTGGCGCGCGAAGTGGTGCGGCTGTGCGAGCAGCCGAACGGCTTCCACTACGTCTACGAGGACGACTGGACGCTGTGGGAGAAGATGAAGGCGATCGCCACCAAGGTCTACCACGCGAGCGACATCACTGCCGACACCAAGGTGCGCGCCCAGATCCGCCAGCTGCAGGAGAGCGGCTACGGCCGCTACCCGGTGTGCGTCGCCAAGACGCAATACTCCTTCTCCACCGACCCGAAGCTGCGCGGCGCACCCTCGCACCACGTGGTCAACATCCGTGAGGTGCGCCTCGCCGCCGGCGCCGAATTCGTCATCATGATCTGCGGCGACATCATGACCATGCCCGGACTGCCCAAGGTACCGGCGGCCAACAGCATCGACGTCGACGACAGCGGCCGGATCACCGGATTGTTCTGAGGCCAGGAGGGCCAGTGCCTTTTTGCGAGGCTGATCCCTGGAGGTTGCAGTACTTCGAGGGCGTGGCGAGCCCGCCGGATCTGCGCATTCCGACCGAGGATCCGGACGCCTACCAGTGGAACCCGGCGTACCGCTGGGTCTACAACAAGCTGCTGGTCGCCGAGTCGCAGGGCTTCACCTGCGCCCCGCACGGCGTGCGGCCGCCGTTCTTTCCGGTGTTCAGCAAGCCGCTCATCAACCTGCATGGCATGGGCGTCGGCAGCAAGGTACTCCCTGACCTCGCAACCTACGAGCGCGAAGAGACTGCGGGGCACTTCTGGATGCCGCTGCTCACGGGTGACCACGTGAGCACCGACGTGGCCGTCGAGCGCGGGCAGACGCGTTGGTTCCGCCACTGTCAGGGTGTGCCGGGGGTGGGCGGCACCTTCGACTACTGGACCATCGAGGCGGGACAGCGCGAGTCGCTGGCCGCGTACCTGGACGCGTGGGTGGTCCGGCATCTCGCCGGCTACACCGGGATGTTCAACGCCGAGACGATCGGCGGCCGCATCATCGAGGCGCACCTGCGCGTGGCCGACCAGTGGCCGGATCTGTACGGCGCCGGCTGGCTGGATGCGGTTGTGGGGCTGTATGCACGCGGCGAATGGCAGTTCGCTGACAGGAACCGCCGGGACGGCTACAGCATTGCGCTGTTCGGTCCGCACGGGCGCGAGTATCGCCATCCGCCGGCGCAGCTGGTCGCCGAGGTGCGCCGCATGCCGCACGTCAGCAGCGTGCAGATCACGTTCCACGAGGACCGTCCGGCAGCCGCGCACGCCATGCCGCCCGGCGGCTTTCGGCTGGCGGTCGTCAACTCGACCGATCTCGATGCGGGGCGAGCGGCACGTGCGCGCCTCGCCGTCTCCTGGGAGCTCTAGCGCGCCGGTCGATTCCAGCCGCGGGCGCGCGCCGCGGCTTCGCCGGCTGCATCGAGCGGCTCGCCGGCGATCAGCTCATCGAGCGTGCCCGCCACGGCGGGCGGCAGGGCGGATGCCGCCTGACGATAGCCGCTGGCAGCCGCCGTCGCGCTCCGGACGAGCGTCACCACCTGCCACGCCGAGCCCTCGCGGCATGCGAGGCCGGCGAGCGCCTGCCTCTCGCGCAGCACGAAGGTGCGACAGTAGCCGCCGTCCTTATCGCTGAAGCTGACGCCGATCTCTACCGGAGCGCCGGGTGGCTGAGCGCTGGCCAGCTGCTCCGACAGAGCGCGCGCCAGGACGCCGCTCGCGAGCATCTGCCCGGTGCGCGTATCGACCGGAGCGTTGCCCGGCCGCGGACCGGGCAGCAGTGGGCCGAGCAGTGCGCCGAGCACCAGGCTGGCGGCGATCGCGCTCCACTCGGGCCAGCTCCAGCGCGGGCGCGCACGGGGCTCGAGCCTGACGACGTTGCTCGCGCCCTGCAGCGGCGCCTCGCGGCGCGTGCTCGCGAGCAGACGCTCCGGCACCGGCTCGCCGAGCACCGGCGCGAACGCTTCCTCGAGCCGCGCACGCAACGCGCGGTGGCGGGCGATGCGCGCGGCCAGCTGCGGGTCGCTGGCCGCGGCGGCCTCGAGCGCCGCACGCGTCGCGGCATCGAGCTCGCCGTCCGCGTAGGCGATGAGAGTTTCTTCGTTGAAGGTCATCCGCCAGCTCCGTCGCGCTCCCCGAGCATCGCCTGCAGCGCCTCACGGGCGCGTGCCAGGCGGCTCGTCAGTGTTCCGATCGGCGCCTCCATGATGTGCGCCGCCTCCTTGTACGACAGTCCCTCCACCAGGACCAGCGCCACCGCCAGACGCTGCTCCTCCGGCAGGCGGGCCACGGCGTCCTGCACCGCGATCGCGTCGACGGCCGCGCCCTGGGCCGCATCGGCGACCTCCTCGGCCGACTCCGCCGGCGCGAACAGCCGTCCGCGGCGGCCACGTGCGCGCTGCTCGTCGATCCAGGCGTGCCGCAGAATGCCGAACATCCAGGCGGCGAGCGGTGCGTCGGCGCGCAACTGCCCGGCGTGCGCGAGCGCACGCTCGATGGCGGTCTGCACCAGGTCATCGGCATCGTGGGGATCCCGCGCGAGCACGCGCGCGAAGCGGCGCAACCGCGGCAGCAGCTCGACCAGCTCGGTGCGCAGCTCAGCCACGATCGCGGGCACCCCATACCGGCAATACGCTCATACGGGCGATTTTCTTCCATTTGTTCCCCGCGCAGCTACGTTCCATTAAGGTGCGGCCGTGCGCAACCTGTTGCTATCGGGAGTTTTGTTGTGTGCGGTGGCGCCGGCCAGCGCACAGGTGGGCCTGCCGGCGGTACGTCTGCCGAGCCTGCCGGCCGTGAACGCACCGGCGTTGCCGGGGGTCGGCCTGCCGCCGCTGACGGGCGAGGCGGCGGCGGCGCTCGGCGAGCTCGACTCGCGGAGCCTGCGCGAGCTGCGCCAGCAGCGCATCCGTGACCTGCTGCGGCGGCACCGCGACGTCCTCGAGGCGGATCCGGACGGCGCGCCGATCGTGCGCGCGGAGCTCCTGGCCTTTTCGCCCGAGCCTCAGGCGCTGCAGGCGGCGCTCGCCTCGGGCTACACCGTCTTACGCGAGCGCTCGCTTCCGGAGCTCGATGCCCGCATCGTCGTGCTGCGAGCGCCCGATGACACGGCGCGCTCTCTTGCGCGCCTGCGCGGCCTCGATTCCGCCGGCAGCTACGACTTCAATCACGTCTATCTCCCGAGCGGCGCGCCGGCGGACGCCGCGGATCCCGTGCCAGCGGCGTCCGGGCCGGTCATTGCGGCGGGCACCACGCCACGACCCGACGCCGTCCGGGTCGGACTGATCGACGACGGCGTCGATGCGCGCCACGCGGCGCTCAGCGCGGTGACGATCCATTCGCATGGCTGCGCGGGAACTGCGCTGCCAGCGGTCCACGGCACCGCCGTTGGCTCCCTGCTCGCGGGACGCGCCGGCGGCTTCCACGGCGCGGCGCCGGGTGCGGAGCTCTACGCCGCCGACGTGTTCTGCGGGCGCGCCACCGGCGGCGCGGTCGACGAGGTCGTCGAGGCCTTGATCTGGCTGATGCGCGAGCGCGTCCCCGTGATCAATGTGAGCCTGGTGGGGCCGCCCAATCTGATGCTGCAGAGCGCCGTAGCGGGCGCCGTCGCGCGCGGTTATCTCATCGTCGCCGCGGTCGGCAATGACGGTCCCGCCGCGCCGCCGCTCTATCCGGCGGCGTGGCCGGGAGTAGTGGGGGTCACGGCCGTTGACGCGCGGCGCCGGGTGTTACCCGAGGCCGAGCGTGGCCCGCAGGTGAGATTCGCGGCACCGGGGGCCGACATGTCCGCGGCGCGGACGCCGCGCGGATATGCGCTGGTACGCGGGACGTCGTTCGCCGCGCCGATCGTCGCAGGCCTCCTGGCGCAGGCGGTGCGTTCCCCGGACAGGGCTGCGGCCGATGCGGCACTCGCCGCCCTCGAGCGGCGTGCACAGCATCCGGGCGGCGGTCCAGGACCCGATTCCGTATACGGCTACGGCCTGGTCGGGGCCGAGCTTGCGCCACCGCCGGCTCTGGCGGCCCGGTCGGAATAAGTAAAACCCGGCATTTGCTCCGCGGAGGGAAGAATCCGCGGCTCCCGGTCGTAGTACTCGATGAAAGGTCGCGGATGGACCGCGGCCTCGAGAGGAGACGACCATGAAGACGACTCATCTTTTCGCGAGTGCCGCGATCGCCCTGCTGTCCGTTGCAGCGCTGCCGGCGCAGGCCCAGCTTCTCGGCGGCGGGGTGCGTGGCGGCGCCATGGGCGCGGCCCGCGGCCCTATCGGCGGGGCGCAGGCGAGCGAGTTCGAGAGCGCGCATGCCACCGCCCGCACGGGCGCTGCGACGCGCCGGGCTGCCGCAACCAAGGCAGCTGCCGCCGGTGCCCTCAAGAACGGTGCCGATGCCGGTACACGTGCCGGCGCGCGTGCGGTGGCCGACGGCCGGACCGGAGCAGACGAGGCGGCGATGCAGGGACGCGGCGCCCTGAATGCTGGGGCGAGCGAAGGACGGGCCGCGGCTCAGGCAGCTGCGACCAAAACAGCCGTCGGCCAGGGCTCCGGCACCGTCGGGAATCTGAGCGCGGGCAACGACCGTGTCGCCACGGGCGCTGCTGAGTCCGCCGGCGGGGGCGTGACGACCCTTGGTGAGGCCGGCAGCCAGCCGTCCGCCAGCAAGCCCTCGAGCAGCGGCAAGCCTGCCACTAACGGCAAGCCCTCGACGACGGGCGGCAAGCCGACATCGAGCGGCAATTCTGCGCCCAAGCCGAATGGCCCGAGCGCCGGTGCGGGGTTTGGCGGGTCGGCCGCCGGCAACGCGAGCGCGACGCCGAATGGTGCGTCAGTCGAAGCGTCGGGCAATGCCTCGGCGACGAGCTCGGTCAATTCTTCCCACTAGCGTTGAAGCGCCTCTTGACGGGCGCTGAGCGGCGGGACCCTTCATGTCCCGCCGCTCTTTTTTTATTGGACGAAATCGCCTGCGGCGATTTCATCGGACATCAGCTTCGCTTTTGCCAGCTGCGCAGTGCCGGCCCGACCGGCCCGCTTCAGCCGGGCGGCGGACGATCGCCCGAGAACTTGATCGGCGTCGCTCCGGTCACGGTTCCGATCGTCGCGCGGTCGCTCACGTAGAGCTCCACGTCCCGCTCGAAATTGAGCGTGCCCTTGACCACCGAGCCCGGGCCGATGACGACCCGCGGCTTGCGGTGCGATTCCGAGTCGTCCCAGTGATTGGAGTGGTCCTTGCGCACGATCACGCCGCCGTCCACGCGCGCATCCGGTCCGATCTCGATGCTGCCGGTGACGGTTTCCACGTCCCCGCCGACGTGGGCGGAATTGACGCGGATGCTGCCGTTGACGTTGGCGAGTCCGCCGGTGACGTCGGCGCCCTGGGCGAGGGAGAGGGAGCCGTTGACGGTATGGACCCTTCCTTTGACCTGGGCTCCCTCGTGCAGGTGCACCGAGCCGTTGACCGTCGCGAGATCCGCGGCGGTCGCGTGCGGCTCGAGCGTGACGCTGCCGTTGACGGTATGCGCTCGTTCCACGCTGGCGTTCTCGCCGATGCGGATCGAGCCGTTGACGGTGCTGACATCCCCGCGGTGCTCGCCCGCGCCCACGCTGATCGAGCCCATGACCGACGAGGTCTCGTCCTCTGCGGCATGCGCATGGGCGACGAGGGTGCAGGCGAGCGCCGCCAGAGCGGCGGCCCAGACGCGTTGCCGAGTCATATGATCCCTTCCGTTTCGCGGTGGCGGAGCGCCGCTCCTCAGTAGATGCAGGGATGCGGCCGATGGTTTACACGCCCATCCGCGGCACCGCAGAATCGTCCGATGCCAGGGATCAGGACCGCTTCGGGGCGGCGACCGCCCCGCCGCATCCTCGTCATCGACGTCGGCGGCACCCACATCAAGTTCCGCGTCGACGGCCGCGGCAGGATCTTCAAGTTTCCCTCCGGCCCTCGCCTCGGGCCCGAGCGCATGGCGCGCAAGGTGCTGAAGCGCGCCGAGGGTCTCCGCTACGATGCGGTCTCGATCGGCTATCCGGGACTCGTGTTCCACGGCCGCATCGCCGCGGAACCGCACAATCTCGGCAAGGGCTGGATGGACTTTGATTTCGCGGCGGCCTTCGGCAAGCCGGTGCGGATCGTGAACGACGCGGCCATGCAGGCGATCGGCAGTTACCGTGGAGGACGCATGCTGTTTCTGGGGCTCGGCACCGGGCTCGGCGCGACGCTCATCATCGACGGCGTGGTCGAGCCTACCGAGATCGGCCATATGCCGTTCCGGCGTGGGCGTACCTTCGAGGATTACCTCGGCGAGCGTGGCCGCCGCCGGCTCGGGACGCGGAGGTGGCGCCGGGCGGTCGCGGATGTGGTCGCCCACCTCGAGACGGCGTTCGAGGCCGACTACGTGGTGCTCGGCGGCGGCAACGCCGCGCGCCTGAGGAAGCTGCCGCCGGGCGCGCGGCGCGGCGACAACCGCAACGCCTTCGTAGGCGGCGTGCGCATTTGGAGGCGCCCATGAGCGCGGCGCCGGGGGGACCTGGGCTCGCTCCCACCTGGTCGAGCAGCAACAAGGAGGTGGTCGGTTGTCCGCTCGGACCGGCGCGCCTGTGGTTCACGATCGGCGGCGGCATCGTCAACGAGGTTTATCACCCGCGGGTCGACATTCCGCAGATCCGCGATCTCGGCTTCATCGTTGCCGACGGCAAGGGATTCTGGGTCGAGTTGAAGCGCATGTGGAAGCACGACGTCGAGCTCGCTGATGCGGGCGCGCCGGCCGTCAGGATCGTCCATCACCACGAGCGCTTCGAGTTGATGCTGCGCATCGCGCCCTGCGACGATCGCGACGTGCTCCTCATCGAGGTCACGCTCGATGGCGATCCGGCGCTCAGGCCGTATGCGCTGCTCGCGCCGCACGTCGGCGGCACCGGCCTCGGCAACCGCGCCGCCGTGACGAATTATCGCGGGCGCAAGGTGCTCTCGGCCGAGCAGGGCCCCTTCGGCCTGGCGCTCGCAGCCGTCACCGCCGATCAGGCCGATGCCTTCACGCGCGGCAGCGCCGGCTTCGTGGGTGAGAACGATGGCTGGCAGGATTTCTTCCATCACGGTGCGATGACCTGGGAATTCGAGGCGGCGGGCCCGGGCAACGTCGCACTGCTGGGCGAGCTGCCGCGACGGGCGGTGCTGGCGCTCGGCTTCGGCAGCAGCGCCGATTCGGCCGCCACACTGGCGCTGACCGCGCTCGGCGAGCCCTTCGACGCGAGCTGGCGGCGCCAGCAGAGCGCATGGGCACGCTGGCACGCCGCGGGTACCCCGGTCGAAGGGCTGACGGATCTGCCCTCGGAATGCCTGCTGCAGCTGCGCACGTCCACCATGGTGCTGCGCAGCCACCGCGACAAGACCTATCCGGGCGCCATGGTGGCCTCGCTCAGTGTCCCATGGGGCAATACGCGCGAGGAGCGCGAGGGCTACCACCTGGTGTGGCCGCGCGACCTGGTCGAGTGCGCGGGCGCGCTGCTCGCGGTGGGTGCCACCACCGAGGCGCGCAACACCTTGCGTTATCTGCTCGCGACGCAGAACGCCGACGGGCACTGGAACCAGAACCAGTGGCTCGGTGGCCAGGGCTACTGGGCCGGGATCCAGCTCGATGAGGCGGCATTCCCGGTGCTGCTCGCGGCAGCGCTCGCCGAGCGCGACGCGCTCGAGGGCACCGAGATCGGCGACCTGGTGCGGCGCGCGCTCTCCTTCGTAGTGCGCACCGGACCCGTGAGCGACCAGGACCGCTGGGAGGAGGACGCGGGTCTCAACACCTTCACCCTCGCGGTGTGCATCGCCGCGCTCGTCGCCGGCGCGCCGCATCTGCCAGCGGACGCGCGCGAGCTCGCGCTCGCGTTCGCCGACTACTGGAACGCGCGCCTCGAGGACTGGACCGCGGTGGCTGATACGCCGCTGGCGCGACGTCATGGCGTGCCCGGTTACTACGTGCGGGTGGCGCCCCCCGCGGCGCTCACCGATCGCTGCTGTCCGCCCGGACTGGTGCTCGCGATCAAGAATCGCGCCGCTGGCGCGGGGCTGCCGGTGTCGGAGCAGGTCGGCGTGGATTTTCTGCAGCTGGTGCGCTTCGGGCTGCGCCGCGCCGACGATCCGCTGATCCTCGCGACGGTGCGTGTGGCGGACGCGCTCCTCAGGGTCGACACACCCTCGGGTCCGGCGTGGTACCGCTATAACGGCGACGGCTACGGCGAGCACGAGGATGGCAGCGCGTACGACGGTACCGGAGTCGGGCGCGCCTGGCCGCTGCTCACCGGCGAGCGCGGCCACTACGAGATTGCCGCCGGGCGCGACCCGCTGCCGCTCATTGTGGCGATGGTGCGCATGGCCTCCGCGGGGGGCATGCTGCCCGAGCAGATCTGGGATGCCGCGCCGATCCCGGCGCACGGGCTCGAGCCCGGGCGGCCAACGGGCGGGGCGATGCCGCTCGCCTGGACCCACGCCGAGTACATCAAGCTGGTCCTGTCGCGCGCTCTCGGGCGTCCGTTCGATCGTCCCGACAGTGTCTGGCAGCGCTACCGCGGCGAGCGGCCGGATGTCAGGCGCGTCATATGGTGCGAGCACGCGCCGGCCGAGAGCCTGCCGCAGGGAGCGGCGCTCACGCTCGCGCTGCTCGAGCCGGGCACCTTCCGCTGGGGGCTCGACGGCTGGCAGGACCTGCGCGAGCAACAGACCTCCGTCCACCCGCTCGGCCTGCATCTCGTCGAGATCGACACCTCGGAGCTCGCGGCCGGGCGGCGCATCGACATGACCTTCCGTCACGCCGCCAGCGAGACCTGGGTCGGCCGGGACTTTCGCATCGACGTGACGGCGCGGACGGCGGCGTCCGGGTAGCGCGCCGGTGCCCTTCACCCTCGCACATCCCGCCGCCGTCCTGCCCCTGCGCGGGGTCGGGTTCCTGCGCATGGCGCCGCTCGTCATCGGGGCGATGACGCCGGACGTGCCGTACTACCTGCCCCTCACACCCGGCGGCCGTCCCATGCGCCTCGGGCTAGAGACGCACAGCCGGCTCGGCTCCGTCACGGTCGACCTGGGCCTCGGCGTCGCACTCCTCCTGGTCGCGGTACTGCTGCGCGAGCCGCTCACGGTGCTCCTGTCGGCGCGCGCGCGCTGGCTGTGTCTCGAGGCGCTCGAGCCCTTCCGGCGCAGCGTCCGCGCATGGCTGCTCGCGCCCCTCGCGATCGTGATCGGCGTGTGGACCCATCTGCTGTGGGACTCGTTCACGCACGTCGACGGGTGGGCGGTGCGCCGGATCCCCGCGCTCAGTGAGAGCGTGACGATTGGCTGGTACACCGGGGAGATCTATCACATCCTGCAATACCTGAGCTCCGCGCTCGGGCTGACGATCCTCGCGCTCTGGTACCGGCGGCTGCACGTGCCGCCTGGCGCGCTGGCCGGTGACGACACGCGCCGCGCGCACGCGGGGCCGGCGCTGCTCCTGATCGCGGGCGCGGCGCTGTTGATCGGCGGCGTCGAAGCACAGCGCTACTACTCCCACTCGGTGGGTGCGGTCTACCAGACGCTCGACGTGCTGCTCACGCGCGGCATCGCCTGGTTCGTGCTGCTGCTCCTGCTCGCCGGCGCGGTGGTGACGCTCGAGCACCGCGCGGCGGCCGCGCGTCACCCCTAGCGGACGGCATGACGGCGGATTCCGGCGCGCTGCCCTTCGCCACCACCGGCTGGCCGTGGCGCGCCGGAAACGACTTCCGGCTGCTCGACGGCGGTGCGGTGTTCTTCGAGCGCATGCTGGCCGCGATCGACGCGGCCAGCTCGCACGTGCTGATCGAGATGTACCTGGTGAGCTCGGGCCGTGTGGCCGCTGAGTTCATCGAGGCGCTGACGCGCGCCCGCGCCCGCGGCGTGCGCTGCTGCGTGGTGCTCGATGGCTTCGGCGCGCTCGGGCTGTCGGGGAGCGACCGCTGGTGGCTCGAGGAGGCGGGAGTGGAGCTGCGCTTCTTCAACCCGCTGAGCTGGCGCAGCCGGCTGCGCAACTTCCGCCGCGACCACAGGAAGCTCCTCACGATCGATGGCGAGGTGGCGTTCGTCGGCGGGGCCGGGTTGACGGATGAGTTCGCCGGACCCGACGGCTGGCGCGAGCTCATGATCGAGATCCGGGGACCTGTGGTGGCCGACTGGCAGCGCGCCTTCGCCCGCACCTGGCGGCGCCTCGGCCCCGAGCTCGGCTTCCCCGACCCGGCGATCGCGCCGCTCGCGGGCGGGGCGCTCGGCCGGCTCACCTTGAGCGAGGCGCGGCAACACTCGGTGCTCGCCAGCGGCGTCGTCGGCCGGATCGATGCGGCACACGCGCGCGCCTGGATCATGAGCGCCTACTTCGTGCCCTCACGCCGCTTTCGCACGGCGCTGCGCCGCGCGGCGCGGCGCGGCGTCGACGTGCGCCTCCTGATGCCGAGCGCGCGCACCGACCATCCGTGGGTACGGCAGGCAGCGCGGCGTTTCTACGGCAAGATGCTGCGCAGCGGTGTGCAGATCTTCGAGTACCAGCCGCGGGTGCTGCACGCCAAGATGATCGTGTGCGACGACTGGCTGTCGATCGGCTCGAGCAACCTCGATCGCTGGAGCTTCAAGTGGAATCTTGAGGCCAACCAGGAGGTGGCCGACTCGCGCGTGGCGGACGCCGCGGCCGCACTGTTCAACGCCGACCTCGCCGTCTCGCGTGCGCTCAGCCGCCGCAACTGGCCCGAGCGCGCCTGGCGCGATCGGCTGCGCGAGCGCATCGCCGGCGCGCTCGATCGCTGGCTCGAGGGCTGGCGGCGTCCGCCGTGAGAGCGCTGCGCCCCCTTACTCGGGGACGGAGTAGAGCTCGGTGGTGCGCACGAAAGCGAGGAGAAAGGGCGCGAGCGTGGCGAGCTGCGTCGGGTAAGCGCGCACCGCGGCGAGCTTCTGGTCCTCCTCCGCGGGCGTGAGCTCGAAGGGCGCGAGCGCCATGCCGCAGAGGAGCGGTGCGGGCGTCAGCGGCAGTCCCGGCGAGAGTTCGCGCGGACCCGGCCAGCCTTCACCGCCGTGCACGACCCAGGTGCGCACCGCCGCGAGCTCGCCGCGACCCGCCATCGCACGCAGCGTGAGGAGCCCCGCGGCGCGGTGATCGGGATGGGAGTCGCGCACGCTCGGCGCGAGCACCAATGTCGGACGCAGCCGCTCGATCACCGCGGCGAAGTCGCGCTCGAGGCTCACGCCACTGTATGGATGGCCGGGAAAGACCGCGTCCGGATAGGGCACCGCGGCCGTGGCCGTGTAGCGCGAGGTGTAGAGCGCGTCGCGGTGATCGCTCAGCAGGCGCTCGAGTCCGCGGTCCGGATAGCCGAGAAACAGCTGCCGCTCGAGGGGCACGCCGAGCAGCGCCGCCGCCCCGCGGGCCTCGCCCATGCGGCGTGCGCCGAGCTCGCGCAGCCGGGCCGAGCTTCCCGTGAGACTCCTCTCGAGGAGCAGCAGGTCGAGGAGCGACGCATCTCCGCTCGTGATCCACACGATGCTCGCGCGGCCGCCGGCGCGCACTACCCGCTGGATGACTCCGGCACAACAGAGCGTCTCATCGTCCGGATGCGGCGCGACGACCAGGAGCGAAGTCGCCGCATCGAGCGGCGGAAGGGCGGCCGTGCGGGCCGCGTCGGGAGGGCCTGCCGCAGGCGCCGCCCCCTCAGGCGCGGCGCCCCCCTGCGCGCCCCAGGCGAGCCCCGCGGCGCAGACCGCTGCGGGGAACGACGCAATGCTTCTGCCATGAGGGCGCAACACGATGATCGTAGGGTAGCGCAGTACCAATCGTCGTCGTGTGCGGGTAGACCACGTGAGCGTCGCCGGCCCGCCGCCCGCAGGAAGATGAGGGCCGCGCGCGGTGACCCCTGGGCCCGGAGCGGTGCGAAGGAGCGCCCGCTCCGGGGGGCGCGGATGACGGCCGAGCCTCGAATTGCCACACTAAGGCTTCGCGCGGCGCACGCCGCCTTCCCGGAGCCGGTAACCCATGGCGCACAGCCCGAAGCTCGCGTACCACGATCCGAAGTTCATCGATTCGGACGAGGGGCGCCCGATACGGATCGTGTCCGAATATCTCGCGCCCATGCGCACCTTCTGCGAGTGCGGCGTGGTGGCGACCGTGGTGTTCTTCGGCTCGGCGCGTGCGCGCAGCGGCGGCGTGCTCGGCCGCTACTACGAGGAGGCGACCGAGCTCGCGCGCCTCGTGACCGCCTGGAGCCGCAGTCTTCCGGGCGGCGAGCGCCTCATCGTCTGCTCGGGCGGTGGTCCCGGCATCATGGAGGCGGCCAACCGCGGTGCCTCGCTCGCCGGCGGACGCAGCATCGGGCTGAACATCGGCCTGCCCAGGGAGCAGCGTCCTAACCCGTTCATCACGCCCGAGCTCTCGTTCGAATTCCATTACTTCTTCATGCGCAAGCTCTGGTTCGCCCACCTCGCGCACGCGCTGGTGGCGTTCCCCGGAGGCTTCGGCACGTTCGATGAGCTGTTCGAGATCCTGACGCTGGCACAGACGCGCAAGCTCGACCGCACGATCCCGGTGCTGTTGTACGGCTCGGCCTACTGGAACGAAGTGATCGACTTCGAGGCACTGGTGCGCCACGGCACCATCGACCGGGCGGATCTCGGGCTGTTCACGTTCGTCGACGACCCGCAGGCGGCGCTCGCGCTGCTTCAGCGGCGCATCGAATTGCCGCCCGCGCCGCTGCGGACGCCATGCTTCGCCAGGTCGCAGCTACCTACCGCGTTTTAGGCGACCGGCTGGGTGGGATCGACGTCGGCGGCCCAGGCGAGCATGCCGCCTTCGAGGTTCGCGGGCGCCGCGACGCCCGCCGCGAGCGCCAGGGTGCAGGCCCGCATGCTGCGGCCGCCGCTGCGGCAGATGAACACGGCGCCACCGGTGCGCGGTACCTCGGCGAGGCGCTCGGGTAGCTCGCCGAGCGGGATGTTGACCGCGTCCGGCAGATGGCCGGTGGCGAACTCCCAGGGCTCGCGCACGTCGATGAGCGGCGGCGCGGGCGCGCCGGTCTCGAGCAGCGCGCTGAGCGCACGCGCGCTCAGGCGGCGCACGCCATCGGCGGCGGCCGCGGCCGGCGCCGGCGGGTCGCGCGGCGCGGTGATCGTCGGGGCCTCGCCGCACACGGCGCAGTCGCGCCGCCGCTCGACGCGGAACTCATGGAAGCGCAGCTCGAGCGCATCGTAGGTGAGGAGTCTGCCGACCAGCGGCGTGCCGACGCCGGTGATGAGCTTGATGGCCTCGGTGGCCTGCAGCGTCCCGAGCACGCCCGGCAGCACGCCGAGCACGCCGGCCTCGGCGCAGTTGGCGACCATGCCGTCCGCGGCCTGCGGGAACAGACACCGGTAGCACGGCCCGCGCCCGGGCACGTAGGTCGTCAGCTGTCCCTCGAAGCGGTGAATCGCCGCCGACACCAGCGGCCGCCCGAGGATCACGCAGGCATCGTTGACGATGTAGCGCGTCGAGAGCCGATCGCTCCCGTCGACGACCAGGTCGTATTCGGCGAGGAGCGAGAGCACGCTGGCCGCTTTGAGCTCGAGCGCATGGGCGACCACGCGGATCTCGGGATTCAGGGCGGCGAGGCGCTCGCGGCCGGCCTCGGCCTTGAGCTCTCCGATCGCCGCGGTGTCGAACAGCACCTGGCGCTGGAGGTTCGAGACATCGACGCGGTCGAAATCGACGAGCCCGAGGGCGCCGCAACCGGCGGCCGCGAGGTACAGGGCCGCAGGGGAGCCGAGCCCGCCCGCGCCCACGATCAGGACACGCGCGGCCTTGAGCTTCTCCTGGCCGGCCGCGCCGATCTCCCTGAGCGAGAGATGGCGCTGATAGCGGGCGCGCTCCGCCGCGGACAGCGTCACGGCCTCATCCTCCGGAGAGCGCACAGATCACGTGCACGGTGTCGCCGCGGCGCACCGGCGCGGCGAGATCGCGCGCCTCCTCGGAGTTGACGAACAACCGCATGTGCGGACGGATGCGGTCCTGCTCGTCGATCATGCGAAAGCGGATGCCGGGGAAGCGCTGCTCGAGATCGCCGAGCACCTCCGCGAGCGTGTTGCCGCGGCCGCCGACGCGGGCTGCGCCCGCGGTGTAGGAGTGCAGGGGACTCGCGATACGGACGGTGCAGCTCACCTTGGGCCTCAGGCCGCGTGAGTGACGGAGTAGATCTCCGGCAGGTGGCTGGCGAGGCAGCGCCAGCTGTCGCCACCGTTGGTGCTCGCCCAGACATCGCCGCCGGTGGTGCCGAAGTACAGGCCGGTGCGCGCCTCGGCGTCGGCGCACATGGCCTGGCGCAGCACCGTAAACCAGGCGCGCTCACCCGGCAGGCCGCGATCGAGGCGCTGCCAGCTGCGGCCGGCGTCGCGGGTGCGGTACACGGCGGGCTTGCCGCCGATCGAGGTGCGCGGCCAGACCGTCTGGCCGTCCATGGGCAGCACCCAGGCGGTGTCGGGATCGGTGGGATGCAGCACGATGGGGAAGCCGATGTCGCCGATCTTCTTCGGCATGGCGCTGCCGATGCGCTGCCAGCGCCGCCCCGGACGATCGAGCCGGTAGATGCCGCAGTGATTCTGCTGGTACAGGCGATCGGGCCGCGCCCGGTGCTGCGCGATGCAATGCGGGTCGTGGCCGAAGGGCGCGTTCGGGTCGGGCAGGAAGTCCGCGGCGACGCCTTCGTTGAGCGGCGTCCAGTCCGCCCCGCGGTCGGCGGACTCGAACACGCCGCCGACCGAGATCCCGACATAGAGATGGCGCGCGTCGCGCGGATCCACCAGGATCGAATGCACGAGCTCGCCGTCGGGCGTGCCGTTCAACACCCACTTCGAGCGCATCGGATGGTCGTTGAAGCCGGCGATCGGCTCCCAGCGCTCACCGCCGTCCTCCGAGCGGAACAGTCCCGCCGGGGTGCTGCCCGCATACCAAACGCCGGGCTCACTGGCGTGGCCCGGTGTCAGCCAGAAGACACGCTCGACCGCACGCGCCGGCTCGCCCTCGGCGGCCTTGCGGAACGCCGGCGGCTGGGAGGCCTCGCGCCAGGTGCGGCCGCGATCGCTCGAGCGGAACACCGTCGGCCCGAGGTGTCCGGTCTTGGCCGCCATCAGCACCGTGCGCGGCGCGCGCGGATCCTGGACGACGTGATGGATGATGTGTCCGAGGAACTGCGGCCCGGCGAGCTTCCAGGTCCGCCGCCGCGCATCGGCGCGCAGCGCGAACAATCCCTTACGGGTTCCGAGCCAAACCGTGCTCATGAGACGAACATCCGCGAGCGCTCAGCCGGCGGCGGGCTGACAGAAGAACAGGTGCGCCGGTAGGACGTTGAGCGGCTCGAACTTTCGTCCCACGTAGCCGAAGATGCGCTTGAGGTCCTCGAGCACGCGCGTCGTGAACTGATAGACGAGGAACGCGCCGCCCGGCGCCAGCACCGCGCGGGTCTTGTGCAGGATGTGCTCGCGCGCCGGCGCGGGAATGGTGCTGAAGGGAATGCCGGAGATGATGTAGTCGGCCTGCCGCTGGCCGTAGCGGCGCAGGATCTCGTCGACCGACTCCGCCGATCCCTCGACCACGCGCAGCCGGGCATCGGTCAACGCGCCGCGCAGGTAGCTCACGAAGTCGGGGTTCATCTCGATCGCGATCAGGAGCGCGTCGGGGCGCATGCGCCGCAGCACCTCCGCGGTGATGCCGCCCACGCCGGGTCCGTACTCGACGATGACGCGCGCCCGCGTCCAGTCGACCGGGCCGAGCAGCTCGCGGATGAGGAAACGCGAGCTCGGCACGATCGAGCCGAGCATGCGCGGATGGCGGAAGAAGTTACGCGCGAACAGCAGGATGTGGCCGTCCCGGGTCGCAGCTGCCGTCTCTCGGTTGTCGTTCACGTCACATCCCCGCTCCGTTGCAGGTCTACTACTGTACCGCAAGTGCCCGCGGGGTTGGTGCGCGCACCGCTCGCCGTTTCCGCGTTGGACCGCTCAGCCGCCGGCGCGTTTCGCCTCGTAGCCGAGCCTGGTGAGCTCCGCCACCAGCCGGTCGCGGTGCTCGCCCTGGATCTCGATCGCGCCGTTGCGGACCGCGCCGCCCGCGCCGCACAGGCGCTTGAGACGGGTGGCGAGCTCCTCGAGCGCGTCCTGCCCGAGCGGCAGGCCGCGGATCACCGAGACACCCTTGCCGCCGCGTCCCGCCACTTCGCGCGCCACGCGCACACGCGCCGGGCCCGGCGCTGGCGCGGCCGGGCGCGGCACGGGCCGCGGTACCGCGGTGCGCAGTACCACGCCCCTGAATGTGGCTCTCGGCTTCACGAGTGTCTTCACTCGTAGTGTTACCCGTGTGAGGCGATTACAATCCTGCCGAAGCGATGCCCGCAACTGCAACCTGAGCCGACCAGGCCCTATGACCCCACGCTCGCGCCTGCACGTTCCCCACCCGCCGGCACGCCCCGGACAGGAACCCGACTTCAGCTATCTGCAGATCTCGCCGGCCGGAGCCGTGATCCGCCCGGACGTCACCGCCGCGGCGCGCGACATCGAGAAGCTGTCGCTCGAGATGGTGCGCGTGCTCGATGCCGACCACCGCGCGGTCGGTCCGTGGAACCCGCACCTCGAGCCCGAGGAGCTGCAGGTCGGGCTGCGTCACATGCTGCTCACGCGTCTGTTCGACGATCGCATGCAGAAGATCCAGCGCCAGGGGCGCATCTCCTTCTATATCAAGTCGACGGGCGAGGAGGCGGTGGCGGTGGCGGCCGGCATGGCGCTGCAGCCCACCGACATGCTGTTTCCTTCCTACCGCCAGCAGGGACTGCAGGTGGTCCGCGGCCGCAACCTGGTCGACCTTATGTGCCAGTGCCTCTCGAACACGCACGACATGTGCAAGGGCCGCCAGATGCCCATCATGTATCACTGGGGCAGCGGCAACATCTTCTCGATCTCCGGCAATCTCGCCACGCAGTTTCCACAGGCGGTGGGTTGGGCGATGGCGGCCGCCATCAAGGGCGAGGACCGGATCGCGGCCGGCTGGATCGGCGAGGGCTCGAGCGCCGAGGCCGATTTTCACTACGCCATGACCTTCGCCGCCGTCTATCAGGCGCCGGTGATTCTCAACCTGGTCAACAACCAGTGGGCCATCTCCACCTTCCAGGGCTTCGCCGGCGGCGAGCATCAGACCTTCGCGCAGCGCGGTCCGGGCTACGGCATCCCCGGCATTCGCGTCGACGGCAACGATTTTCTCGCGGTGTACGGCGTGAGCCAGTGGGCCGCGCAGCGCGCGCGTCAGAGCGGCGGCCCGACGCTGATCGAGCTGGTCACCTACCGCGCCGCGGCGCACTCCACCAGCGACGATCCCTCGCGCTACCGCCCCAAGGAGGAATGGCGCGCGTGGCCGCTCGGCGATCCGATCATCCGTCTCAAACAACACCTGATCGCGCTCGGCGAGTGGTCCGAGGAGCGGCACGCGCGGCTCGAGAAGGAGCTCGAGGCGCACGTCAACGCCTCCTGGAAGGAGGCCGAGAGCTTCGGCACGCTCACCACCGGTCCCTGGCTCGATCCACTCACCATGTTCGAGGACGTGCTCAAGGAGATGCCGCCGAACCTGAAGCAGCAGCAGCGCGAGCTGCGCGCGCTGCGCGAGGCGCAGGGCGAGACCCGCGCCGCGCCGGCCCCGTCCGCGGCACGCAAGGGCTGAGCCGATGGCCCGCATGAACATGGTCCAGGCGCTCAACTCCGCCATGGACGTGATGCTCGAGCGCGATCCGCGCGTCGTCATCCTCGGCGAGGACGTCGGCTACTTCGGCGGCGTGTTCCGCGCCACCGAGGGACTGCAGCGCAAGCACGGCGAGCATCGCGTGCTCGACACGCCGATCGCCGAGGGCGGGATCATCGCGACCGCCATCGGCCTCGGTGTCAACGGACTCAAGCCCGTGGCCGAGATCCAGTTCGCCGACTACATCTATCCCGGCTACGACCAGGTGGTGAGCGAGCTGGCGCGCCTGCGTTACCGCTCGGCCGGGGAGTTCCAGGCGCCGGTGACCATCCGCACGCCCTGCGGCGGCGGCATCCGCGGCGGCCAGACCCACTCGCAGAGCCCGGAGGCGGTGTTCACGCACGTCTGCGGCATCAAAGTCGTGATGCCTTCGAACCCGTACGACGCCAAGGGTCTGCTGATCGCCGCGATCGAGGGCGAGGACCCGGTGGTGTTCTTCGAGCCGAAGCGCCTCTACAACGGTCCCTTCGACGGCGACCCGCACAAGCCCGCCGTGCCCTGGAGCGCGCATCCGCGCGGCGAGGTGCCCGAGGGCCACTACACCGTGCCGCTCGGGCGCGCCGAGGTGGTGCGCACCGGCAAGGAGGTGAGCGTCGTGACCTACGGGACCATGGTGCACGTGGTCGAGGCCGCGGTGCGCGCCACCGGCATCGATGCCGAGATCGTCGACGTGCGCACCATGTCGCCGCTCGATGTCGACACCCTGAGCACCTCGGTGTGCAAGACCGGCCGCTGCGTGGTGGTGCACGAGGCAACGCGCTTCAGCGGCTACGGCGCCGAGCTGGTCGCGACCATCCAGGAGCACTGCTTCTGGAATCTCGAAGCGCCGGTGCAGCGCGTGACCGGCTGGGATACGCCGTACCCGCACGCCTTCGAGTGGGACTACTTTCCGGGGCAGGCGCGCATCGCCGCGGCGCTCAAACAGGTGATGGGGGCCGCATGAGCAGGTACGTGTTCAAGCTGCCGGATCTCGGCGAGGGTACGGTCGAGGCCGAGATCGTCGGCTGGCGCGTCAAGCCCGGCGACACGGTGGCCGAGGACGACGTGGTCGTCGAGGTGATGACCGAGAAGGCGGCGGTCGAAGTGCCGGCGCCGGTGAGCGGACGCGTCGTGTCGACGACCGGCGAGCCCGGCGACATGGTGCCGGTGGGAGCGGAGCTGATCGTGTTCGAGACCGGCTCGGGCGCCGCCGAGGCCGCCGCTGCGCAGAGCGTGCCGGTGGCGCTGGTCGCGGCAGCCACGGCGGCTCCGGCGCCGGCCGCGACGCACGCCGCCGCTCGCAGTGGCAACGGCCACGGCGTGAGCGCCGCGCTCGAGGCGCACGTGGCGGCGGCCGCCGCGCGCGGCCGCGTCGCCACTTCCCCGGCGATCCGCCGCCGCGCCCACGAGGCGGGCATCGACCTGCGGCAGGTGGCGGGCTCGGGCCCGAGCGGCCGCATCGTGTCGAAGGACCTCGACGCCTTCGTCGCGCGAGGCGCCGGACAGCCGGTACCGCTCAGGCCCGCGCCGCGGCCGGTTGCGGCGGCGGCCAAGCCGGCGCGCATGCCGGGCGCCACCGAGGAGATCAAGGTCATCGGCTTGCGGCGCCTCATCGCCCAGCGCATGAGCGAGGCGAAGCGCAACATTCCGCACTTCGCCTACGTCGAGGAGCTCGACGTCACCGAGCTCGAGTCGCTGCGCCGGCATCTCAACAGCAGGCTCGAGCGCGGCGCGCCGGGCCTCACCTACCTGCCGTTCCTCGGCATGGCGCTGGTGCGCGTGCTGCGCGACTTCCCGCAATGCAATGCGCACTACGACGCGGAGCGCGGCGTGATCGTGCGCTACGCGGCGGTGCATCTCGGCGTCGCCACCCAGACTCCCGACGGACTCAAGGTGCCGGTGGTGCACGACGCCGACAAACGCTCGCTCTGGGACCTGGCGGCGGAGATGCGCCGGGTGAGCGAGGCCGCGCGCACCAACAAGGCGACGCGCGAGGAGCTCACGGGCTCGACCATCACCATCACCAGCCTCGGCAAGCTCGGCGGCATCGCCAGCACGCCGATCATCAACGCGCCCGAGGTGGCGATCGTCGGCGTGAACCGCGCCATCGAGCGTCCGGTGGTCTTCGAGGGGGCGATTGCGATCCGCCGCACGATGAACCTGTCCTCCTCCTTCGACCACCGCTTCGTCGACGGCTACGACGCGGCGGCGATGATCCAGGCGCTGAAAGAGTGCCTCGAGCACCCGGCGACGATCTTCATCGGCAGCTGACCGGCCGCTGCGGCGCGCGTGTACTCGGCGCTGCGTGCGCGGCGCTCCTCGGCTGGGGCGGAGCGGTGCGCGCCGCCGGCCCAGATCCCCCACCGCCCAATCCCGCCGAAGCGCTCGAGCTGCCCACGGTAACGGTCGTCGGCACGACACCGCTGCCGGGGCTCGGCACGCCCCTCGAGGACGTGCCCGCCAACGTGCAGATTTACACGAGCGGTGATCTCGGCCGTCAGCATCACGCCAGCGCCGCCGAGTACCTGGCGCAGAACGCGGGCAGCGTCAGCGCCAACGCCGCGCAGGGCAATCCCTTCCAGCCCGACATCGCCTTCCGCGGCTTCACCGCCTCTCCGCTCCTCGGCACCCCCGAGGGCATGTCGGTGTTCCAGGACGGGGTGCGCGTGAATGAGCCCTTCGGCGACGTCGTCAATTGGGACCTGATTCCGCAGGCCGCGATCTCCAGCATCCAGCTGATCCCGGGATCGAATCCGGCCTTCGGCCTGAATACGCTCGGCGGCGCGCTCGCGATCTACACCAAGAGCGGCGCCGAGTATCCGGGCGGCGCGCTCGAAGCCACGGCCGGCTCTTTCGGCCGCCGCAGCGTCGAGCTCGAATGGGGCGGCTCGCGCGGCCCGCTCGATGCATTCGTGACCGCCAGCTACTTCGACGACGACGGCTGGGCGGACCACAACCCAAGCGAGGTGCGGCAGCTCTTCGGCAAGGCCGGCTGGCAGGACGCGAAGACCGACGTCGACCTGGCGCTCACCGTCGCCCGCAACGAGCTCGAGGGCACCCAGACCATCCCGCGGTCCTTTTTCTCCGATGACCGCCAGGCCTACACCTGGCCCGACACCACCGAGAACCGCCTGGCGCTGGTCACGCTCAAGGGCAGCCACTTCCTCAGCGCAGGGGTGCTGGTCGGCGGTAACGCCTACTACCGCAGCTTCCGTACGACGGCCGTCGACAGCAACGTCAATCCGGATTACGGACAGGTCGATCCCGCCACCGGCCTGCCGGATCTCCTCGAGGGCTCGAACGCACTCGCCGACATCGACGCGCAGGGCTACGGCGGCGGACTGCAGCTCACGGTGAGCTCGACCGGGCCGCAGCCGAACCAACTCACGCTCGGCGTCACCGAGGACGCCGCGCATACCCGCTTCCGACAGCTCTCCCAGGACGCCGCGTTCACGGCGGACCGCGACACCATCGGCCTCGGAGCCTTCATGCCGGTCACCGATGCGGACACCGACAACGACGCTCTCGGGCTGTTCGTGGCGGACGCCTGGCACCCGACGCCGCGCTGGACGCTGACCGCCTCGGGACGCTACGACCGCGCCGCGGTCAGGGTCAGGGACCTGAGCGGACTCGCGCCGCAGCTCGATGGCACGCACGTCTTCACCCGCTTCAACCCCGCGGCCGGCGCCAACTTCAATCCGCGCCGGGGGCTCACGCTCTACGCCGGCTACAGCCAGGGCATGCGCGCCCCCTCGGCGATCGAGCTCACCTGCGCCGATCCCACCGCGCCCTGCCAGCTCCCCAACGACTTCGTCTCCGATCCGCCCCTCGCCGCGGAAATCGCGCGCACGCTCGAGCTCGGCGCACGCGGGCAGAGCGGGCGCTGGCAGTGGAGCGCTGCCCTCTACCAGAGCCGTCTCAGCAACGACATCGAGTTCATCAGCGCCGGCGCCGGCGCTCCCAATGCCGGCTACTACGCCAACGTCGGCGCGACGCGCCGCACCGGCGCCGAGCTCGCCGGGTCGACGCGCCAGGGTCCGCTCGCCCTCACGCTGCGTTACAGCTTCGTCGACGCCACGTTCCGCTCCTCTTTCAGCGAGCCGAGTCTCTTCAACTCGAGCGCGGATGCGAACGGTGACATCCTGGTGACGCCCGGGGACCGGATCCCGTCGATTCCGCGCCAGACCCTCAAGCTCCGCGCGCAATACGACCCGGGCGGCCGCTGGTCGCTCGGCACGAGCGTGGTCGTGAGCAGCGGCGCGTACGCGCGCGGCGACGAGAACAACGCCGATCGCAACGGCCAGCTGCCTGGTTACGTGCTCGTGAGCCTCGATGCCGGCTGCCGGCTCGGCGGGAACCTCGAGCTCTTCGCCCGCGTCAACAACGCCTTCGATGCGCGTTACTATGACTTCGGAGCTCTCGAGGAGAATTTCTTCACCGGGCCGGGCCGCAGCTTCGGTCCGGCCGCGGGCGTCGCACCGGCCGTGAGCCAGTTCCGGGGTCCGGGAGCTCCCTTCGGAGCGTGGGTGGGCGTGCGCTACGCGTTCGGCGGCGCGCAGGCCGCCCGCCGAGTGGATGACTGACGGAGAGCGGACGATGTGGCCACGGCACGCCGTGATCTTGGCACTGCTCGGGCTTCCCGCAGCCTGCGGTGGCGGCGGAGGAGGAGGCCAGAGCGCCGGTCGATCGCCCCCTCCCTACAGCTCGGTCGCGCTGGTGCAGCTCTCCAAGGCCTCGACCTTCACGGCCGGGTGCGATGGGGTAGCGCCTAACGGAACGCTCTACACCGACACGGTCGCCGAGCCCTCGGTGGTCGCCAACCCTGCGAATCCCATGAACCTCATCGCCGGCTGGCAGCAGAACCGCTGGTCGACTGGCGGCGCGCAGGGCCTGAGTCTCGCCGCCTCCTTCGACGGCGGGACGACCTGGACGCTCTCGAACGCGGCGTTCTCGCGCTGCACGGGCGGCGCGGCCGGCAGCGCCGGCGACTACGCGCGCGCGAGCGATGTGTGGCTCACCGCGGCGCCGAGCGGCGCCGTCTATGCCCTGTCGCTGTCCTTTACCGCAGGCGTGCTGGCCGCGGGCTCATCGAGCGCGATGCTGGTCGCAGCGTCGCAGGATGGCGGCCTCAACTGGAGCGCGCCGGTCGCGCTCATCCAGGACGGCGCGCAGTTCTTCGACGACAAGGGCTCGATCACCGCCGATCCGACCGACTCGAGCTATGTCTACGTCGTGTGGGACCGGCTCAACGGCCCGAGCGCCGGACCGAGCTACCTGGCGCTCACCGCGGATGGCGGTGCGACCTGGGAGGCGGCGCGCAGCATCTATGATCCCGGGCCCGCCAATCAGACGCTCGGCAACCAGATCGTGGTGCTGCCGGGGGACGTGGTGCTCGACGTCTTCACGGAGCTCGACACGGGCGCGGGCGGGCTGACTACGGCGCTCGCGCGTCTCGTGCGGTCGAGCGATCACGGCACGACCTGGTCGGCGCCGGTCACGATCGCCGCGCTCGAGCCGGTCGGCACGGCGGATCCGCGCACCGGCCAGACCGTACGCGACGGCGCCGACATCGTCTCGGTGAGCGTGGCGCCGGGCGGCGTCGTCTACGTTGCCTGGCAGGACGGGCGCTTCGCGGGAGGCGCGCGCGATGGCATCGCGATGAGCCACTCCTCGGATGGCGGCATGACGTGGTCGGCGCCGGTCGAGGTGAATGCCGACCCGTCGGCGCAGGCTTTCACGCCGACCGTGCACGTCGCGGCGAGCGGGGTCATCACCGTGACTTACTACGACCTGCGGAACGATGCGTTCGCGCCCTTCGGGTCGCTCCTCGCCGATGCCTGGATGGTGACCTCGAGCGATGGCACGACCTTCCAGGAGGCGCATCTTTCCGGGCCCTTCGACATGGATCTCGCGCCCGTCTCGGGCGGACTCTTCGTCGGCGACTACGAGGCGCTGACGAGCGTCACCGGCTCGCTGCCGCTCTACGCCCAGACCGACGCGGGCGGCCCGATCCGCAGTGATGCCTTCATGGCATTCCCGCCGGCCACGGCGTCGGCCCACGCTGCGGTCGCCGGGGCGCTCGGACCCTTCGAGGCGCGGACCGCGCCGCCGAGCCTCGCGCTCACCCCCGCCGTGCGCCGGCAGATCGCACGGGGCATCGAAGCGCGGCGCGTCGAGCGACGCTCCGAACCTTAGTGAATTCCCTTACAGGTGGTGGTCGATTCCGCCGGCGTATTTCTTCTCGCCCGCGGTGACTTTGAGCTTGAGGCGGTTCTGCCAGGGTGGCAGCGGGCAGGTTGCGAACTCGTTGAGCGCGCACGGTGGGTTGTAGGCCTTGTTGAAATCGACCGGCACCGAGTCGCCCGCCGGGAGCGGGATATAAAGGAAGCGGCCGGCGCCGTAGGTCTCGTGGCCGCTGGTCGCGTCGGCGAACATGATGAAGAGCTCCTGGTCGCCGGGCTCCTCGAGCACGGTGTCGAGCCGCCACTCGCGCCCATTCCTGGTGAACACGACCGCGCCCGGGGAGTCCATCTCGAGCTCCATGCCGAGGATATTGATGATCCTGATGTGGCGTACCGGCGTGTAGCGCTCGAAGCGGGCGTTCACCACCCAGTCGGCGCTGACCGGAAAGTACTCGAGTCCGCGGAACCCGGTGCGGTGAGGGTTGTTGAGATCCCGTACGCGCACGCCGAGATTTCCGGCTCGCTCGATGACGTAGAAGCGCAGCGCACCGCTCGCCAGCACCGTCGGATGGCCGCTGCTGTCGGGGGTGAGATCGAGTGTCGTGACCTCCCGGCCATCGTGGCTGACACCGCTCCCGGGGCGTGCGACGAAGCGCACCTGGCGGCCGCTCAGCACGAACGAGCCCGCGGCGTCGGCGAGCGCGGCGTTGTCGAGGACCAGCGAGTTGCCGGCGGCGCGGCCGAAGGTGTTATCGCCTTCCTTCAGCCAGAAGAGTCCCGCGAGGGTCAGCCAACCGCTGTCACTGGTGAGACTCTCGACGCGCTCGCTGCGCCAGCGGGCGATCGCGGCCTGCTCGCCCGCGAGCGCCGGGCTTGCGCCGGCCGCGCC
Source organism: Steroidobacteraceae bacterium (assembly GCA_035566495.1). GTDB lineage: Bacteria > Pseudomonadota > Gammaproteobacteria > Steroidobacterales > Steroidobacteraceae > 13-2-20CM-66-19. Next base: position 3,206 of record DATMRG010000112.1, on the reverse strand, counting down.
GGCGGCGGGCCAGACCAGCAGCATGAGCGCCGCCAGCGAGGATCCTGATCTCATGGCTGCCTATGATGCCATCACGGCTCGCGGCCGAGGATCTCCTCGCGCACATCGGCGATTTCGCGCGCGCGCGAGGCGGGCGCGTGCTCACAGCGTTCCCGCCGCGGGCAACGGGTGCTGCGCGGACAGATTACGCGTGCCGGTTGGGCGAGCGCATCCTCGATCCAGGCGATGTTGAGTACGTTGGCGAGCGCGCCGAGCGCCTGGGCCGCCTCCTTCGGGATGCGCGCCTCACCGCGCCGCTGCAGGCACTCGCGCAGGATCGCGCCGACGGTCGCCGTGCTGTCGACGCCGTTGGCGTCGAGCGCCGGCGCGAGATCGACGCCGACCGAGAGCACATGCGGGTTGCCCGCCATGTCGCGCACGCGGAGCGAGTGGCAGCAGTAGAGGAAGGATTGCTCGCCATCGCGCAGCACCGAGATCTGTGAGCCCGACTCGCCGTGCTGGCCGTCGATCATGCGGAACACGGCCCAGTTGGGGCAAGGGTCGCTCACCTGGGCGAGGTTGCCCCAGGGGAGGGGAATGCCGTTGCCGCGATACACCGCGCGCAGGTAGCCGGGCGGATAGGCGTCGAAGAAGTGCCAGTAAGGGTAGGGCGAGACCTTGGTCATCCGCCGCATCACCACCGCGGGGGTGAGCTCGAGCTTCTCGCCGGCCGCGACGCGGTAGCGCTCGCGCGCCAGAAAGCGCCGGAACGGAACCCTTGGTGCGAGCAGTGCGCCGGCGAAGAAGCTGCATTCGAAATCGCGCCACGCGTGCAGCACGTCCTGGGGCTCAAGTCCCGCGGCGCCCGAGCCCCCCTCGGGGCTCCCGCCCATTTCGCCGCCGGTGGCGTGCGGGGATTTGAGGCCGTCGCCCCCGTGCAGCACCTTGTGGGCGATGTGCGCGGCCAGGTCGAACTTGAGCCGCGCCGGGTCTGCCTGCAGCGCGCGATTGGCATAGACCACGCCCGGAGCCTCGAAGAAGGAGCGCACCATGCTGCGCACCTCGCGGTCCTTGTCGCGCGCCAGCACCGGCTTGCGCTCGAACCAGCGAATCTCGAGCCCGTGGCGCTTCGCGAGCCGCGTCAGGTCCTCGACCCCGAGCGGGAAGCGCCGCTCGCCGACCTGCTCGGCGGCGCGCTCGAGATCGGGAAAGTCGTTGCGCGACATCTCCTGGTGGGAGCGGATGAGGAGGTGCGCGAACTGCCGGCCGCTCGTGCCGGTCTGCGCGAGGAGCTCGGGGATCGCCGCTTGCAGCAGGCTCTTCGAGAAGAGGAAGGCGGGCTCGAACGGCATGCGCGGCACGCCGGCGGCCGCGGCCGCCGTGGTCGGCTCGGGCTCGGCGCTCTCGTCGAGGAACCACGCCGGGGAGCGCTGAAAGATCGACGCCAGGAGCTCCAGGAGCGCCGGGGAGGGCGTGCGCTTGCCGCCCTCGATCATGCTCAGGTAGGACACGGACGGCGCCATCCCGGCGTTGCGCTGGATGCAGCGCACCGACAGCTCCTCCAGCGTGAGTCCGTTGCGCTTGCGCAGCGAGCGCAGCTTGGTGCCGAGGAAGTGTCCGCGGCGCATCAGCTCGGGCATATGTCAGATCCGCAGCGCGGCCGGCGCGCCTCGCTTGTGAAATTAACAGTGTGAAGTTTCCGTAGTCAAATTCCCTTAACAGCCGTGTATGCTCGGAACCCATGCAGAGCGGCGCCACGGAGCGGGTGTATTCCCGCGAGCAGAACGGCCCCAGGGTCGAGATCCTGGGCGCAAACATCGAGCGCGCGGACGAAGTGCTGACGCCGCTCGCACTGCAGCTGCTCGCCAGCCTCCATCGCCGCTTCAATCCGCGCCGGCTCGAGCTGCTCGCCGAGCGCACCCGCCGCCAGGCCGAGTTCGATGCCGGCGTGTTGCCGCAGTTCCCGGCGGCCACGGCGGAGCTGCGCGCCGGCGACTGGCGCATCGCGCCAGTGCCCGCCGATCTCCTCGACCGGCGCGTCGAGATCACCGGTCCCGTCGACCGCAAGATGATCATCAACGCGCTCAACGCCCCGGTGAACGCCTTCATGGCGGACTTCGAGGACTCGCTCGCGCCGACCTGGGAGAACGTGATTCGCGGCCAGGTGAACCTCGCCGACGCCATCCGCCGCACCATCAGCTTCGCCGACGCCGCGACCGGCAAGGTCTATCGCCTCGCCGAGCGCACCGCGACCCTCATCGTGCGGCCGCGCGGCTGGCATCTGCCCGAGAAGCACGTGGCGGTCAACGGCGAGCTGGTGTCGGGGGCGCTGTTCGACTTCGCGCTGTTCCTCGCCAACAACTACGACGCGCTGGCGCGGCGCGGCACGGGCCCCTATCTCTACCTGCCGAAGATGGAGAGCCATCTCGAGGCGCGGCTCTGGAACGACGTGTTCCTCGCCGCCCAGGACGCGCTCGGCATGCCGCGCGGCACCATCAAGGCGACGGTTCTCATCGAGACGATTCTGGCGGCCTTCGAGATGGACGAGATCCTCTACGAGCTGCGCGAGCACTCCGCGGGGCTCAACTGCGGCCGCTGGGACTACATCTTCAGCTTCATCAAGAAATTCCGGAACCGCCCGGACTTCCTGCTCCCCGACCGCGCCGCGGTCACGATGGAGCGGCATTTCCTCAAGTCCTACGTCGATCTCCTGATCCGCACCTGCCACCGCCGCGGCGCGCACGCCATGGGCGGCATGGCGGCGCAGATACCGATCCGCGACGACCGGGACGCCAACGAGGCGGCCATGGCGCGGGTGCGCGCCGACAAGCTGCGCGAGGCGCGCGCCGGCCACGACGGCACCTGGATCGCCCACCCGGGCCTGGCCGCGATCGCGCGCGAGCCCTTCGATGCGGTGATGCGCGGGCCGAATCAGCTCGGCGTGCTGCGCACCGACGTGCAGGTCACGGCCCAGGACCTGGTGACGATTCCGGAGGGCGCGATCACGGAGGAGGGCCTGCGCAACTGCATCCGCGTCGGCGTGCAGTACCTCGAGTCCTGGCTGCGCGGCAATGGCTGCGTGCCGCTCTATCACCTCATGGAGGACGCGGCCACCGCCGAGATCTGCCGCGCGCAGCTATGGCAGTGCCTGCGCCACAGTGCGCGCACCAGCGACGGCGCCCCGGTGACGGTCGCGCGCTTCGACTCGCTGCTGCACGCCGAGCTCG
>DATMRG010000111.1:0-57953 GCA_035566495.1 Steroidobacteraceae bacterium | reverse complement strand
GGCATCATCGGCACCGGCATTTTCGTGCTCACCGGCACCGCCGCCGCCAACCACGCGGGACCGGCGCTGCCGCTGTCGTTCATCGTCGCAGGAATCGGCTGTACCTTTGCCGGGCTGTGCTACGCGGAATTCGCCGCCATGATCCCGGTGTCCGGCAGCGCCTACTCCTATTCCTACGCCACCCTCGGCGAAGGCATCGCCTGGTTCATCGGCTGGAACCTGATCCTGGAATACCTGTTTGCGGTCGCCACCGTGTCGGTCGGCTGGTCGGGTTACGCCATCAGCCTCCTCGAGCAGTTGCACATCCATATCCCCAGTGCGCTCTCGAGCGCGCCATTCGGCGCCGGTGCGGACGAGCTCCACATCGTGCGCACCGGGGCCATCATCAACGTGCCGGCCATGGCGATCGTCGCGGCGATCGCGACTATCTGTTACATCGGCATCAAGCAGTCGGCCGCCTTCAACTCCGTGATCGTCGCCATCAAGGTGACGGTGGTCGTGCTGTTCATCCTGTTCGGCGTGAGTTACATCAACACCGCCAACTGGCACCCGTTCATACCACCCAATACCGGCAAGACCGGGCAGTTCGGCTGGAGCGGCATCATGGGCGCCTCGGGCGTCATTTTCTTTGCCTACATCGGCTTTGATGCCATCTCGACCGCCGCGCAGGAGACCAAGAACCCGCAGCGCGACATGCCTATCGGGATCCTGGCGAGTCTGGTCATCTGCACCATCCTGTATGTGCTGGTCGCCGCGGTGCTCACCGGCATGGTGAGCTACAAGGAGCTCGATGTCGCAGCGCCGGTCGCTCTGGCGCTCGATAAGTACCCGGGACTGCACTGGTTGGGTATCCCGCTGAAACTCGGCGCCGTGGCCGGCATGACCTCCGTGATGCTGGTCATGACCATTGCGCAGGCGCGCATCTTCTTCGCCATGGCGCGCGACGGCCTGCTGCCGCCTTTGTTCGGTCGGGTGCATCCGCGCTTCCGCACGCCCTCGACCGGCACGATCGTGACCGGTGTGTCGGCGGCAATCATCGGCGGGCTGTTTCCGGTGAAGATCCTGGGCGAACTGGTGGCGATCGGCACGCTGGCGGCCTTCGTAACGGTGTGCATCGGCATTCTGGTGCTGCGCCGGACGCGCCCTGACCTGCCGCGCCCGTTCCGCGCCCCGTGGCCGTGGTTCACCTGCATTGCCGGCGCGCTGGTGTGCGCGTACATGATGTATTCGCTGGGCACGCCCACCTGGTGGCGACTGCTGCTGTGGACCGTTGTGGGCGTCGTCGTGTACGCCGTGTACGGCTACCAGCACAGCTGCGTGCGCCAGGCCGCGAACGGCGCCGCCGCCAGCCCGCGCCCCGCGTGACGCGCGCGGCTCACGCTCAGCGCTGGCGATCCTCCAGCCGGCGCCGCAGGCGCGCGTTGATCATCTCCACCGCCACCGCGAACGCCATGGCGAAGTACAGGTAGCCCTTCGGAATCTCGAAGTGCAGCGCTTCGGCCACCAGCGCCACCCCGATCAGGATCAGGAATGAGAGCGCCAGTATCTTGATCGTCGGGTGGCGCTCGACGAAGGCGCCGATCGGCCGCGCCACCCACATCATGACGAGGATCGCCACCACGATGGCCGCCACCATGATAGTGAGGTCGCGGGCGAGCCCGACCGCCGTGAACACCGAGTCGAACGAGAACACGATGTCGATCAGGCCGATCTGCACGATCGTCAGCGCCACGCCGGCGCGCGGCCGCGGCGCGGCCACGGGCTCCGCCGCGCTCTCGAGCGACTGATGGATCTCGAGCACGCTGCTCACCAGCAGGAACAGGCCGCCGGCGAGCAGCACCAGATCGCGCGCCGAGAATGAGCGGCCGGCGAGCTCGAGCCACGGCTGCGTGAGGTGCGTGAGCCAGACGATCGAGAACAGGAGCGCGATGCGGGTCGCCATCGCCAGCGCCAGGCCGCCGAGGCGCGCGGCGCGCTGCCGCTCGGGCGGCAGCCGCCCCACCACGATCGCGAGGAAGATCAGGTTGTCGACGCCGAGGACGATCTCGAGCGCCGACAGCGTGACGAACGCCACCCAGGCGTGCGGGTCCGTCAGCGTGACGGCGCTCCGCTACGGCAGATGATCAATGGCCGCCTTCTTGACCGTCGGAAACACGTGCTCGGCGGTCAGGCCGCAGTCGAGCGCGATGGCGCTCGAGATGTAGATCGAGGAGTAGGTGCCGGCGACGATGCCGATCAGGAGCGCCGCCGCGAAGCCCTTGAGGGCCGGCCCGCCGAGGAACAGGAGCGCCACCACGACGATCGAGGTGACCACCTTGGTCATGATGGTGCGCGACAGCGTCTGATTGATCGACTGATCGAGCACCACGTCCGGTGGCGAGCGGCGATTGCCCTCGAAGCGCTCGCGGATGCGGTCGAACACCACGACGGTGTCGTTGAGCGAGTAGCCGATCACCGCCAGGATCGCCGCCACCACCGCCAGGTCGAACGACATCTGCGTTACGGAGAAGAAGCCGAGCACCAGGATCGGGTCGTGCAGCACGGCGAAGATGGCACCAAGCGACAGCCGCCAGGTGTGGAAGCGGAAGGCGAGATACAGAAAGATCCCGAGCAGCGTGAAGAACAGTGCCCAGATCGCGCTCATCTTGAGCTCGTTCCCCACCTGCGGTCCCACCACATCCAGCTGCACTACCTGCGCCCCGGCGTCGACGCCACGCAGCGCCGTCTCGAGCTGCGCGCGGATAGCTTCCGAGGTCTGTCTGGGATCCGGCGGCAGCCGGATGGCGACGTCGCGCGAGGAGCCGAAGTTCTGCACCGACGGCTCGTGGAAGCCTGCCGCCGCGAGCCGCGCCCGCACTGCATCCACGTTGGCCGCGCCCGGGAAGCTGGCCTCGGCGCTGACGCCGCCGGTGAAGTCGATGGCGAGGTTCACCCCGCGCAGGAAGAACGAGCCGAGCGACACGATCATGAGCACGGCTGACAGCGTGTACCACACCTTGCGGGTGGCCATGAACGGGTAGCTGGTCTGGTGACTGAAGAATTCCACGGTGGATCCTTGGGCCTGGCGATCGCTCAGCCGATCGCCAGGCGAGTGAGCTTGCGGCGGCCGCCGTACATGAGGGTGAGCAGCGCCCGGCTCCCCATCAGGGAAGTGAACATGGAGGTGGCGATGCCGAGAGTCAGCACCACGGCGAAGCCGCGGATCGGGCCGGTGCCGAGCACCCACAGGACCACGCCGGCGATCAGCGTCGTGATGTTGGAATCGGCGATCGCCGAGAAGGCCTTTTCGAAGCCGGCGCGGATCGCCGCCTGGGGCGAGACGCCCTTGCGGACCTCCTCGCGGATGCGCTCGTAGATCAGCACGTTGGCGTCCACCGCCATGCCGACCGTGAGCAGGATGCCGGCGATGCCGGGGAGCGACAGCACCTGGTGCATCATCGACAGGAGCGCCGTGAGCAGCACCACGTTCGCGAGCAGCACCAGGTCCGCCACCAGCCCGAACACCTGGTAGTAGAAGGCCATGAACAGGAACACGCCCGCCATACCGACGATGAGGGCCGTGACGCCCTTGTCGATGTTCTCGCGCCCGAGGCTCGGGCCGACGGCGCGCTCTTCGATCGGGAACAGGGGGGTCGCGAGCGAGCCGGCACGCAGGAGCAGCGCCAGCTCGCGCGCCTCGCCGGCCTGAAGTCCGGTGATCTGGAAGTTGTTGCTGAATACCGAGCGGATGGTGGCGTCGTTGATGACTTCCTCGTCGGTCACGTCACGCGTCACCTTCTTGCCGTCCACCTCGCTCGTCTCGCGGCGTTTCTCGATCAGCACCACCGCCATGCGCTTGTTGACGTTGGCGCGCGTGGTCCTGAGCATGTTCTCGCCGGCGCGCGCATCGAGGCGCACGTTGACCGCCGGACCCTCCTGCGACTGCCCGGTGGTGGCGTTGGTGAGCTGATCGCCGGTGGCGATGACCTCGCGCTTGAGCAGGATCGGCCGCCCGATGCGCGTATGGGTATAGAGTTTCGAGCCGAGCGGCGCGCGGCCCAGCTGCGCCGCCTCGACGGCGTTGTTCTGCATGTCCTCGAGGCGGAACTCGAGCGTCGCCACGCGACCGAGTATGTCCTTCACCTCGGCAGAGTTCTGCACGCCGGGGAGCTGCACGTTGATGCGGTCGATACCCTGGCGCTGCACGATCGGCTCGGACACGCCGAGCTCGTTGACGCGATTGCGGAGCGTGGTGATGTTCTGCTGGATGGCGTAGTCCTGGCGCTCGCGCACCTGCGCGCTGGTCATGGTCGCCTCGATCACCGGGCCCGCCGTTTCGCTCGAGGTCGTTACGCCCAGGCCCTGTAGCGGCTGGGTGAGCGCACTGCGTGCCGCAGCGACATCCGCCCCCGGGGCGAGCTGTATGCGGATGGTGCTGGTCTGGCCGCCGGCGCCGACCGTCACGTCCTTGAAGGCGATGTTGGCGCCGGTGAGTGCCCGGCGCGTATCCGTCGCGTAGCCCTCGAGCGCCTGACTGATTGCTGAGTTGACGTCGACCTGATAGAGCAGGTACAGGCCGCCGCGCAGGTCGAGTCCGAGCGGCATCGGCTTAAGTCCCAGCGCCCGCAGGAACTCGGGGGTGCGCGGCGCGAACGACACCGCGGTGATGTAGCTGTTCTTGAAGTCGTCGTTGCCGTTCACCGCATCCCGCGCCGCCAGCTGATCGGGCACGCTGGCGAAGCGCACCATGAGTCGTCCCTGATCGACGTAACTCTTCTCGAAGTGCACACCGTGGGTCTTGAGGAACGACTCCACCGACTGTGCGGCGTCCGGCGTGACCACGGTGTGGTCCTTGCGCGCCACCTGCAGCGCCGGGTCCTCGCCGAACACGTTCGGCAGCGCGAACACCAGCGCGAGCAGCAGCACCGCCGCAACCAGGATGTACTTCCAGCGGGGGTACTCCAGCATGACTCAGGCGCTTTTCAGGGTGCCCTTGGGCATCAGCTGCGAGATCTGGACACGCTGCACCTTGATGCGTACGCCTTCGGCGACCTCGAGCGTGACGAAGGTATCGCCGACCTCGGTCACCTTGCCCAGCATGCCGCCGTTCGTGACCACCTCATCCCCCGTGGCGAGCTTGGCCACCAGCGCCTGGTGCTCCTTGGCCTTCTTCTGCTGCGGACGGATCAGGAGGAAATAGAACACGCCGACGAACAGCACCATCATCAGGAGCGGTGCGAACTGGCTGGTGGGTCCAGGCGCGGCTTGCGCCCAGGCATCGGAGATCAGGTTCATATGCAAGTCCCGGAAGCGAAAAAGGGCGGCATTATGCCATAGCGTCCGCGTCCGCCCGCCGCCGCATGAGGAACCCCCGGGCCCAGGACGCGAACTGGCCCGCGGCCAGGGCGGCGCGCACGGCGCGCATCATCTCCAGGTAGAAATTGAGGTTGTGGATCGTGTTAAGTCGTGAGCCCAGGATCTCGTTGCAGCGGTCGAGGTGCCTCAGGTAGGAGCGCGTGTAGTTGCGGCAGGTGTAGCAGCCGCAGCTCGCGTCGATGGGCGCGAGGTCGTCCTGATAGACGCTGTTGCGGATGTTGATGACCCCCTCCGCGGTGAACAGGTGGCCGTTGCGCGCGTGGCGCGTCGGGATCACGCAGTCGAAGAGATCGATGCCGCGCAGCACCGCGGCGACGATGTCCTCGGGCCGGCCGACGCCCATCAGGTAGCGCGGGCGGTCGGCCGGCATGTGGGGCACGACGCCCTCGAGGACCCGCAGGCGCTCCTCCTCCGACTCTCCGACCGCGAGCCCGCCGACCGCCAGCCCCGGCCAATCGAGGCGCAGCAGCATCTCGAGCGAGGCGAGTCGCAGCGGCACGTGCATGCCACCCTGGACGATGCCGAACAGCCCGCCCGGCGGGGCCTCCCCGTCGGGGCCGGGGCGATGGTAGTGGGCATGGCTGCGGGCCGCCCAGCGCATTGAGCGCTCCATCGATTCGCGCGCCTCGCTCTCGGTGGCCGGATGCGCCGTGCAGTCATCGAGCGCCATGGCGATGTCGGAGCGCAGGGCGCGCTGCATGTCCATCGAGTCCTCGGGATTGAGCCGCACCTCGCGCCCATCGATCGGCGAGCGGAAACGCACGCCCTCCTCGGTGATTCGCCGCAGGCTCTCGAGACTGAAGACCTGAAAGCCACCCGAGTCGGTCAGGATCGGACGCTCCCAGTGCATGAAGCGGTGCAGGCCGCCGTGCGCGGCGATGACCGCGGCGCCAGGCCGCAGCAGCAGGTGAAAGGTGTTGCCGAGAACGATCTGCGCGCCGAGTCCGACCAGCTCCTCGGGAGTCATCGCCTTCACCGTGCCGTAGGTGCCGACCGGCATGAACGCCGGAGTCTCGATCACCCCGTGCGCGGTCGTGAGCCGCCCGAGGCGCGCGGCTCCGGCACTCGCCGTCACGGTAAAGGCCGGTCTCACGCCGCCCCCGGCGTCAGGAGCATCGCATCCCCGTAGCTGAAGAAGCGGTAGCCCGCCGCGATCGCGTGCCGATAGGCGCCGAGCACCGCCTCGCGGCCGGCGAAGGCGCACACCAGCATGAGCAGCGTCGACTCCGGCAGATGGAAGTTGGTCAGGAGCGCGTCGCACATGCGAAAGCGAAAGCCCGGTGTGATGAACAGCTCGGTCTCGCCGGCCCACGGCGCTAGCGCGCCGTTGCCATTCGCGAGCGCAGCCGCTTCCAGCGCGCGCATCACCGTCGTGCCGACCGCCACCACCCGGCCGCCGCGCGCGCGGGTGCGCGCCAGAGCCTCGCAGGTCGCGCGGCTCACCACCACCCGCTCGGCGTGCATGCGGTGCGAGGCGAGATCGTCGACGCGCACGGGCTGAAACGTTCCGGCGCCAACGTGCAGCGTGACGAAGGCACGCTCGACGCCGCGCGCCTCGAGAGCGGCGAGCAGGCCGGCGTCGAAGTGCAGGCTGGCCGTCGGCGCCGCCACCGCGCCGCGCTCGCGCGCGAAGATGCTCTGATAGCGCTCACGGTCGCTCGCCCCGGGCACTCGCCTGATGTAGGGAGGCAGCGGCACCGCGCCCCAGCGCTCGAAGAAGTCGAGCGCGCTTTCGGGCAGCGCGATGCGCCACAGGTCCGCACAGCGCTCGAGCACCCGCACCTCGCCGCCGGCCGTGGCGATCGTGAGCCCCGCGCGCACGCTCTTGCTGGCGGAGAGCTGCGCGAGCGCCTCGTTGCCCCCGAGGGCGCGCTCGAGAAGGATCTCGACGTGGCCGCCGGTCGGCTTGTATCCAGCGAGTCGCGCCGCCACCACGCGCGTGTCATTGAAGACCAGAAGGTCGCCGGGGGCGAGGCAGGCTGGCAACCCGGCTATCGCCGCGTCCCGGAGCGCACCGCTGACGCGGTCCAACACCAGCATGCGGCTCGCCGAGCGCGCGGGGAGCGGTGCCTGGGCGATCAGCTCGGTCGGGAGGCGGTAGGAGAATTCCTCGCGATGCACGCGCGCATGTTACACAGCCGGGCCCCGCGCCGGCTGCCGGTTCCTTCCGGCGCCCTCAAGTCTGGTCGCGCAGCACGAACACCGTGTCCGCGGCCGGCACCGGCGCCACGGGGGGCGCCGGTGTCACCTGCGGCATCGGCGCTACCTGCGGCATCGGCGGCATCGGCACCATGCGGTGCGTGTGGCTCTCGCCCGTCGCGACGTGCTTGTGCGCGGCCCTCGGCGGCAGCGTCGTCTCGACGTCGAGCGTCTTGTGCATGCGCACGATGCGTAGCGTGAGCTTCTCGCCCGGCTGATAGGAGGCGAGGATGCGCGTCGCGTGCGAGCCGCTGTCGGGCTGGCGGCCGTCGATGGCGAGGATCACATCCCCGTCCTCGAGCTTGAGAGCGCCATCGACCGGCGCCCGCACCACCAGCACGCCCTTCTCGCTCCCGAAGTAGCGCCCGAGCTGCGGCGTGAGAGTCGCGAGCTCCAGGTCCATCACCGGACCCTGCAGGAGCAGCGGCCAGTGCGGCCCGGTCACGAGCTCGGGGGGAAACCTGGGAGACTCCGCGAAGAAGTAGCCGGGAGCGGCGCGCGCCACGACCGTGAAGTCGCGCGGGTTGCCGTCACGCAGCACGCGCACGCTCACCTTGCCGTCGGGCTTCACCGGGCGCATCAGCCGCATCACCTGGCGCGCGGGATTCTCGCCCTTAACCTCGGCGCCATTCACCGCGACGATGACGTCGCCGGGGTGGATGCCGGCCTCCGCGGCCGGTCCTCCCGGACTCACCTCGCGCACGCGGGCACCCTGCCCGCCCGGTGTGGCCTCGAGCTGCACGCCGATGATCGTCCGCCCGTGGCCGTCCATGTCCATGTCCATGTCCATATTCATGCCCATGACGCTCGCGATTACCGGCCGCGACAGCTGCGCGGTGAGCTCCGCTACCTGGTGCGCCGCCGCGTCGAGCTGCTTGCGGGCCGCCTCGAGCTGCTCCTCGAGCTTCGCCTGATCGGCGGCCTGCGCGGCGCTCTCCTTCTCGCTCCCGGCCTGGGCCCTGGTGCTCTCGGCGTAGGCCCTGGTGCTCTCCGCGCCAGCGGCGGGCGGATCGGCGAGCGCGATCGTCGGCCGGCAGCTCACCGCCGCGGCGCCCGCCAGCAGTACCGCGCTGCAGGTCAGAATCACGGGACATTGACTCATGGTCGGCTCCTTGGTGTTCAGCGCGAAGCGTCCGCGAGCGTTTCGGCGTAGCGGACCTGCACGAGCGAGTGGACGAGTTGCGCGCGCTCCTGCCGGAGCGCCCGGACGCGCGCGGCCGGCGCACTACCGGCGCGCTCGGCGCTCAGCAGGTCGTCGACCTGCGCGATGTGATCCTCGAGCGTTTCGACCGCCGCGCGTGTTCCGACATGCACGACCGCGGGCTCGCGCGGCAGCCGGTCGAGCCAGTACTGAGCCGCCGCTTCATCGCTTTCGGGCGGCGCCGCCTCGGTGATTGCGGCTGGCGCCGCGTTGCTGGCCGTGACCGGCGTCGCCGCCGGATGCGGCGGCCGCGGGCCACCGCCCATACGGATCGCCAGCGCCAGAATCGCGAGCGCAACGACGATCGCGGCCGCCAGCGCCCGCAGGCGCGCGACCCGTGCCGCCGCGGCCGGGGCGGCCTGCGCCCGGCGCCGGAACTCGCGCCAGTCGTAGGGCCCCGCGCCGGCGTCGGGGATCTCCCGCAGCAGGCGCGCGAGGCTCTCCTGCTCTAGCTCAGTGTGCATGTGGGCCTACTTCCCTGCGGCTCGAACCAGGCGCGGAGCTTCAGGTGCGCGCGAGCGAGCTGCGATTTGGAAAAGCTGACGGAGCGGCCGAAGGCCGCGGCGATCTCGGCGTGCGAGTAGCCCTCGACCTCGTACATCCAGATGACCGCGCGCGCGGTGGGTGCGAGCGTCGCGAGTGCGCGCTCGATGTCGATGGTCTCGGGCGGGGGTGGGTTGGTCGCCGGCCGTACTGCCCCGCCCGCTTCGCCCTCGAGCACCCCCTCGAGGCACTGGCGCACACGCCGCCACGGCGAGCGCAGGTGCATGAGGCAGCGCGAGATCGCGATCTGCCGCAGCCAGGCGCCGAGCGGCGCCTCCTGCCGAAACTCCGTGAGACGCTCGAACAGAATCATCATGGTGTCCTGGAACACGTCCTCGGAAGCGCTGCGATTGCCGACCAGGCGGCGGATGAGCGCGAAGGTCGCCGGCGCCACGGCCGCATAGATCAGCTGCCGCGCGCCCTCCTCCCCCGCACACGCCCGTCGCCGGACCTCGTCCGGCACGGTGATTTCCACCAGCCTGGTCACGGGAGTCTTAGATGCACGAGGTCGGAAAAAGGTCGCACTTTGACCGTATACTCAAGGCCGATGCCCGAGTGGCGGAATTGGTAGACGCAGCGGACTCAGACGTAACAACTTGAGCCCTCTGGGAGAAATCCCGGCAGGTGTAGCCCGTCAAACTCGGTGAAGGCCCTGGGTCTTCGGATTCGAGCTGATGCCGAGCCAAGCCTCGTGCCACGCGCGGGGAAGGTGTAGAGAGCAGACGGCGGGCACCTACAGCCTCCATGGCCATGGTGATGGCGTGCTCCAGACCACGAACCCGATGGCGACTTGCGCCCGGGGCGGCGAAAGCCGAAGTGGCAGGAAAATCCGCCGCCCTTAAAAGCGTGTCGGTTCGACTCCGACCTCGGGCACCATAATTGCCGAATCGTCTCCCCGCGCCGACGGTTTGCCTGGACCGCGAGTCGCTGTCATCGTTACTCGAGGCCCGTCAGCGAGTGGCAAACATGACCGAACTCCGCTGCGCTCTCGTGTGGCTCATGCTCGTGGCGCTCAGCGCCTGCGGCGGGGGCGGATCCTCCGCTTCGTCGCCGCCCGGCCCCAACCCACCGCCGCCGCCCCCGCCGCCGGTCGGCTCGGGAACGGACGTCGTGACTTACAAGAACGACGTGGCGCGCACCGGTCAGAACCTCACCGAGTCGGTGCTGAACCTGGCCAATGTCAACAGCACGGGCTTCGGCAAGCTGCGGTTCCTCTCCACCGACGGGAAAGTCGATGCGCAGCCTCTGTACCTCTCGGGGCTCTCGGTCGGCGGGACCGCGCACAACGTGGCGTTCGTCGCCACCGAGAACGACACGATCTACGCCTTCGACTCGGACAGCGGCAGCACGCTCTGGCAGAAGTCGCTCCTCGGCACGGGCGAGACGCCGAGCGACGACCGCGGCTGCGGCCAGGTGACGCCGACGATCGGCATCACCGCGACGCCGGTGATCGATCGCAGTGCCGGCGCCCACGGCGTCATCTACGTCGTCTCGATGTCACTCGGCGCGGCGCAGACCTACCATCAGCGCCTGCACGCATTGGATGTGACCACGGGCGCCGAGCAGTTCGGCGGCCCGATGGAGATCGCCGCGGTCTATCCCGCGGCCGCCGGCGGCTCGAATACCTTCGCCGCCGGCTCGTACGAGGAGCGCGCCGGGCTCCTGCTCATGAACGGGGTGGTCTACACGACCTGGACCTCGCACTGTGACGCCTCGCCCTACACCGGCTGGGTGATCGCCTACAACTCCGGCACGCTCGTGCAGACCGGGGTGCTGAACGTCGCCGCCAACAGCGCCGGCGGCGGCCCCTCGATCTGGATGGCGGGCGGTGGACCGGCGGCGGACTCCTCCGGCAACGTCTACGTGCTCACCGCCAACGGCGTGTTCGACACCACGCTCGACGCCAACGGTTTTCCGAACCAGGGCGACTACGGCAACTCGTTCGTCAAGATCGCCAACAGCGGTGGCGCGCTCACGGTCGCCGACTACTTCGCGATGTACAACACGGTGAGCGAGTCGAGCGGCGACGTCGATCTCGGCTCCGGCGGCATCATGCTGCTCCCGGACCTCACCGACTCCGGTGGCACTACGCGCCACCTCGCGGTCGGCGCCGGCAAGGACGGCAACCTCTACGTCGTCAACCGCGACTCGATGGGTAAGTTCAACGCCAACGCCAACAGCATCTGGCAGGAGCTCCCCGGAGCGCTCCCGGGCGGCATCTGGTCGACCCCCGCCTGGTTCAACGGCACCGTCTACTACGGCCCGGTCGGTGGCGCGCTGCGCGCCTTCAAGGTCACCAACGCGATGCTCGGCAGTCAGCCCGCCTCGCAATCGGCGAGCGGCTTCGCCTACCCGGGCACGGCGCCCGCGGTCTCCGCCAACGGCACGAGCAACGGCATCGTCTGGGCGTACGAGAACGCCGGCTCGGGCGCGGTGCTGCATGCCTACGACGCGGGCAATCTCGGACACGAGCTCTACAACAGCACCCAGGCGGCGAGCGCGCGTGACTCGATCGGCGCCGGCAACAAGTTCATCACGCTGACGATCGCGGACGGCAAGGTGTTCGTCGCGAGCACCAACGGCGTAGCGGTGTTCGGCCTGCTGTGACGCCGGCCGGCGGTGCGCCGGCGCGGCTGTCGACAAGGCGGGCCCGGCGCCCGTATCCTCGGCGCGCGTCATGAACTACTGCAGTCAGTGCGGCGCGCCGGTTGCGCTGCGCATTCCCCCGGGCGATCACCTGCCGCGTCACGTATGCGAAGCCTGCGGCACGATCCATTATCAGAACCCGCGCCTGGTGGTCGGGTGCGTTCCCGAGTACCAGGGCCGGATACTCCTCTGCCGCCGCGCTATCGAGCCACGGCTCGGCTACTGGACGGTGCGGGCCGGCTTCATGGAGAACGGTGAGACCCTGCAGCAGGGCGCGGCGCGCGAATCGCACGAGGAAGCGCAGGCGCGCGTCGAGATCGGCTCACTGCTCGCGGTGGTGCACGTGCTGCACGCCCGCCAGGTACACGTGTTTTTCCGCGCCGCCATGCGCACCGGGGAGTATGGGCCGGGTGCCGAGAGTCTCGAGGTCACCCTCGTTGCACCCGCCGACATCCCCTGGGACGAGCTGGCATTCCCGAGCACCGAGTACGCGCTGCGGCGTTACCTCGAGGACCGCGCCGCCGGACACGAGGCGCACCACTTCACGACCATCGACCGGCGGCTGACCAGGGCGGGCGCGGGCGCCTCATAACCCCCGGCATCCCGCTCAGGCCGGCGCGATCTCACCCGTCGCGCCGCGGCATGGCAGAATAACCGGCCGCACGCCGCCCTGATCAGGCAGCCACGCCCGCCATGGCCTGCAAGGAAACTGCATGACCTTCGTCGTCACCGAGAACTGCATCAAGTGCAAGTACATGGACTGCGTCGAGGTCTGTCCCGTCGACTGCTTCCACGAGGGACCAAATTTCCTCACCATCGATCCCGAGGAGTGCATCGACTGCACGCTGTGTGAGCCGGAGTGTCCGGTGGAGGCGATCTTTTCCGAGGAGGAGCTGCCGCAGGGTCAGGAGCAGTTCAAGCAGCTGAACGCCGAGCTCGCGAAGCAGTGGCCGGTGATCACCGAGAAGAAAGCCGCGCCCGCGGATGCCAAGGAGTGGGAAGGCAAGCCCGACAAGCTCAAGCTGCTCGAGCGGTAGCTTGCCTGGCCCGCGGACGAGCGGGCGGTTCCGCCGCTAGCGCTTCTGCTCTTCCTGCAGGTGCTTCAGCAGCACGTCGGGCGGCATGTAACCCATCACCATCTCGCCGTCCGCCAGCACGATGGCCGGCGTTCCCGTGATGCTGAATTTCTGGCCGAGCGCCCAGAAACGCGCCAGCGGCGTGTCGGTGCAGGCCTTGCCCTTCAGGTCCTGGCCCTGCTTGGCCTTGGTGAGCGAATCGTTGCGGTTCGAGGAACACCACACCTGCTCGGCCTTGGTCCAGGAGGGCGTATTCGGTCCGTTACGCGGATAGAGGAGATAGCGCACCCGGATCCCGAGGCGGTTGTACTCGCCGATCTGCGCGTGGAGCTTGCGGCAGTATGGGCAGTCGACGTCGGTGAACACGCTGACCGTGTACTTCGGGTCCTTGGGGGCAAAGACCAACATCTCGCTCTCGGGAACCGCGGCCAGCTCGCGGATGCGCAACTCGCGCCGGCGGTTCTCGGTGAGGTTGACGTTGGTGCCGAGCTCGACCAGGTCGCCGCTGATCGCATAGCGGCCGTCCGCGCTCACGTAGGCGATGTCGCCGTCACGGGCGAACTCCCAGATCCCCGGCACCGGCGTGGCGCGCAACTCGTCCGCGCGGGCGTTCGCGCCGGCGATCTTCTTCGCGATCTCCTCGCGCGGGTCGGCGGGCTTCGCCGCCGGCTGCTGCGCCGGCAGCAGGCTCCAGGGCGCGGCCGCCAGCAGGGTGCAGAGCAACAGCAGCTTCTTCGCGGGCATGGGAACTTTCCGTGAGCGGTTCAGAGAGCGCTTGGACCCGCGCGGCGGGCTTTGGTTCGCCGTGCGGACGCTCGGGACGAGCGTCCGGAGAAGTCTAGCATCAGCCGCGCGGATGATGCTGCGAGTGCAGCTCTTTCATGCGCTCGCGCGCGACG
Organism: Steroidobacteraceae bacterium; assembly: GCA_035566495.1. Taxonomy (GTDB): domain Bacteria; phylum Pseudomonadota; class Gammaproteobacteria; order Steroidobacterales; family Steroidobacteraceae; genus 13-2-20CM-66-19. The sequence goes on along the minus strand of DATMRG010000111.1, from coordinate 44,034 downwards.
TGCGTGTAGATCTGGGTCGTCGACAGATCGCTGTGCCCGAGCAGCAGCTGCACCACGCGCAGATCCGCGCCGTGGTTGAGGAGGTGGGTCGCGAACGCATGGCGCAGCGTGTGGGGCGAGAGGTCCTTGCTGATGCCCGCCTTGCGCGCGTAGCGCTTGATGATGTGCCAGAAGGCCTGGCGCGTCATGCGGTCGCCGCGCCGGGTCGGGAACAGATAATCCGTCTGGCGCTCGAGCAGGATCTCGCCGCGCGCGCCGCGCGCGAATTCCTTGAGCGCGCGCATCGCCTCCTCGCCGAGCGGAATGAGCCGCTCGCGGTCGCCCTTGCCGAGGATGCGGATGACGCCCTGGTTGAGGTTGATCTGGCCCTGGCGCAGGTTGACGAGCTCCGATACCCGTAGGCCGGTGGCGTACAGGACTTCGAGCATGGTGCGGTCGCGGTTGCCGAGCGGATCGCTCACCAGCGGCGCGCCGAGCAGCGACTCGACCTCCTCCTCGGTGAGCGAGCGCGGCAGCGAGCGCCCGATCTTGGGCATGGCGATCTGTGCGGTTGGATCCTCGCGGATCACGCCCTCGCGCATGTAGTAGCGGAAGAAGCGCCGGTAGCTCGACAACTGGCGCGCGGTCGAGCGCGGCCGCGATCCGCCACGGACCCTCGAGGCGATGAACTCCTGCAGGTCGAGGCGCGAGGTGCGCATGATGTTGACGTTGCGCTCGGCGAGGTAGCGCGCCAGGGCGGTGAGGTCGGCGCGGTAGGCGGCCAGCGTATTCGGCGACAGTCCGCGCTCCATCCACACCGCATCGAGGAAGCGGGAGAGCGCCGGGTCCGCGGAATCGGCGTTGGTGGTCATGGAGAGAGCCGCAGCCTGGTTTGACAAGACTTGTCTCGCTGGTCCTCGGGGCGCTGCCGGCGCGGGCCGCCGTGTAACCGTCCCGACTTCCGGGTATGTGGTAAACGCAGTATGGTGAGCGTGGCCGATGCGCCGACGTGATGATCTTCACATCTGGATTCCGGCATTAACATAAAGAGAACCAGTTCACATCCAAAGTTGGCGCAGCGTCCCACTCCCATGACCCCACCGCCCCCGCGGCAGCCCCTCGGGCTGTCCACGCTGCTCCTTGCCCCGCTCAGGCTCGCGTACACGCTATGGGTCGCGGCCGACTTCCTCGCGGTGGGCCTGACCTCGCTCGTGCTGCTGCTCGTGACGCCCGGGCTCGAGCGGCGGCGGGCCGCGGCGCGGCGCGCCGGGCGCACCTTCCTCTGGCTCGCCGCCATGCCGCTCAAGGTGAAGCACGAGGAACGGATCCCGGCCGGTCAATGCGTCGTGGTGTGCAACCACGCGAGCTACCTCGACGGGCCGGTGCTGACGGCTGCCCTGCCACCGCGTTTCGCGTTCGTGATCAAGCGCGAGATGTCCGCCGTGCCACTCGCCGCCCTCGTGCTGCGGCGCCTCGGCTCGGTGTTCGTCGAGCGCAATCGCACGCAAGTCTCGGCCGATGCACGGCGGCTGCTGCGCAACGCCGCCCAGGGCAATTCACTGGTGTTCTTCCCCGAGGGCACCTTCGATCCGCGTCCGGGCGTGCACAAGTTCCACGCCGGGGCGTTCGCCAGTGCCGTGCGCGCCGGCTGCCCGGTCGTGCCGGCGGTGCTGCGTGGCACGCGGCGCGCGCTCTGGCCGGGCGGGGCGCTGCCCTTGCCCGGACCGCTCGAGCTCGAAATTCTGACCCCGATCACGCCGGCTGCGGAAGCCGCCAGCGAGGCGGTGCCGGCGCTGCGCGATGCGGCGCGGGCCGCGATCCTGGCCGCGCTCGGCGAGCCTGACCTCACATGTTGCGACGATACTGCCCGCCCACCTGATACAGCGCCCGGGAGATCTGCCCGAGCGAGCAGACCTTGACGCTCTCCATGAGCTCGGCGAACACGTTGCCGCCCGCGGCGGCGACCCGCTGTAGCGCCGCGAGCGCCGCCGGCGAGCGCTCGGCGTTGCGCGCCTGGAACGCCCGCACCGCCGCGACCTGACCCTGCTTCTCCTCCTCGGTCGAGCGGATCAGGTGCGTGCCCTTGTGCTCCTCGGCCGCATCGGCCGCCGACAGGTAGGTGTTGACGCCGACAATCGGGAGGGAGCCGTCGTGCTTGCGGGTCTCGTAATAGAGCGACTCCTCCTGGATCTTGCCGCGCTGGTACATGGTCTCCATGGCGCCGAGCACTCCGCCGCGCTCCGACAGTGCCTCGAACTCCTTATAAACCGCTTCCTCGACCAGGTCGGTGAGATAGTCGATGGCGAACGAGCCCTGCCAGGGATTCTGGATCTTATTGAGCCCGAGCTCGCGGTTGATGATCAGCTGGATCGCGACCGCCCGCCGCACGCTCTCCTCGGTCGGCGTGGTGAGCGCCTCGTCGTAGGCGTTGGTGTGCAGGCTGTTGCAGTTGTCGAACAGCGCGTACAGCGCCTGCAGCGTCGTGCGGATGTCGTTGAAGGAGATCTCGCGCGCATGCAGGCTCCGCCCCGAGGTCTGCACGTGGTACTTGAGCATCTGGCTGCGCGGGCCGGCGTGATAGCGCTCGCGCATGGCGCGCGCCCAGATGCGCCGCGCCACGCGCCCGATGACTACGTACTCGGCGTCCATGCCGTTCGAGAAGAAGAACGACAGGTTGGGCGCGAAGTCGTCGATCCGCATGCCACGCGCCAGGTAGTACTCGGCGATGGTGAAGCCGTTGGCGAGCGTGAAGGCGAGCTGCGAGATCGGGTTGGCGCCGGCCTCGGCGATGTGATAGCCGGAGATCGACACCGAGTAGAAGTTGCGCACCCGCCGCTCGGTGAAGTACTGCTGCACGTCGCCCATCATGCGCAGCGCGAACTCGGTGGAGAAGATACAGGTGTTCTGCGCCTGATCCTCCTTGAGGATGTCGGCCTGCACGGTGCCGCGCACCGCCTCGAGCGTCTCGGCGCGGATGCGCTCGTACACCTCGCGCTCGATGAGCTCAGCGCCCGACACCCCGAGGAGACCGAGTCCCGAGCCGTCGTGATGAGCCGGCAGCGCGCCCTTGTAGCCCGGCGGCGCAACACCGCGCGCCGCGGCCGCGGCGTTGAGCGCCGCGATCCTCTGCTCCGCGGCGCTCCAGCGCCCTTCCGCCCTCAGGTACCGCTCCACCTGCTGATCGATCGCCGTGTTCATGAACATGGCGAGCAGCATCGGCGCCGGCCCGTTGATGGTCATCGAGACCGAGGTCGAGGGCGAGCAGAGATCGAAGCCCGAGTAGAGCTTCTTCATGTCATCGAGCGTCGCGATCGAGACGCCGGAGTTGCCGGTCCGGCCGTAGACGTCGGGGCGCGTGTCGGGATCCTCGCCGTAGAGCGTGGTCGAGTCGAAGGCGGTCGAGAGCCGTGCCGCGCCGTGCCCGTGTGCCAGGTAGTGGAAGCGGTGGTTGGTGCGTTCGGGGCCGCCCTCGCCGGCAAACATGCGGGTGGGATCCTCCTCCTCGCGCCGGTAGGGATAGACGCCCCCCGTGTAGGGATAGGCGCCGGGGAGGTTCTCCATGAGGATGAAGTGCAGCAGCTCGCCCCAGTCGCGCATCTGCGGCACCGCGAGCTTCGGGATCGGCGAGCGCGACAGACTCTCGGTGTAGTTCTCGCCCTTCACCAGCCGCTCGCGCACCTTGTAGGAATAGGTGGCGTCGGTCGCCGAGCGCACTCGCTCCGGCCAGGCCTTCAGCTCGCCGACGCCTTCGGCGCCGACCTCGTCGAGCGCGCGGTTGTAGGCGGCACGCAGCTCGCGCCGCGTCGCATCGGCCGCGCGCTCGTCGACGGCTTCCTGCGGGTAGCGCTCGAGCGGCCCCGGCAGGCGCGCATCGTGCAGCGCCTTGAGCGACTCGTAGAGTCCATAGGCGCGGCGCGCGGCCTGCGACTGCTCCTCGGCGCGCGCGCGCGCGGCGCGCCCGCCGTGCGCGATCTCGGCGAGGTAACGCGTGCGGGCGCCGGGAATGAGCGGCGCGCGCGCGCTCGACTCGGTGGGGCCGGCATCGTCGAGCTGCCAGGAACCCGCGCCGACGTGCTTGGCCGCGAGCGCCGCGCACAGCGCGGCGAACAGCCGGTTCACGCCCGGGTCGTTGAAGCGGCTCGCGATGGTGGGGAACACCGGCAGCTCCGGGTCGGCGAGCCGGCCGCGGTCGGGATGATTGCGCCGCCACTGCTTGCGCACGTCGCGCAGGCTGTCCTCGGCGCCGCGCTTCTCGGCCTTGTTGAGCACGATGAAGTCGGCGTAGTCGAGCATGTCGATCTTCTCGAGCTGGCTCGCGGCGCCGTACTCGCTCGTCATGACGTACAGCGACAGATCGACCATGTCGACGATCTCGGTGTCCGACTGGCCGATGCCGGCGGTCTCGACGATCACCAGATCGAAGCCGCACGCCTGGTAGAGCTGGATCACCTCGCGCAGCACCGCCGAGGTCGCCAGGTGCGCCCGCCGCGTGGCGAGGGAGCGCATGTAGATGTTCTCGGACGAGAGACTGTTCATGCGGATGCGGTCGCCGAGCAGCGCGCCGCCGCTGCGCCGTCGCGTCGGGTCCATCGCGATCACGGCGATCTGCAGCTTGGGGAAGGCGCGCGTCAGGCGCGCGAGCAGCTCGTCCGTCAGGCTCGACTTGCCGGCCCCGCCCGTGCCGGTGATGCAGATCACCGGCGCCCGGTGGCGCGAGCGCCCGAGCGCGCGGCGGATCTGCTCGGCCTGGGGCTCCTCGGCCCCAGCGGCCCCCTCGAGCACCGAGATGGTGCGCGCCACGAGTCCATGCTCGCGCGCGTTGAGCGGCCGGAACTCGTACGCCGGCTTCTGCACCGCGCCGATGCGCCGGAATACGTCGTCGATCATGCCGGCGAGGCCGAGGCGTCGGCCGTCCTCGGGCGTATAGATCTTCTCCACCCCGTGGCGCTCGAGCGCCTCGATCTCGTTCGGGGCGATGGTGCCCCCGCCCCCCACCACCACGCGGATGTGGTCGTAGCCGCGCTCGCGCAGCATGTCGACCATGTAGGCGAAGTACTCGTTGTGGCCGCCCTGGTAGGAGCTGACCGCGATCGCATCCGCATCCTCGTCGATGGCCGCGCGCACGATGTCGGCGACGCTGCGGTTGTGTCCGAGGTGCACCACCTCCGCGCCGCGCGCCTGCAGCAGGCGCCGGATCATGTTGATGGCGGCGTCGTGCCCATCGAACAGCGAGGCGGCGGAGACGAACCTGAGCGGCGGACGGGCGGCCTGCTCGGTGGCCTGGGCGGCGGCGGGGCTACCCTTGAGGGGGGCGTTCACGCTTTGTTTACTCTCGGGTAGAATACCTACTCATGAGTATGATTGAGGCTCGAGCGGTGGGTCAACGCGCCAGGCGGCGCCCGGCGGCTGCTGCCCCGCCCGCGGTCGAGCCCGCTCCTGCAGCGCCGCTATAATACTCCGCGCACCCATGAACAGCCGCCGCGCCAGCCCGCCGCCAGCGGGCAAGTCTCCCGCCGCGAGTGCCTCCCCGTGGCGGGCGCGCCGGCGCGACCGGGAAGTGAAGCGCGAGGCCGTGATCCGCGCCGCCGCCCGCGCCTTCAACCGCAAGGGCTACCACAACACCTCGCTCGACGACATCGCGGCGGCCCTCGAGGTCAGCAAGCCCACCGTCTACTACTACGTCACCAACAAGGAACACCTGCTGTTCCAGTGCTTCCTCGCCGGGGTCGAGCCGATCCGCGCGGCCTTCCGCGAGGTGCAGGACCAGCAGGCGCCGGCGCGCGAGCGGCTGAACGCCGTGCTGCGCCACTACGGCGAGGCGGTGGCGTCCGAGTTCGGCTGGTGCATGGTGCGCGCCGAGGACCAGGATCTCTCCCCCGCCATGAGCCGCCACATCAAGACGCTGAAGTCCGAGATCGACCAGGGCATCCGCCGCCTGATCCGCGATGGGGTGCAGGACGGCTCGATCGAGCCCTGCGATCCGAAGATGACCGCGTTTGCGCTCGCCGGCGCCCTCAACTGGATCGCCCACTGGTATCGTGAGGACCAGTCGCTGACCGGCGCCGAGATCGCGGCGGCGTTCGTCACCATATTCGAGGGCGGCCTGCGTCCGCGCAGTGCCTCCCAGGTCGCGACCCGCGCGCCGCTCAGGCGCCGGGCGCGCATCAGTCGCTGAACCACACGAGGCTGCCACCATGCCCGCTCCCGACGTCGTCATCGCATCGGCCAAGCGCACGCCCATCGGGGCGTTCCTCGGCGCGCTCTCGCCCCTCACCGCCGTGCAGCTCGGCAGCGCGGCCGCGCAGGCCGCCGTGCAGGCCTCGGGTCTGGCCGCCAGCGATATCCAGGAAGTGATCATGGGGTGCGTGCTGCCGGCGAACCTCGGCCAGGCGCCGGCCCGCCAGGCGGCGCTCGGCGCCGGGGTACCGCAGTCGGTCCCGGCCACCACCATCAACAAGATGTGCGGCTCGGGCCTCAAGGCAGTGATGATGGCAGCCGAGCAGATCCGCTCGGGAACGGCCGAGGTGATTCTCGCCGGCGGGCTCGAGTCGATGAGCAACGCCCCGTACATGCTGCCCAAGGCACGCACCGGTTATCGCATGGGGGCGGGCGAGATCATCGACCACATGATGCGCGACGGGCTGCAGAGCCCCTTCGATGGCAAGTCGATGGGCTGCTTCGCCGATTCGACCGCGGCCAAATACAACTTCACGCGTGCCCAGCAGGACGCCTTCGCCACCGAGTCGGTACGCCGTGCGATGGCGGCGCTCGAAAGGGGCGAGTTCGACGCGGAGGTGACGCCGGTCACGGTCAAGGGCCGCAAGGGCGATACGGTAATCCCGCGCGATGAGACTCCGGGCACCTGCGACGTGAGCAAGATCACCACCATGAAGCCGGCCTTCAGCAAGGACGGCACCGTGACGGCCGCCTCCTCTTCCTCGATCTCGGACGGCGCCGCGGCGCTCATTCTCATGAAGGGCGATACCGCCGCAGCGCGCGGCGTCAAGCCCCTCGCGCGGGTGCTCGCCTGGGCGAGCCACGCGCAGGAGCCCGAGTGGTTCACGACCGCACCGGTCGGCGCGATCAGCAAGGTGCTCAAGCAGCTCGGCTGGAAGCCACACGACGCCGATCTCTACGAGATCAACGAGGCATTCGCGATCGTGACCATGGCGGCGATGCGCGACATCGACATCGATCACGCCCGTGTCAACGTCAACGGTGGCGCCTGCGCGCTCGGCCACCCGATCGGCGCCACCGGCGCACGCATCCTGACGACGCTGGTGTACGCCCTGCGCCGCCGCGGCCTGAAGCGCGGCATCGCCTCGCTGTGCATCGGCGGTGGCGAAGCCGTCGCGCTCGCCGTCGAAGTGACATGAAGATCCAGGAGGCTCGCGCCGTCGTCACCGGCGGCGCCTCCGGTCTCGGCAACGCCGTTGCGCGGCACGTGGCGGCGGCGGGCGGCAAGGTGGTGCTGCTCGACGTGCAGGAGGGCCCGGGGCGCGCGGCCGCCACGGCGCTCGGGCCGAATGCCGCCTTCGTGCGCTGCGACGTCACCTCCGAGGCCGAGGTGAACGCGGCCATGGAGGCGGCCGCCGCTCGCATGGACGGCCTCAATCTCCTCGTGAACTGCGCCGGAGTGATCGGCGCCGGCCGCGTGCTCGGCAAGAACGGTCCGATGGCGGGCGAGTTCTTCACCAAGGTGATACACATCAACCTGATCGGCACCTTCCTGTGCGACAAGGCTGCCGCCGCCATCATGCAGAACAACCCGCCGGCGGCCGACGGCGAGCGCGGCGTGCTGATCCACACCTCCTCGGTAGCCGCCTACGAGGGACAAATCGGCCAGGTGGCGTATTCGGCCACCAAGGCCGCGGTCGCCGGCATGACGCTGCCGATCGCGCGCGAGCTCGCGCGCTTCGGCATCCGCTGCGTGTCGATCGCGCCCGGCATCTTCCATACGCCGATGATGGATGGGATGCCCAAGGAAGTGCAGGACTCGCTCGGCGCGCAGGTCCCGTTCCCGGCGCGGCTCGGGAGACCCGAGGAGTTCGCCGACCTGGTTGCCTCGGTGTTCGAGATCCCGATGCTGAACGGTACGACGCTGCGCCTCGATGGCGCGATCCGCATGCAGCCGAAGTAGGCTGCGTCAGTGAGCACGGCAGCCGCGGAGATCCAGCGAGACGTCATGCAATATGACGTCGTAATCGTCGGCGCGGGACCCGCGGGACTCGCGTGCGCGATCCGCTTGAAGCAATTGAAGCCCGCGGTCTCGGTGTGCGTGCTCGAGAAGGGCTCGGCGGTGGGCGCGCACTCGCTCTCGGGAGCCGTGCTCGAGCCCGGCCCGCTCGAGACGTTGCTGCCGGAATGGAAGACTGAATACCCCGGGATGAAGGTGCCGGCGGCCGAGGACGAGTTCCGCATCCTCACCCGCGCCGGCTCGTTCAAGCCGGTGCCGGACTTCCTGGTGAAGCTCCTGCCGCGCTCGCTCACCCATAGCACCCCCTTCAACAACCACGGCAACTACATCATCTCGCTCGGGCAGCTGACTCCCTGGCTCGCCCAGAAGGCCGAGGCTCTCGGGGTCGAGGTATTCCCTGGCTTCGCCGCGGCGGCGCCGGTGCTCGACCTGCAGGGCGCGGTGGCGGGCGTACGGATCGGCGACATGGGGCTCGACCGCGATGGCAGGCCGGGGCCGAATTTCACTCCAGGGATCGAGATCCATGCGCCGCTCACGGTGCTCGCCGAGGGTGCGCGTGGCTCGATCTCGAAGCAGCTGATCGCGAAGTTTGGTCTCGCCGACGGGCACTGCCCCCAGACCTTCGCGCTCGGCTACAAGGAGCTCTGGCAGCTGCCCGCCGGGCGCGTCCGCCCGGGGCGCATCGAGCACGCGCTCGGCTGGCCGGCAGACTCGAAGACCTACGCCGGCAGCTTCCTCTATCACCTCGACAATGACCGCGTGTATGTCGGCTACATCGTCGGCCTCGACTACCGCGATCCGCGCCTCGCGCCCTTCGAGGCGTTCCAGCAGTACAAGAATCATCCGCGCGTCAAGGCGCTGCTCGAGGGGGGCGAGATCGTCTCGGCCGGCGCGCGCACCATCGCCGCCGGCGGCTGGCAGTCGACGCCGACGCTCGAGATGCCGGGTGCGATCCTGATCGGCGATGCCGGCGGCACGCTCAACTTCGCCAAGATCAAGGGCGTGCACCAGGCGATCCGCTCGGGCGCGCTCGCCGGCCAACACATCGCCGCGACCGGCGCGGGCGCGGGCTTCGATGCCAGGTGGCGCGAGTCCGAAGGCGGGCGCGAGCTCCGCAAGGTCCGCAACTTCAAGCCGGCGTTCAAGCGCGGCATGTGGCTCGGGCTCGCCAACTCCGCCTGGGAGATGCTGACCGCGGGCCATTCCCCCTGGACGCTCCGCAACAGCGCCGACTGGTCGCGGCTGGCGAAGCTCGACGCCTTCGAATCGCCCGACCGTCACTGGGGCGCGCGCACCCTGCCGCCGCGCGATCGGGTCTCGTTCGTGTTCTTCGCCGGCAATTCCCACGAGGAGAGCCAGCCGGTGCACCTCAAGGTGGCGGACACCAGCATCTGCGCCGGGCGCTGCGCGACCGAGTTCGGCAATCCCTGCGAGCGCTTCTGCCCCGCGAACGTGTACGAGATGGTGGACGACGGCCACGGCGGCCGGCGGCTGCAGATCAACGCAGCCAACTGCGTGCACTGCAAGGCCTGCGACATCAAGGACCCCTACCAGATCATCACCTGGACGACGCCCGAGGGAGGCTCGGGCCCGAACTACCAGTCGCTGTAGAGCGCCGCGAGCCGCAAGCCGCCATGTCAGAGCTCTGGCGCCCCTCCGCCGAACGCATCGCCGACGCGAACCTGACCCGCTTCATGCGCTGCGTGACCGCGCGCACCGGTACGCCGCTCGCCGATTACGCGGCGACCTACGCCTGGTCGCTCGATGAGCCGACGCGGTTCTGGACCGAGCTCGCACGCTTCGCGGACGTGCGCGCCGCCTGGGGCGAGGGGCCGGTGATCGAGCACCCGGGACAGATGCCCGGCGCGCGCTTCTTTCCCGCCGCGCAGCTCAACTTCGCCGAGAATCTGCTGCGGTTCGCCGACGAACGGGAGGCGCTCATCTTCCGCAACGAGCGCGGCGCGCGGCGCGCCCTGTCGGGGCGCGAGCTGCGCGCGGAAGTGGCGCGCGTGGCCGCCGGGCTGATCGCCGCCGGAGTCATCGCCGGCGATCGCGTCGCGGGCTACCTGCCGAACGTGCCCGAAGCCACCATTGCGATGCTCGCGACCGCGAGTATCGGCGCCGTGTGGTCCTCGTGCTCGCCGGATTTCGGCGTGCACGGCGTGCTCGACCGCTTCGGGCAGATCCAACCTAAGGTGCTGTTCACCGCCGACGGCTATTTCTACGCCGGCAAGACGCTCGACTCACTGGCGCCGATGGCCGAGGTGCTCGAGAAGCTCGCGGCGATCGAGCGCGTGGTCGTCATTCCTTATGTGACGGCGGAGCCCGAGCTCGCCCGGCTGGGCACTGCGGCCGCCCGTGCCGCTCACTGGGGTGAGTTCGGCGCGCGCGGCGCGCCGTCACGCTTCGCGCCGCAGCCCTTCAATCACCCACTCTTTATTCTCTATTCGTCGGGCACCACCGGTGTGCCGAAGTGCATCGTTCACGGCGCCGGGGGCACGCTGCTGCAGCACCAGAAGGAGCACTTGCTGCACACGGACCTGAAGCGCAGCGACCGCCTGTTCTATTTCACCACCTGCGGCTGGATGATGTGGAACTGGCTGATGAGCGCCCTCGCCACCGGCGCGACCCTCGTGCTCTACGATGGCAGCCCGTTTCACCCCGACCCGGGCGTCCTCTGGCGCATGGCCGCGGAAGAACGCGTCACCGTGTTCGGCACCAGCGCCAAGTATCTCGCCTCGCTCGAGAAGAGCGGGTTCGTGCCGGCGCGGGCGGTGGATCTCGGCGCCTTGCGCACCGTGCTCTCGACCGGCTCGCCGCTCCTGCCCGATGGCTTCGATTTCGTCTACGGGAGCGTCAAGGCCGATCTCGAGCTCGCCTCGATCTCGGGCGGCACCGATATCGTCTCCTGCTTCGCGCTCGGCTGCCCCATCCGCCCGGTCCATCGCGGCGAGATTCAGTGCCGGGGTCTGGGCATGGCGGTCGATATCTTCGACGAAGACGGTCATCCGGTACGCGGCACGCGCGGCGAGCTGGTCTGCACCGCGCCCTTCCCGTCGATGCCGATCCGCTTCTGGAACGATCCCGACGGCTCGCGCTACCGCGCCGCGTACTTCGAGCGCTTCCCCGGCGTCTGGCACCACGGCGACTTCGCCGCGATCACCGGCCACGACGGGCTCGTGATCTACGGTCGCTCGGACGCGGTGTTGAATCCCGGCGGCGTGCGCATCGGCACCGCCGAGATCTACGGCGCGGTCGAGGCGCTGCCGCAGATCGCCGAGTCGCTGGCGGTGGGCCAGGACTGGCAGGGGGATGTGCGCGTGATCCTGTTCGTGCGGCTCAAGCCCGGCTTCGAGCTCACCGAGGAGCTGCGTAAGGAGATCCGCGACACCATCCGCAGCCAGACCACCGCCCGGCACGTGCCGGCGCGGATCATCGCGGTGCCGGACATTCCGCGCACCCTGTCCGGCAAGCTCACCGAGCTCGCGGTTCGCAACGTCATCCACGGGCTGCCGGTCAAGAACGTCGACGCACTCGCCAATCCGCAGGCGCTCGAGCACTTCCGCAACCTTGCCGAGCTCGCGAGCTGAGTCCGGGCCGCGTGGGCGACGGAGCGGACCTCAAGGAGCTGTATGCGCGCGAGCTCGGCGCGCGCGGCTTCAGCGCCGACCCGGCCCAGCTCGCCGCCCTCGCCCGGCTCGATGGCGTCCGCCGCGGTCTGATCCGCGCCGCCGGCGCCCCGCGCGGGCGCTGGCTCGGCTGGCTCATGCGGCGGCGCGCCGCGGCCCCGGAGCGCGGACTCTATCTCTGGGGCGGAGTGGGGCGCGGCAAGACCTGGCTCATGGACCTGTTCTTCAGGAGCCTGCCCTTCCCCGAGCGGCAGCGGCAGCACTTCCACCGCTTCATGCACGACGTGCACGCCCGGCTCGCGCAGCTCAAACACGAGCGCGATCCGCTCGAGCTGGTCGCCGACTCGATCGCGCGCGACACGCGCGTGCTGTGCCTCGATGAGCTGCAGGTGAGCGACATCGCCGACGCCATGATCCTCGGCAGTCTGTTCGGCGCGATGTTCCGGCGCGCCGTGACCCTGGTCGCGACCTCCAACACCGCACCAGGCGAGCTCTACAGGGACGGGCTGCAACGCGCGCGTTTCGTGCCGGCGATCGAGCTGCTCGAGCGCCATCTCAAGGTATGGCGGATCCGCGGCGCCACCGATTACCGCCTGCGCGAGCTCACCCAGGCCGGGGTCTACCTGGCCGCCGACGCCCCGGACGCGCAGGCGCGCCTCGGGCAGCTGTTCACGCGGCTCGCCGACCACGGCGCGCACGCCGGCGGCACGATCGTCATCGAAGGGCGTCCGATCGCCGTGGTTCGCGAGGGGCCGGGCGTCCTCTGGTGCGATTTCGCCGCGCTGTGCGCGGGTCCGCGCGGCGCCGACGACTACATCGAGATCGCGCGCGAATACCACGCGGTGATCCTGGCGGGAGTGCCGGTGCTCGATGCGACGCGCGACGACGAAGCGCGGCGCTTCATCGAGCTGGTCGACGAGTTCTATGACCGCAACGTCAAGCTGATCGTGTCGGCCGCCACCTCACCCCCCGGGCTCTATCGCGGCGAGCGCCTCGGCGCGCCGTTCGAGCGCACCGTGAGCCGCCTCATCGAGATGCAGAGCGCCGAGTACCTCTCGCGTGAGCACAAGCCCTGACCGGACCTAACCGCCTGCTGCGTAGCGGGCGAAAGTCGCGCCTTTCGCCCGCGGACCGGAGACAGCTTCAAGGTGGGCCTGCCGAAAGCGCCGCCGGCGCTTTCCACCAATTAGATAACCCCGCGCCGGATCTGATCCTGCTCGATTGACTCGAACAGCGCCTTGAAATTCCCTTCGCCGAAACCCTCGTTGCCCTTCCTCTGGATGATCTCGAAGAAAATCGGGCCGATCACGTTCTGGGTGAAGATCTGCAGCAGCACGCCCTCGCCCTTCGCCGGGTTGCCGTCGATCAGGATGCGGCGCGAGTGCAGCTCGCTGAGCGACTCGCGGTGCCCGGGCACGCGCGCCGCGATCCCCTCGTAGTAACTGTCGGGCGTGTCCTGGAAGGCGACGCCGTGGGCACGCAGCACGTCGACCGTGCGGTAGATGTTACCGGTGGCGAGCGCAATGTGCTGGATGCCCTCGCCGCGGTACTCGCGCAGGTATTCCTCGATCTGGCTCTTGTCGTCCTGTGACTCGTTGATCGGGATGCGAATCTTGCCGCAGGGACTCGTCATGGCGCGCGACAGGAGGCCGGTCAGCTTGCCTTCGATGTCGAAGTAGCGGATCTCGCGGAAGTTGAACAGCTTCTCGTAGAACCCCGCCCACAGGTCCATGCGGCCGCGGCCGACGTTGTGGGTAAGGTGGTCAATGACCGTCAGGCCCGCCGCCTCGGCCGGGGCCGGCGCGGCCACGGGACGAAAGTCCACGTCGTAGATCGAGCGCTCACCGTACAGATCCACTAGATAAATGAGTGAGCCGCCGATCCCCTCGATGCAGGGGATGTTGAGCTCCATCGGGCCGACGCTCTGCGGACCTGGCTTGGCGCCGAGCTCGAGTGCCCGCCGGTAGGCGCCGGCCGCATCGCGCACCCGAAAGGCCATGGCGCAGGCCGAGGGGCCGTGGACGCGGGCGAAAGCCTGGGCAAAAGACGCCGGCTCGGCATTGATGATGAAGTTGATCTCGCCCTGGCGATGGAGCGTCACGTTCTTGGAGCGATGGCGCGCCACGACCGGAAAGCCGAGCCGTTCGAAGAGCGTGCGCAGAAGTTGCGGATCGGGCGCCGTGTATTCGACGAACTCGAACCCGTCGGTCCCCATGGGGTTGTCGTGGCTGGCGCTCATGGCCGGCATTATAGGCGCCGCGGTCCGAACCCGGCGCCGCTCGCCCGGGAAGCCGCGCCCCCCGCGGCCGGCGGCGGGCCCCGGCAGGCGGCGGGCAGTGTCCCGCATGTATAATCGCGCGCCTCCATGCACGCGCAAGTTGCTCCCGAGGACAGCCGGCTGCTGCGCAGCATTCCCGCCGCGCGCGTCGCGCTGATTGAGCGGATCGCGCGCGCGGGCAACGGCCGCGGCATCCGCAGCGAGCTCCACCAACGGTTCTTCCGCAGCTACTTCCATGGCGTGGCCGAAGAGGACCTGGCGGCGCATCCGCCGGGACCCCTCGCCAAGGCCGCGCTCGCCCACCTCGCCTTCGCCGCCCGCCGCCCGCGGGGCCGCGCACTGGTGCGGGTCTTCAATCCGACCCGCGCCGAGGACGGCTTCGAGTCGCCGCATACGCTCGTCCTCACGGTCACGGACGACATGCCGTTCCTGGTCGACTCGCTCGGCATCGCCCTGAACCGCGCCGAGCTCGCCGTGCACCTGATCGTGCACCCGGTGCTGCAGGCGCGCCGCGACGGCCGCGGCCGCCTCCTCGACATCGGCGCCAACGGCTCGCAGGCCGTGCAAGCCGAGTCGTGGCAGCTCTACGAGGTCGACCGGGTCACCGATCCCTCGCAGCTCGAGAAGCTGCGGCGTGAGCTCGAGTCCACGCTCGCCGACGTGCGCGCCGTGGTCACGGACTTCATGCCGATGCGCGAGCGCGTGCGCGAGATCATCGCGCGGCTCGAGACTGACCCGCCACCCCTGCCCGCCGCGGAGGTGAGCGAGGCGCGCCATCTGCTCGACTGGATGGAGGGGCGGCATTTCGTATTCCTCGGCTACCGCCACTACCGGCTCGAGCGCGGCCGCTCCGAGGACCGGCTGGTGCCGGATGTGCTCTCGAGTCTCGGCGTGCTGGCACGCCGCCGCGGCAAGGGAGCGCGCGCGCGCGCGACCGTGCTGCGCGGTGACGTGCGCGCCCGGGCGCGCGATCGCGAGCTCCTGATCGTCACCAAGGCGAACTCGCTCGCCACCGTGCACCGTGGCGAGTACCTCGACTACCTCGGCGTCAAGACCTTCGACGCCAAGGGAAACGTGGACGGCGAGCACCGCTTCCTCGGACTGTGGACCTCGACCGCCTATCACGGCAGCCCGCGCGAGATTCCGGTCCTGCGCCGCAAGGTGGAGCGCGTCATCGAGCACTTCGGCCTCGACCCCGCCAGCCACGACGGCAAGGAAGTGCTCAACGTGCTCGAGACTTATCCGCGCGATGAGCTGTTCCAGGCGGGCGTGCCCGACCTGATCCGGATCGTGCGCGGCGTGGTGAATCTCTACGAGCGCCGCACGGTGCGCTTGCTGGTGCGCCGCGACCCCTATCAGCGCTTTTACTCGTGCCTCGTGTACGTGCCGCGCGATCGCTACAACACCGAAGTGCGCCAGCGCATCGAGCGCGTTGCGCTCGACGGCTTTGCCGGCACCAAGGTCGAGAGCAACGCGCAGATCTCGGGCTCGAGCCACGCTCGCGTGCATGTGGTGGTGCGCACCGATCCGTCCCGGCAGCACAAGCCCGACCTCGCCGGAATCGAGCGCCGCATCGCCGAAGCCGCCCTCACCTGGGCCGACCGGCTGCGCGAGGTGCTGACGCGCGAGCGCGGCGAAGCCGGCGGGCTCGCGCTCCTCGGCCGCTACCGCCATGCGTTTCCCATCGCCTATCGGGACGACGTCGCGCCAGCTGCGGTGCTCGATGACCTTGCGGATCTCGAAGCACTGCGCAACGAGCCGCAGGCACTGCGGCTCAAGCTCTCGCGACCGGCGGCGCAGAGGTCCGAGCGGGTGCATCTCAAGATCGCCAAGCTCGGCGACCCGGTGCCGATCTCCGACATCCTGCCGATGCTGGAGAACTTCGGCCTGCGGGTGATCTCTGAGCGTCCCTATCAACTCGCCTGGCCCGAGGGCGGCGCGGCGTGGATCCAGGATTTCGAGCTCGAGCACCGCGACGGCTTGGTGGTCGACATCGCTCGCGTCGAAGCGAGGTTCCGCGAGGCGTTCCTCGCCGCCTGGGGCGGTGCGATCGAGAACGACGGCTTCAATCGCCTGGTACTGGGCGCCGACCTGAGCGCGCGGCAGATCACCGTGCTGCGCGCCTATTGCCGGTACCTGCTGCAAACCGGCGTGCCCTTCAGCCAGATCTATATGGAGCGCACGCTCGCCGGCAACGTGCCGCTCGCGCGTAACCTGGTACGCCTGTTCGAGATGCGTTTTGAGCCCGGCGCGGCGCGCAACGGCCGCGCCGACCGAGCCGGCGAGAGCCTCGTCGGGCAGATCCGCGCGGGGCTCGATGGAGTAGCGAGCCTCGATGACGACCGCATCCTGCGCGCCTATCTCAACCTGGTGCGTGCCACCCTGCGCACCAACTTCTATCAGGCGGGTGCCGACCAGAAGCCCAAGAGCTACCTGTCGTTCAAGTTCGATCCCGCACAGATCCCCGACCTGCCGCTGCCGCGGCCCAAGTTCGAGATCTTCGTCTACAGTCCGCGCGTCGAGGGCGTGCACCTGCGCATGGGCGATGTCGCCCGCGGCGGTATCCGCTGGTCCGACCGGCGCGAGGACTTCCGCACGGAAGTGCTCGGCCTGATGAAAGCGCAGAACGTCAAGAACACGGTCATCGTACCGGTCGGCGCCAAGGGCGGCTTCGTGCCAAAGCGCCTCGCCGGCGCGCGCGAGGAGATCCAGGCGGAGGTGATCGCCTGCTATCAAACGTTCATCCGCGGGCTGCTCGACCTCACGGACAACATCGTCGCGGGCCGCATCGTGCCGCCGCGGGGCGTGGTGCGGCGCGACGGCGACGATCCTTACCTGGTGGTGGCGGCCGACAAGGGCACGGCCACCTTCTCCGACATCGCCAACGCCATCTCGGCCGACTACGGCTTCTGGCTCGGCGATGCGTTCGCTTCCGGCGGCTCGGCCGGCTACGACCACAAGAAGATGGGCATCACCGCCCGCGGCGCCTGGGAGTGCGTCAAGCGCCACTTCCGCGAGATGGGCGTCGACACCCAGAAGACCGACTTCACGGTAGCCGGCATCGGCGACATGTCGGGTGATGTCTTCGGCAACGGCATGCTGTTGTCGCGCCACATCCGCCTGCAGGCCGCGTTCGATCATCGCCACATCTTCCTCGACCCGGATCCCGATCCGGCGCGCGGTTTCGCCGAGCGGGCGCGCCTCTTCGCCCTGCCACGCTCGAGCTGGGACGACTACGACCGCAAGCAGCTGTCGCGCGGCGGCGGTGTGTTCCCGCGCACACTCAAGTCGATCGCCCTGCCGGCGGAGGCACGCGCGCTGCTCGGGCTTGAGTCGGCTAGCGCGGCGCCGAACGAGATTATCCGCGCAATCCTCAAGATGCCCGTCGACCTGCTGTGGAACGGCGGCATCGGCACTTACATCAAGGCGAGCGACGAGACCAACGCCGAGGTCGGCGACCGCAGCAGCGACGGCGTGCGCATCAACGGCAAGGAGCTGCTCGCCAAGGTCGTCGGTGAAGGCGGCAACCTCGGGCTCTCGCAACGCGGCCGCGTCGAATACGGACTCAAGGGCGGCCGCCTCAACACCGACTTCATCGACAACTCTGCCGGCGTCAACACCTCCGACGTCGAGGTGAACATCAAGATCCTGCTCAACCCGCAGGTGGCCGAAGGCAGGCTGACGCGCGGCGAACGTAACCGGCTGTTGGTGCGCATGACGGGTGCGGTGGCGGACGTCGTGCTGCGCAACAACTACCTCCAGGGACAGGCGATCAGCACGCTCGAGGTGCAGTCGGCGGCGCGCCTGCAGGAGTTCCAGCACCTGATTCGCTCGCTCGAGCGCTCCGGCGATCTGAACCGCGCGCTGGAGTTCCTGCCGAGCGACGACGAGCTGCTCGAGCGCCGCAAGCGCGGTATCGGCCTCGCCCGGCCCGAGCTCGCGATCCTGCTCGCCTACAGCAAAATCTGGCTCAACAACCACCTGCTCGCCTCGGATGTGCCCGAGGACCCGTACTTGTCCCACGAGCTCGAGCGTTACTTCCCCGCGCCCTTGCAGGAGCGCTTCCCGCGCGCCATCAGCCATCACCGGCTGCGCCGCGAGATCATCGCCACCGCGACCACCAACAGCCTCGTGAACCGCATGGGGCCCACCTTCGTGACGCGCGCCCAGGAGGACACCGGCGCCGAGCCGGCGCAGATCGCCCGTGCCTACACGGCGGCACGCGAGATCTTCGCCATGCGCGAGGTGTGGGAGCAGATCGAGGCCCTCGACAACCGCGTGCCGGCCAAGCTGCAGTACGAGGCCGCCTTTCAGACGAGCCGCCTGCTGAGGCATGCGACCTACTGGCTGCTCGCCTCGCGGCGGCGCGGCCTGCAGGTCGATGGCGCGGTCAAGGAATTCCGCAGCGGCGTGCACGAGCTCGAGGCGCGCATCGCCGAGCTCCTCAGCGGAGATGAGCTCGAGCGCTTCGGCGAGGCGCGCCGGCGCTATACCGAGGCGGGACTGCCGCCGCCGCTGGCGGCGCGCGTCGCCAGCCTCGAGGCGTTGAACGCCGCACTCGACATCGTCGAGATCTCCGCCGCGCACAAGGTCAGCGTCACCGAGACCGCGCGCGTGTACTTCGAGGTCGGCACGCGCACCGGCCTCGACTGGCTGCGCACCCGCATCGAGAAGCTGGCGGTCGATGGGCCCTGGCAGGCGATCGCGCGCACCGGGCTGCGCGATGGCGCGCTGCGCGTGCACCGCCGCCTCACCGAGCGCGTCCTGACACGCCGCGAGCGCGGCAGCGCGAGCGCGCGTGTCAACGCATGGCTCGAGTCGTCCGGCAAGGAGCTCGCCCACTGGCAGCGCACGCTCACCGACATGCGCGCCGCCGGCGCCGCCGACTTCGCCACGCTCACCGTCGGCGTCGAGACGGTCCGCAAGCTCGCGAACTGACTATGCCGGGCAAGCTGATCCTGGTCCGCCACGGCCAGAGCATCTGGAATCTCGAAAACCTCTTCACCGGCTGGACCGACGTCGACCTGACCGAGCAGGGCCGCGCCGAGGCCGCCCAGGCCGGGAGCGAGCTCGTCAGGGAGCGGCTCGACGTCGGCATCGCCTTCACCTCGGTGCTGAAGCGCGCGATCCGCACGCTATGGATCATGCTGGATGAGACGGACCGCATGTGGGTCCCGGTCGAACGCTCGTGGCGGCTGAACGAGCGCCACTACGGTGCGCTGCAGGGACTCAACAAGGCGCAGACCGTCGCCCAACACGGCGAGGCCCAGGTGAAGATCTGGCGGCGCAGCTACGACATCCCGCCGCCACCGCTCGCGCCCGATGACGAGCGCCATCCGCGCTTCGATCCGCGTTACGCGGGCGTGCCCGCGGCGGAGCTGCCGGCGACCGAGTCGCTCAAGGAAACGCTCGCGCGCGTGCTGCCCTTCTGGCACGCGCGCATCGCGCCCGAGCTGCGCAGCGGGCGTAACGTGCTGGTAGTCGCGCATGGCAACAGCCTCAGGGCTATGGTGAAGATGCTCGACGGGGTGAGCGAGGGCGAGATCGTGGAGCTCAACATCCCGACCGGCGTGCCGCTCCTCTACGAGCTCGACGCCGGGTTGCGGCCTCTCGCCAGCCGTTATCTCGGCGACCCGGCGGCGATCGCCGCCGCCGCCGAAGCCGTCAGGCGCCAGGCCGAGAAACGCTGAGCTCTCAGGCCGCCCAGCCGTCGTAGCGGCCGTGAAACTCGGCCGCGAGCGTCGACATGCGCGCGCTGAGCGCCTGCATGTCGGGCAGGATCAGGCGCATGCTCTTGGTGGCGTGCAGGCTGAAGGGAAACTCGGCGTCCTCCTGCATCGGCTTGATGTCGACGCTGAACTCCGGCTCGAGGCGCGCCCGCACCGCCTGAGTGGCCGCCTGGTCCGGCAGGGCCAGGAAGAAGTCGACCGGATACTCGTTGAAGGGGACGTAGCCGCGGCTGCGCAGCCGCTCGATGAGCTGCGCGTCCCAGGTCGCCACGCGGTTGCGTTGCGCGGCGCGCAGCTTGAAGTACACGCGCACCACGATCAGCACCAGGGCCACAACGAGCGCCGCGACGAAAGACATCATGTGCGTCGACTCCGCGAGCGCGCCGCGTCAGCCCGGGCCGGGAAAGCGCGGTTTGCGCTTCTCGAGAAAGGCGCCGATCCCCTCGGCCGCCTCGGCGCCGGTCGCCTGCGCGGCGATGGTCTCGCTCTCGAGCACCATCTGCGACTCGAAGGCACCGAGCGAATGCGCGAGGAGGCGTTTGGTGGCGCCATAGGCGCCGCCCGGACCGTGCGCCAGCCGCTCGGCCACTTCCAGCGCGCGCTCGAGCAGCCGCTCGTCCGCCACCACCTCGTTGACCAGTCCCCAGGAGAGCGCCTCGTCCGCGGTGAGCGCGCGATTGAGCAGCAGCAGCTCCATGGCGCGCTTGGCACCGACCACGCGCGGCAACAGGAAGGTCGTGCCGGCATCCGGTGTCAGTCCGACGCTGGTATAGGCCAGGTTGAACCTGGAGCTGCGCGCGCACAGTGCGAGATCCGCCATGGCGACGAGTCCCACGCCGGCGCCGGCGGCGGTGCCGTTGACGGCCGCGACTACCGGAGCGTCCATGCGCACGAAGTGCGAGATCGCCGCGTGCAGATAAGTGGTGAGCTCGCGGATATGGCCATCGAGCGACAGCTCGCGCGCCGGCATGGCGCGCAGGTCGCCGCCGAAGGAGAAATTCCGGCCGGCGCCCGTCAGCACCACGGCGCGCACCGCGGAGTTGCGCGCGCAGGCCATGGCGGCCGCCAGCAGGTCCATCGCCATCTGCAGGTTCAGGGTGTTGGCATGCTCGGGACGGTTGAGTCTCACCAGCGCCACGGCACCGTGAGTCTCGACCTGCACGCTGGCCGTGGACACCGCCGTGCCTACTCGTCCGGCGCGACGGTCACGCGCAGCCCGGCGAGCGCCGGCGTGAACTCGAGCTGACACGACAGGCGCGAGTTCTCACGGTAGTGTGACAGCTCGCCGAGCAGCTCGCGCTCATCCGACATCATGGCGGGAAGCTTCGCCTGCCACTCGGGATCGACATAGACATGACAGGTCGCGCACGAGCACATGCCGCCGCAGATGGCGGCGACGCCATAGTCGAGCTCGCGCAGATTCTCCATGACCTTCAGTCCGGTCTTGCCCTCGACCTCGTGCTCGATCCCGTCGCGATCCACGACCCGCAATAACGTCATGCAACTCCCCGCGAAGTTCCGCGGATCCCAAGTTTGCCCATTCGCTCCCCGCGCCGCCAGCCCGCGCCGCCCGGCGTCCGGCCTCAGGCGCTCGGCAGGGGTCCGATCACTTTCATCACGAACACGGCCCGCTCCGAGCCCGCCGCCATCCCGGCGAGAGTGGCGGCGAGCGCCACCCGCAGCGCCTCCATGACCTCATCGAAGCCGCCGAACACCTGGGTGCTCATGCTGTTGGTCACGACTTTGAGGCCCTGATGCGCGCTCAGGCGGCCGAGAAAGTCGTGCACCGCCGGGATGTAGTCTGCCTTGAGCGCGTAAAGACTGATTTCAACGCCGATATCCATGAGCGGACCCCTCGCGCGAGGCCCCGGAGTATTGCACGCGAAGCCGCGCGATAGGACTAGAATTGGTACCGAAGCCGGGCCGGACGGTAACGATGACGCGCACGATCGAGATTCACCAGGTGGATGCCTTCACCCGCGAGCCATTCACGGGTAATCCGACCGGCGTCGTGCTCAACGCCGACGCCTTGAGCGACGCGCAGATGCTGGCGGTGGCGCGCGAGCTCAACAACGCCGAGACCGCCTTCATCCTCGCCGCCGATGGTGCCGACCACAACGTGCGGGCGCGGTTCTTCACTCCGCGTACCGAGATCGGTTTCGTCGGGCATGCGACCGTGGCGGCGCAGTACGTACTGTCGCGCCAGCCCGAGGCGCCGCGCCGGCTGCGGCAGAAGTCCAAGGCCGGTATCGTAGACGTCGAGGTGCGCGGCACGGACGCGGATCGCAGCATCGCGATCCGGCGCAGCGCGCCGCCGCTCGGGCGCGAGTTGAGTGACCGCGAGCGGCTCGCGGTGCTCGATGCGCTGGCGCTCGCCAACGACAGTCTCGACACGCGCATCGCGCCGCGCATCGCCGGCGGCAGCGGCGCGCGGCTCCTGATCGGGGTGCGCCGCGCCGAGCCGCTCAAACACCTCAAACCCGACCTCGGACGCCTCACGACGCTCTCGGCGCAGCTCGGCGCGGCCGGCTACTTCGTATTTGCGCTGACGGACACCGACAAGGGCCCGCAGGTCGAGTCGCGCATGTTCTGCCCGGCGCTCGGCATTCCCGAGGATCCGGTCAGCGGCAACGCGCACGGGCTCCTCGGCGCCTACCTCGCAGAGCTGCGTTTGCTGACGCCGACCGACGACCGCGCGCATTTCTCCGGAATCCAGGGACACTTCGTGAATCGCCCCGGACGGGTCGAGGTCGATCTCGAGTTCGCCGCCGGCAAGCTCGACGGTGTCTGGATCCGCGGCCAGGCCGTCGAGATCTTTCAGACGCAGATGACGCTCTGACGGCGCCATGGCGCAATTCGAGGCGGTGATGAAGCTCGCCGAGCTTCCGCTCGGCGGCATGCGCGCCTGCACGGTCGGCGGGCGCGAGCTGGTGATCTGCCGCACCCGCGAGGGCGTGTTCGCGCTCGACAACATCTGTACGCACGCGCACGCGCGTCTCTGTGAGGGAAGGCTGCGCGCGACGCGGCTCGTGTGCCCGCTGCACGGCGCCTCCTTCGACATCCGCGACGGCCGGGTGCTCGGCCCGCCGGCGGAGCTGCCGCTACCGACCCACGCGGTGCGCGTGGTGGAGGAGACGATCGAGGTGGCGGTCGGCGCCGGCTAGTGGCCGGGAACGATCCTCGAGAGGTCGCCGGGCCGCGCCGCCGGCGGCACGAAGTCGCGCGCTGCGCCCGCGATGAGATTCGGAATGCGCGCGTCGTCGAAGTCCGCGCCGCGCGGCAGGACCGCGGTGCAGAGAACCGCGATCTCGAGTGAGGGGATGAGCCAGAGGCGATTGCCGCCCTCGTTGTCGACGGCAAAGGTGTCCGGAGCGACGTAGGGCTCCTTGCCGCCCCCCGCCTGGCCGCTCAAGCGCAGGTAGGCGCCGTAGTCGTGATTGGCGAGTGCCGGCACGCGCAGCGCCTTCACCCAGCCGGGGCGGATGATCTCGTAGCCGCGGTAGTTGCCGTCGCCGAGCAGGAGCTCGGCGATGCGGATCCAGTCGCCCTGCTGCGCCAGCAGGCAGCAGTCGGCGTGCGCGGCGCCCGCCGGGCGATCGAGGTAGAGCCAGGCATCGCTCGCGCCGACGCGCCGCCACAGCACCTCGGAGAGATAACTCGCGTAGCGCTCGCCGGTGGCACGCTCGATCACCAGCGACAGCAGCTGCGGGTCGGCCGGCTGCGGCGCCCAGGCCTCGCCCGGCACGCGCGACAGAGGCCGCGCCAGCGCGGCGCCCGTGACGTCGGTGCCAAACAGCGCCCGTGCCGCCGCGCTCCACGGCGCGCGGCTCGCGCTCGGCGGCGTCAGGCCGCTCGAGAGCTGCATGAGGTTCCTGACAGTGATCGCGCCGCGCCGGTCGCGGAGCTCGCGGACTATGTAGCCGATCGGCTCGTCGGGCCAGCCGATCCGGCGATGCGAGACGGCGACGCCGGCCGCGAGCGCGGCCAGCAGGCGGGTGAAGGACTGGGCGTCGGTCAACGTGTCGAAGCCGCTCCCCTGCCAGTAGCGCTCGAAGACGATATGGTCGTGGCGCGTGACGATGAGCGCGAGCGAGCCTTGCGCGGCGGCGTAAGCGGCGGCCTCGGAGAGCGCGCGGGCATCGAGTGACTCGAGCTCCGGGGAGACGCGTGGCGCCATTGGCTCAGGGGCTCCGGCAATCCGCTCGCGCGGCTGGTACCAGGCGGGTGCGCGCGCCGCGGACCGGGCATGTGCGGCGAGGTAACGTTCCCAGAAAAGCGGCGCGCTGAGGAAGAGACCCGCTGCGCCGAGCACGAGGAGCGCGCCGAGAGAGGCGCCGAGGAGCACAGTCGCGCGCCAGCCTCTCACGCCGGCCTCGCCGCGCGCGCGGCGCGCGCGGGTCTGGGCCGCAGCGGCCCGCAATAGCGGCAGCGTCCGCCCGCGAGCTCGAGCTCGTGGGTCGCACAGCCGGGCCAGTCGTGGAGTTGGTGTGTGGTCACGACCACCGCCGTGCCGTTCGCCGCCAGGGCGGCAACCCGCCGCATCAGCGCACGGCGCGTCGGCGCATCGATGCCCGCGAACGGCTCGTCGAGCAGCAGCAGCTCGGGCTCGCGCACCCACGCGCGCGCAAACAGTACCCGGCGCGACTGGCCGTAGGAGAGCTCGGCCAGCGGGCGTTGGGCGAGCCTCGTCAGGCCGAAGAGCGCGAGCGTGCGGCACGCCGCCGCACGGTCGGCCGCCGTCGGGGCGCCCTCGAGCCCGATACTGGCGTGGCGTCCGGACTGCACCACCTCGGTGACCGTGAGCTCACGCGGATGCTCGGCCTGCAGGTGCGGCGCGATGAGGCCCACGCGCTTCCGGAAGCGCTCGAGCGGGACGCCGGGGGCGACGCCGGCGCGCTCGATCCGTCCGCCGACGGCCACGCCGTGGTCGCCATAGAGAGTGCGCAGCAGCGTGGTCTTGCCCGAGCCGTTACGCCCGTGCACGACCCAACACTCGCCCCGGCGCACCGCGAGCGAAATGCCAGTGAGCGCGCGGCTGCCTTCGAGATATACCCGCGCACCATCGAGACGCACCAGCGCGCGGGCGGCGGAGCGGACTGCGCGGCGCCCGGTCGCTCGCCCGCGTACGCGCCGCGCCGGGAGGCGGTGCGCCGCGCCGAGCCACTCGCCAAGCGGTGCGCCACGCGCCGGTCCGCGATACACGATGCGCCCGCGGGCAAGCACCAGTGCACGGTTGGCGCCGCGCGGCACGTCCTCCATGCGGTGCGTGGCGAGCACCCAGGGCAGCAGGCGGCTGCGGCGCGCCAGCCAGTCGAGTATCCGGGCACGGTTGGCCGCATCGAGTCCGTTCAACACCTCATCGAGCAGCAGCAGGCGCGGGCGCGATGCCAGCGCGCGCGCCAGCAGGATCACCCGCCGTTCGCCGTAGGAAAGCGACAGGAAGCGGCGGGTGGCGAGATGCGCCACGGCGAGCGCGCCGAGCGCGCGGCGCGCGCGGCGCCGCTCGGCGGCAGAGAGCGCCGCGAGCGGAATGTCGGTGCGATGGACGCCGGTGCCGACGACCTCCGCGGCCGTCATGTTCCAGCCGTAGCGCGTGTACTTGTCCTGACGCTCGGCGCCGAGGTACGCGATCTCGTCCATCACCCCCTGCGGCGTACTCCAACGCTGCCGGCCGCGCCGATAACGACGCACCGGCAACGCCGCGGGGGCGGGCCAGACCGCTCCGGCGATCAGCTTGAGGAGCTGCGTCTTGCCGGCGCCGTTGCCGCCGGCCAGGACCCAGCGCTCGCCGGGGCGGATGACCCAGCTCAGATCCTTGAGCACGTGACGCCCGTTTCTGCGCAGATTGGCGTGGGCGAGGCGCGCTTCGAGATAGCGGGGGTCGGAACGGCGCATTCGCCGCATTATGGAGTATTCTCCCTGCGGCGCGCTGCGCGCGCCCAACATTCCCGGGAGACTCGCATGCATTGGCGGCTGCTCGCGCCGCGCTATTGGCCAACATGGATCGGTCTCGGCCTGCTGCGGCTGCTGGGGCTCCTGCCCTTCTCCTCGATGGTCGCCATCGGCGGCGCGCTCGGCGCAGTGCTGCGGCTCGTCGCCACGCGCTTCGTCAGGACCGCACGCCGCAATCTCGAGCTGGTCTTCCCCGAGCTCGACCACGAGGCGCGCGAGCGGCTCCTCGACCGGCATTTCGCGAGCCTCGGCATCGCGCTCCTCGAGATACCGCTCGCGTGGTGGAGTACTCCGGAACGGATCGCACGGCTGACGGACATCCGGGGTCGCGAGCACCTCGAGGCCGCCAAGGCTGTCGGGCGCGGCGTGATCCTCCTGACCGCGCATTTCACCACCATGGAGATGGCGGGCCGCGTGCTGGCCTCGGTCACCCCGGTTGGCTTTCTCTACCGTCCGACCAGCAACGAGGTGCTGGCGTGGGCCCTGCGCCGCTTTCGCAGCGCCCACGACGGACATCCTATTCCGCGCGACGACATCCGCGCGTTCATCGGTGCGCTCCGCAATCAGGAGTGCGTGTGGTACGCACCCGATCAGAGCTACCGCAAGAAGGGCGCGGAGATGGTGCGCCTGTTCGGCGTTCCCGCCGCCACCAACACGCTCACCCCGCGCCTCGCGCGCATGACGGGAGCGCCGGTGTTACCCTACTTCCTGCAGCGCTTGCCCGGGAAAGGGGGCTATCGTGCCGTGATCCACCCGCCGCTCGAGAATTTCCCGAGCGACGACGCGGTAGCCGACACCGAGCGCTTCAATCACATGATCGAGGCGCAGGTGCGCCTCGCTCCCGAGCAGTATCTGTGGATTCACCGCCGCTTCAAGGGACTCACCGAGGACTATCCGGACTACTACGGCCGGCCGACGCCGCGTCGGGCTTGAGCAGGCTCGACGACACGAGCTTCGATCTGCTGGTGGTCGGCGGCGGCATCAACGGCACCGGCATCGCGCGCGATGCCGCCGGCCGCGGCCTCACGGTGCTGCTGTGCGAGCAGGACGACCTCGCGGCACACACTTCCTCGGCCAGCACCAAGCTGATCCACGGCGGCCTGCGCTACCTCGAGGAATTCCACTTCGCCCTGGTGCGCAGGGCGCTGATCGAGCGCGAGGTGCTGCTGCGCTCGGCGCCGCACATCATGCGGCCGCTGCACTTCATCATGCCGCACGCGCCGCACCTGCGGCCCGCGTGGATGATCCGCGCCGGGCTCTTTCTCTACGATCATCTGGCGCACCGCACGCATCTCGCCGCCTCGGGCTCGGTGGACCTGCGCACCCACATTGCCGGCACGGCGCTCAAGAGCGGCTATGCCCGGGGCTTCGTGTACTCCGATGGCCAGACCGACGACTCGCGCCTCGTGGTGCTCAACGCGCTCGACGCGCGCGAGCGCGGCGCGGTGATCCTGACGCGCACCCGCTGCGAGCGCTTGAACGAGCAGCACGGCGGCTGGCGCGCCACGCTTGCCGGCGCCGGCGGCCGCGTCCAGATTGGCGCGCGCGTCGCGGTCAACGCCACCGGCCCCTGGGTGGACCGGTTCGTCGGGGGCGCGACGCCGGTGCGCACCATTCATCGCGTGCGCCTCGTCAAGGGCAGCCACATCGTGGTACCGCGGCTCTTCGATCATCGCTTCGCCTATATCTTCCAGAACGAGGATCGGCGCATCGTGTTCGCGATTCCGTACGAGCATGACTTCACGCTGCTCGGCACCACCGACGTCGACTACCACGGTGATCCAGCCGCGGTGCGCATCGACGCGGCGGAGCTCGAGTATCTGTGCGCGCTCGCCAACCGCTACTTCCGCCGTCAGATCACCCCCGGTGAGGTGGTATGGAGCTATTCCGGAGTAAGGCCGCTGCTCGCCGATGAGTCGCGCGATCCCATGAGCGTGACGCGCGACTACGCGCTCGAGCTCAGGCGGCGCCCCGCGCCGATGCTCTCGGTGTTCGGCGGCAAGATCACCACCTACCGGCGGCTGGCCGAGGACGCCATCGATCTCCTGGCGCCGCTCCTCGGCACGCGCGCCGATCCCTGGACGGCGCGGGCGACTCTGCCCGGCGGCGACATGCCGGATGGCAGCTTTGCAGTGTTTCTGCGCACGGTCGAGCGGCGCTATCCCTGGCTCCCTCCGCGGCTCCATCTGCGCTACGCGCATGCCTACGGCACGCGCATCGGGCGCATGCTGGGATCCGCCACCGCGATCGCCGACCTGGGGCTCGAGCTCCTGCCCGGTCTCTACGAGCGCGAGGCCGAGTACCTCTGCCGCGAGGAGTTCGCGCGCACCGCTGAGGACATTCTGTGGCGGCGGACCAAGCTCGGCCTGCATCTCGCAGGCGCGGATCCCGCGCCCCTCGAACGCTGGCTCGCGGCGCAGGGCCCTCCGGTGCGCACCGGTAGCGCGGACGCGACAACGGCCGTGTGACCAGCGTCGCGGTTTTTCGCTTTGGCCCGGCGGGCGTGACGCCACGCGGGTAGCTTGGCGCCGGAGTCGCTTGTGTTTACCCAGATGCCCGATTCAGTCATCGCCGCCATCATCGCCGGCACGGCGACGCTATCCGCGTCGTTCCTGCAGCTGCGCTCGGCCGCGCTGCGCGACCGCGGCGCCTCCAGCGCCGCACGCCGCAAGAACCAGCTGCAGCGCATCGTCTTGTTCGTGATCATCGGCGGAGCCGTGGTGTCCGGCTTTGCGCTCTCGCAGTGGCTCACGCAGGGCGAGCGCGCCGCGCAGGGCGCGCTGCAGAGAGAGCTGCAGGCGCGCATCGCCGAAGTCAGTCACACCGCGGGCGAGCTCGAGGCGACGCGTGCCGCGGAGCGCTCCGAGATCGAGACCGGCGTGCTGCGCCGGATCGGCGGCGACGGGGTGGCGGTAGCCGCCACTGTGCCCGCCTGCCGCGCGGGCGCGGCCGCTGCCACCGCGACCCCCGTGAGCACCACCGCGGCCGCGACTGTGGTACGTGCGTGCAACGAGGCCGAGGCCATCCCCGTCACGCTCTGCGCCACGATTCCCGCCGCTGCGACCGTCACCGAAGTCGCGCTCTTCAGCCGCATCGACGCCGCGGACACGCCCTGGAGCGCGGCCCGCTTCCTGCCCGGACAGGAAGCAGGTCAGGCGCGCTTCGCCGACAAGTACGCCGAAACGGCGCCCGAGGGCGGCACGCGTCAGGTGTGCCAGACCTTCGCGCACTGGGACGCCGACCACGCGCGCGTGGTGCGGGTGCTGGTGCGCTATTCTCTCTAAGCCAACCTACGCATAATTGCCCCCAGCAAGAGGCCCGAGCCTCCGGGGGAATTGTTGGCTTCATTACCGCCGAAAGCCGCCGCGCGCGCGGCGCTGCTCCTCATGCTGCTGGCGCTCGCGCCGCTCTGGCTTCCAGGCACGTTCGATCGGGGGCTATGGACGCCGGATGAGCCGCGCGAGGCGGACATCGCCTGGCGCATGAGCATTCAGCCCGACCGTACCCTGCCGGAGCTCGCCGGCACGCCGTTTCTCGAGAAGCCGCCGCTCAGCTACTGGATGGCGGGCGGGGCGATCGCGGCCCTGGGCGACTTCCCGGCCGCCGCGCGCGCGCCGAATCTGCTGTACGCGGTGATCACGGCGCTGGCAGTCGGTGCGCTGGCGCTCGCCATGGAACTCCCGGCGCTGCCGGCCTTGCTCGCGGCGCTGGTCGCCCTGAGCGCACTCACGGTGTACCGCGTGATGATCTGGCTCGCGCCCGACGCCTGCCTCCTCGCCGGCTGCGCCGTGGCGCTGCTCGGCACCTGGCTCGGGCTCAAGTCGCCGCCGGGGGCGCGCAAGGCGGGCGGCTACGCGCTGCTGCATCTCGGCGCGGCCGTCGGGTTCATGGCGAAGAGCGCGCCGGGATGGCTCGTGCCGGGACTCGCGCTCCTCGCGTTCATCATCTGGGAGCGGCGCTGGGCGGAGCTGCGCCGCTGGGAGCTGTACGCGGGGCTCGCGCTCCAGGCCGTCATCATCGGACCGTGGATCGTCGCGGTGGCGCGCTCGGCGCACGGCGCTGAGGCCCTGACGGCGCTCTTCTGGAACAACGTCGTCGGCCGCTTCACGCAGGTCTCGTCGCCGGCGGCACTCGACTACACCACCGGACACCACAACGTCCCGGGAAAATATCTTCTCGAGCTGCCGCTCTACCTGCTGCCGTGGACGTTCGTGGTCGCGGCGGCGCTCACCCGCGCCTGGACCCGCATGCGCGAGCCCGGAACCCGCGGCGCGGTGTGGCGCTTTGCGCTCTGCTCGAGCGTCCCATTCCTCGTGCTGCTGTCCGTGGCGGCCACCGCGCGCGACATCTACGCCGCTCCGGCATTGCTCGGCTTCGGGCTCCTCGCGGGTCTCTGGGTCGAGGACGCACGCCGCCTGCCGCGCCGCGGCGACCGTTTCGCAACGCTCGCGACCGCGGCGCTGGTCGCCCTCATGGCGATCGTCTTCGCACTCGCGCTCGCGGTGCTGGCCGCGGCCGGCGCGGCCGCCCCGATTGTCAGCGCCGTGGCCGCACTCGCCGTGGTCGCGGCGGCCGCAGCCGCGCTCGCGCTCGCCGTGCGCGCCACGCGTGGCGGCGATTTTGCCCGCAGCCTCGCCTGGTCGTACGCGGGTTACGCGCTGGCGCTGTGCTTTGCGGCGCGGCTGATCCTGCCGGTCGTCGACCGCTGGCAGGATCTGCCGGCACTCGCCGCGCGTATCCACGCCGACACCGCGCAGCAATGGCTCGCGCTGCTCGATCCGGATGAGACCACCATCGCCATGCTGGATCACGGCTCGGGGGCCCGGTTCACGGTGCTGGCGAGCGGCGGCGCCGCGCCGGGCCAGGCCGTCGCAAGTTGGTTTGCCACGCACGGACCGGCGGCGCGGGTGCTGGTGCTGCTGCCGGGGCACGCGGGCGGTGCGGTCACGGAACTCCTCGCGCGCCTGCATCCCATCGCCGCGCCGGGCGACGGCGTCGCCGGCACCCTGGTCGCGGGGGGCGCCGCGGCGCTCGCCACGCGCTACGAATTGCCTCAGGGCCGGCGCTATGCGCTACTCGCGCCTCCGGCGGCGCATTGACAGGAGCCTCCATGTCGCAGTCCGCACCCGACCTCGCGCGCAACCTGAAGAACCGCCACATTCAGCTCATCGCCATCGGCGGCACGATCGGCGTCGGACTCTTCCTCGGCTCCGCCAAGGCGATCAACCACGCCGGCCCCGGCCTCCTGCTCGCGTACGCGGTGGGCGGGGTCGCGATCTTCTTCATCATGCGGGCGCTCGGCGAGCTGCTCACCTACCGGCCGGTGGCCGGCTCGTTCGCCACTTACGCGGATGAGTTCTGCGGGCCCCTGCCCGGCTTCATCACCGGGTGGTCGTACTGGTTCGCCTGGGTCGCCACGGTCATGGCGGAGATCACCGCGATCGGCGTGTACGTGCGCTTCTGGCTGCCCGAGGTGCCGCAGTGGCTGCCGCCGCTGGTCGCGCTCGCGGTGCTCTACGGCGTCAACCTGCTGGCGGTGCGCGTGTTCGGTGAGCTCGAGTTCTGGTTCGCACTCATCAAGGTCGTGACCATCGTGGGACTGATCGTCGCTGGCACCGCCGTGATCTTCTTCCACGTCGGGGCGCTCGGCGCCACCGCGAGCTTCGCGAATCTCTGGTCGCACGGTGGCTTCCTGCCCGGCGGGCTCCTGCCGGTGCTGCTGACGCTGCAGATCGTGATGTTCGCGTACGAGGGCGTCGAGCTCATCGGCGTGACGGCCGGAGAATCCGCCAATCCCAGCGTGGTGCTGCCGCGCGCCACCAACGGCATCATCGCCCGCATCCTCATTTTCTATCTCGGCGCTCTCACCATCATCATGTCGCTCGTGCCCTGGACGCAGCTCGATCCGAAGATGAGCCCGTTCGTCTTCGTGTTCGGCCAGCTGGGGCTCCCGGGCGCCGCGAGCATCGTCAATCTCGTGGTCATCACGGCCGCTGCCTCTTCGTGCAACAGCGGACTCTTCAGCACCGGGCGCATGCTGTGGACGCTCGGCCGGCGCGGTCAGGCACCCAAGGTGTTCGGCACGCTGAACCGCGGCCGCGTACCGGCGGCGGGCATCCATGCCTCGGCCGCGGTCATGCTCCTCGGGGTGCTGCTCAACTATCTCGTGCCCGAGCGCGTATTCACGATGGTGACCAGCATCGCGCTCATCGGAACGCTCTGGACCTGGGGAATCATCCTGGTGGCCCACGCCCGCTACCGGCGCGCCGTGGCCGCCGGACGCGCGGCGCCCGCGCCCTTCCGCATGCCGGGGGCGCCGCTCGCCAACTGGCTGGTGCTCGCGTTCCTCGTGCTGGTGACCGTGATGCTCTGGAGCGACCCGGACTCGCGCGTCGCGCTCTACGTGGCGCCGGTGTGGTTTGCGCTGCTCGTGATCGGCTACCTCGCCACACGCCCGCCGCGCACCGTCTGAGCGCGAGCCGCCGCCCGCTACAGCAGCCGCTCGCCCCCGCCGATGAGGCCACCACCGTCGATGACGATGGTCTGGCCGGTGATGAAGCTGCCGGCGCGCGCGGCGAGCATCACGGCCACGCCTGCTACGTCGTCGGGATCTCCCAGCCGCTTGAGCGGATAGCCGTGCGCCAGAGCTTCGGCGCGCGCCGGATCGGCCCACAGCGCTTTGGAGAACTGGGTGCGGATCACGCCCGGAGCGATGCAGTTGACCCGGACGTTGTGTGCGCCCCATTCGACCGCGAGATTGCGTGCCAGCTGCATGTCGGCCGCCTTGGAGATGCCGTAGCCGCCGAGCAGCGCACTGCCCATGAAGCCGGCCACCGAGGACACGATGATCACCACGCCGTCCTTGCGCTCTGCCATCGCTGGCAGCGTCATGTTGCACAACCACATGTTGCTGTAGAGGTTGGTGCGGACGAGCTTGTCGAAGGCCTCGTCCGACATGCTCGCCGAGGGCCCGAAATGCGGATTGGTGGCGGCGTTACACACCAGGATGTCGATGCGTCCGAAGGCGGCGACGCTCGCATCAACGAGACCCTTGAGCTCGTCCTTGTGGCCGACGTGGCAGGCGCGCGCGAGTGCGGTGCCGCCCGCGGCGGTGATCTCCGCGGCGACCGCGTCGCAGCTCTCCTGCTTGCGGCTCGAGATGACCACCCGGGAGCCGTGTGCCGCCATGTGCACCGCGATGGCCTTGCCGATGCCGCGGCTTGAGCCGGTGATTAGAGCGACTTTGCCGGACAGGTCGAATAGCGACATGGCTGACTCCGTATGCTGGCCGTCGCGCATTTTGCTCCGCCCGTCGCGCTCAGGGAAAGCGCGGCTGGGTGCGCGCGCTCACCGTGCGCTACAATGCAGGCGTGCGCCTCTTCTACTCATCGATGGCAATACTGCTCGCGACCGGCTGTGCCTCGACGCCCGCGCCGAGGACTCCCGAGAGACACGCGGCCAACATCGCCGCGGCGCAGGCGGCCGGCTACCGGGTCATCAGCACGAGTGATCGGACGATCTTCTGTCCCACCGCGCCGCCGACCGGCTCGCACATAGGATCCATGTGCCTGAGCGAGGGCGAATGGGAGGCGGCAACGCGTCAGCCCCCGACCCCCAGCCCGTCGGTGCACGTCACCAATCAATCGCCAGGTCCCGGAGCCGGCGCGGGTCACTAGCCCGCGACGACCGCGGGCGCTCTCGGAGCGCTGCTCAAATCGGCTCTTCGAGTGACTTGGCGAGCGGCGTGAACAGCTTCGGCCCCTGGTCGGTCATATACCAGCAATCCTCGAGGCGAATGCCGAACTCGCCTGGAATGTAGAGGCCGGGCTCGTCGGAGAAGCACATCCCCGCCTCGAGCGGCGTCGTGTCGTTGCGCACCAGATAGGGCGCCTCGTGCACCTCCATGCCGATGCCGTGTCCGGTGCGGTGCGAGAGGCCGGGCAGGCCGTAGTCGCGGCTCCAGCCCTTCTGCTCGTAGAGAGTGCGCACCGTACGGTCGATCGTGCCGACCGGGACGCCGAGCCTGGCGGTCTCCTGCGCCAGCTCCTGGCCGCGCTTCACCGTGTCCCAGAGCTCGCGCTGACGCGCCGAGGCGCTGCCGAACACCCAGCTGCGCGAGATATCGGACTGGTAGCCGTGCACGCTGCAACCGGTGTCGATGAGGATGACCGAGCCAGCACGCACCTGCTGCGGCTTGATGGAGCCGTGCGGGAAGGCGCTCGCCTCATTCAGCAGCACCAGCGTGAACTCGTGCGCACCCCCGAGCGCCTGAGTGGCGCTGACCATCAGGCCGAGGATGTCGGGGCCGCTCATGCCGGCTTGGACGTGGCCGTGCGTGTGGCGCAGCGCCGCGATGGTGACGTCGTTGGCGGCCTGCATCAGCGCGATCTCGTGCGCGGATTTGTGCATCCGGCAGGCACGGATGAGCTCATCTCCCGGGATCACCTGCGGCGCACTCGACGCGGCTTTCGAGATCCGATCGACGATGAAGAGCCGCGTAGTCGGCTCGATGGCGAGCGGTCCCGCCGCGTGCTCGCGCAGCGCGCCGGCCAGCAGCTCGAAAGGACTCTCGTCCTCTTTCCAGGGACGCACGTCGGCGGCCACCTTGAGCGTCTCACGGATCGAAGGCTCCTCGAAGTACGGGGTCACGACGACGGTCCGTCCCTCCGCGGGAATGAGCGCCGCGGTAGTCCTCTCGGAGCGGTGCCAGCGGACGCCGGTGAAATACTCGAGCGAGGGACCCGCCTCGACCAGGAACGCGGCGATTTTCTGCTGCTGCATCAGTCCCTGGACCTTGGCGAGCCGCGCCCCATGCTCCTCCGGGCCGATCGGCTGAGCTTCGCGGGTAATCGAGCTCAGGCCCGGCGCCGCCACCTTGTCGGCCAGCGTCCGCCCGCCGGCCGCCAGCGCCGCACCCGCGGCCGTCAGTCCGAAGAATCCGCGTCTCGATACAGTCGTCATGTGTGTCCCCCGTAACGTGCCGCCGCGCATTCTGCCCGGCATGGCGTTCATTTGGCGAACCGGACGCGGTGAGGCGCGCCGGAGAGGCGCGCAGTAGAATCCGCGCTCCGCGCCCGTAGCTCAGTTGGATAGAGCATCAGGCTTCGAACCTGAGGGTCGGGAGTTCGAATCTCTCCGGGCGCGCAGTCTTCTCAACACGGTGATGGGCGCATTCTCCCTGGAGAGTAGAGCCGCCTGCGCTGCGAGAATGTCGAACACAATGCCCATTGACCTGAGTTTCAATCCGCGTCCCGGGGTCCGGGTAATGCGTTTTGGCAGTGACGGCTACTGCTGCGTGGTGGATGACGTTCTGCGGTTCCCCGAGGAGTGGGTCCGCTACGCGTTGGAGCGCCGCGGGCAATTCGTATCGGATGGCGGTGGCTACCCGGGCATATCGCTCGCGACCGATCCCGCGGGGGAACACGCGATGCGGGAGTTCTTTGGCTTCCACTTACGCCGCCATTTTAACGTGCGACGCCTCGTGCAGATGGTCTGCCGCTATTCAATGGTGACGCTCGCTCCCGAGGAGTTGCGCCCGCTGCAATGGATTTGCCACCAGGATATGCCCGCCGCAGATCCGGGACTGTCGCAGCAGGCCTGCGTCCTGTACCTCTTCCGCGACGAGGACCTCGGAGGCACGAGCTTTTACGAGGCCACGCGGCCCTTCGCGGAGACTGCACAGTTGTTCGCCGATGCTGGCACCATGAGCGCCGCACAGTTCACCGGGCGCTACGGCATCCAGGCCTCCTACCCGTGCGACAGCAATGCCTACTTCAGGCGCATAGCCACGGTTCCCGCGCGATGGAATCGCGCCGTGTTCTATTCGGGCGCCTTGCTTCACAGCGGACAGATTGCGGCTCCGGAGCGGCTGACGGCCGATCCCGCCACCGGCCGCCTGACCGTCAATTGCTTCTTCAGCTCCCGCCCGAACCTGACCCGTAGATTCGAATAACCGGGAGTCCGTGCAAAGATTCTGATCCGCTAGCGCCGCGGCACGACCACGGTGAGGCGGTTTTGATCTGCCGCTGGACGCCGCGGCGGCAGACGTGCCGGAGAGGCGCACTGTAGAATCCGCGCTCCGTTCGGATGCGGATATGGCCAAAGACATCGAGCAGGAACTGGACGCGATCTTCGCGCACCACAAGGCGCGCGTGGCGCAGGCGCGCACCGAGTCCGCGGGCAAGAGCGCGGCCGAAGAGAGCTTCGGTCAGGCATCCGCGGCCTGCGTAGCCAACGTGATCACGCCCGCGCTCGAGCAGGTGGCCCGCGCGCTCAACGACCGCGGCGTGGCGGCACGAATCGCCAGCGACGGCAGCGATACGCGCCTCGATATTCCCGTCAGCAAGCACGCGCGGCTCGGCCACGGTCACGGCGGTTACCCGTATCTGCGCGCCCGGCCGGATCGCCAGACCCGGCGGATTCACTTCGAGCGCAATATCTCCGACGGTCTCGGTGGCAGCGCCTTGGGCGACTATGCGATCGCCGAGGTCAGCGCCGAGCTGGTCAGGACGATGGCCATCGATCTGGTCCGGGTACTCTACGGGCCGTTCTAGCCGGCGCGGGGCCACATCCGCCGCAACACCTGGTCGCGGCGCACCAAGTGATGCCAGAGCGCCGCGAGCGCATGCAGGCCCGCGACCGTGAACAGCGCGTAGGCAAGATAGCCGTGAATGTCCTCCGTCGGATTGAAGACCGCGGGGTTCTTCTGCACCCCGAAGTCCACCTTGAAGAGCCCGAAGTCGAACACGCGTCCGTGCCAGATGAAGGTCACGACGCCAAAGATCGGGATGACGAACAGCAGCGCGTACATCAGCAGATGCACCGGACGCGACAGCCGGCGCGACAGCTCGCCGGCTTCGGCGGGAAGGGGCGGCGGCGGGTGGGTGGTGCGCCACCAGAACCGTGCCATGAGCAGCGCCCAAACCAGGAGGCCGATGAGCGCGTGGATGTTGATCCAGAAGCTTTGCGTGCCCTTCGGCCAGGAATCGTGCAGGAGTCCCAGCACGCCGACGATGACGATGAGCACAGCCATCGTCCAGTGAAAGCGGATCGCGCCAGGGTCATAGCGGTCAGTCACGGACACCCTCCTTCTCCGCAACGCGCACGTAGCGCTGCGCCATCGCCGGCAGCACCACCAGGTTGAGCAGCGTCGAGGACAAGAGGCCCCCGAGCACGGTCACGGCCATCGGCCCCTCGATCTCCTGCCCCGGGCGTGACAGGCCAAGAGCGAGCGGCGCCAGCCCGAGCGCGGTGACGGCGGCGGTCATGACGATGGGGACGAGCCGCTCGTTGGCGCCGCGGAGCACGAGCTCGGGGCCCCATGCAGCACCCTCGACCTCGACCAGGTGCTCATAGTGCGCCAGCTGCAGGATCGCATTGCGGGCGCTCACCCCGAACACCGTCACCAGTCCCACCACCGTCCCGAGGGAGATTCCGACCCCGGTGACGGCGATCGCGAGCACGCTGCCGATCAGGCTGAATGGCAGGTTTGCCAGCACCAGGTAGCTGTTGGCACGCCAGCGGAACGCCACGAACAGGATCATCAGGATCAGCGCCAGCGCCAGCAGCGAATAGAGCGTCAGCTCGTTACGGGTCTGGCGCTCCGCTTCGGCGGCCCCCGTGTACTCGAGATAGACCCCGGCGGGCAGCGCGACCGAGGCGGCGATGGTGCGCTGTGCCTCGTTCACCACGCTCTGGAGCGAAGCGCCGCTGACGTTGAAGGTTACGCTGACGCGGCGCTGGCCACCGTCGTGCTCGATGCTGTAACGGTCATTGGTGACCTCGACGCGGGCGACCTGCGAGAGCGGTACGGGACCGAGGGGGCTGGCGATCATGAGCCGCGCGATCTCTGTCGGCTGATGCCGCAGCGCGTCCGGCAGCAGCACCTCGACCTCGACCGTGCGTGTCCCGCGGAACGTCTGGCCGACGTTGGTTCCCGCGTAAGCGGTCTCGATCGTGTCGAGGACGTCCTGAACCTTGAGTCCGGTCGCCGCGAGCGCCTGCGGGATCAGCTGAATCGCAATTGAGGGCGTGCCGCTTTGCCGTTTGAACTGCAGGTCGACGATGCCCTTGACCTTGGAGAGCGCGGCGACCACCTTCGCGGCGGCGGCATCGAGCTGATCCAGGTCATCGCCAAAGATCTTGATGGCGACCTGTGCACTCTCGCCGCTCAAGCTCTCGCTGATGCGATCGCCGAGGAACGTGACCACCTCGCTCTGGACTCCCGGGTAGTCCTCGAGGATGCGGCGCAGCGCCTCCTGCGCGCTCGCCTGATCGACGCTCGCGCCGCGCTTGAACTCGACGTGAAATTCGCTCCTGTGGGGACCCCAGGTGTCCTCGCCTAGCTCCGCGCGCCCCACCTGCTGCTCGATGGTCTCGACGTATGGGAGCGCGAGCACGTCGGCGCTGACCCGCTTCCCCATGCTCAGCATCTCATCGAGCGAGGTGCCGGTAAGCGCGCTCGAGACCTGCAGCACGAAGTGGCCCTCGCGAAAGTCGGGCATGAAGGTCCCGCCGAGGAAAGGCAGCGCGCCGGCCGCGAGGATCACCAGCGCGATCAGCGCCAGCGCCGTCATCGTGAAATGCCCGGCGACGCGCTGCACCGAGCGGCGCTGCCAGCTCTTGAGGGTCTGCAGCCAGCGCGTCTCGGCGCGCGCGTCATGCTCGCGCAGCAGCAGCGCGCAGAGCGCCGGGGTGGCGGTCATCGCCACCAGGAGCGATGCGCTGACGGCGAGTATGAAGGCGAGCGCGAGGGGCCCGACGAACCGGCCCTGCACGCTCGAGGCGAGCAACTCGGGCAGGAACACCACGATCACGACGACGGTGGCGTATATCACCGGCCCGCGCACCTCGAGCGAGGCCTCGCGGATGATCTCGAGGCGCGGCCGGGGCGCGCTCAGACCGGTGTTCTCGCGCAGACGGCGCAGGATATTCTCGATGCCGATGATGGCATCGTCGACCAGCACGCCGAGCGCCACCGCAAAGCCGCCGAGCGTCATGGTGTTGAGGGTCAGCCCCAGACGGTCGAGCACCGCCACCGCGGCGAGCAGCGACAGCGGTATCGCGCTGAAGGCAATGAGCGCGGCGCGCATATCGCGCATGAACAGGTACAGCACCGCAAGGATCAACACCGCCGCGAGGGTCAGCGACTGCTCGAGGTTGCCGAGCGCCCGCTCGATGAAGTTGGCGGGCCGGTGCAGGGCGGGATAGACCACGATGCCCTGCGCCTTGAGAGCCGGCGCCAGGTCGGCGAGCGCCCGCTCGACCGCCAGCGTCACGGTCAGCGTGTTGGCGCCGTACTGGCTCGCGAGCGACAGCATGACCCCGGGCTTGCCCATGACGAGTGCATCGCCCGAGCGCAGCGCCGGCGCGACTCTCACGTCCGCCACATCGCGCAGCAGGAGCGGTGTGCTGCCGCGCACCGCAAGGACCGCCGCGCCGAGCGCCGCGACGTCGGGTTCCGGCGTCGGCGACTTGATGAGTACCCGCTGCGCGGCGAGATCGACGAAGCCGGCGCCTCGCAGCGGCAACGCCGTGCGGGCCGCGTCCGCCACTTCGGCGAGAGTGATGTTGTAGCTGGCCAGCTTAGGCATGTCCGGAAGGATGTGGATCTCGCGCACATCGCCGCCGAACACGATGAGGTGCGCGACTCCGGGCACGGCGAGGAGGCGCGGCTTGATCACCCAGTCCGCGACGTCACGCAGTGTGTAGGCATCGACCTTGTCGGACAGCAGGCCGATCTTGAGAAGGTCCATGGTGCTCGACACCAGCGGCGAGAGCTTGGGGGTACCGACTCCGGCGGGCAGGCTGCTGCCGAGCTCCGACAGGCGCTCGGCGATCCCCTGGCGTGCCACGTGCACGTCGATGCCGCCGGTGAAGCTGATGCTCACCACGGACAGTCCCGGTATCGATTCCGAGCGCAGCGTGGCGAGTCCCGAGGCCCCGTTGACCGCGTTCTCGATGCGCTTGGTAATCAGCTCCTCGACCTGCTGCGGCGCGAAGCCCGGGGCCTCGGTCTGGATCTCGACCTGGGAGGGCACGAACTCCGGGAATACGTCGAGGGACGAATGCAGCGCGCCCCACGACCCGAGAACCAGGGCGAGGACCGTCAACGCGGTCACGGAGCCGTAATGTCGCACGCACAGTGCGACCAGAGCGCGCATCATGGGGTTAGTCCGCCGCGCCGCCCGGGTTGCTTTCCCGCGCCAGCAGCTCGCCCGCCGACGTCGTGACGACCTTCGCGCCGGGCGCGATGCCGGCCGTGACGAAGTAGCCGTCGTCGGTCGGCATGGCGGTGTCGACCTCCGTGCGCACGAACAACCCGGGTTTTGCCTCGACGTAACACCAGTATTTGCCGGCGCTGATCACTACGGCCGGGAAGGGGATGACCACGCCCGCGGTGGCGGCCCCGACCGGGACCCGCGCCACCAGGCGCTCTCCCTCGGCGGCGTCAGTTCCTTTCAGGATCGCGAAGAAGCTGCGGCCCGGGATGCTCGCGTCGGCCGGCGCATTCCACAGCGCGAGCGACTCGAAGCTCCGGCCGCCGCTCGTTCCGTCGAGGTGCGCGAGTCGCACCGCAGCAGGCGTTGCGGGGCCAAGCGCGCCGAGAGGGAAAGTGACGCGCGCGAGCTTGCGCTCGCCGCTCGCCAGCGCGGTCAGCTGGGGGCTTTGATAGTCGTCCTTCCACGGCGCGTTGCGGCCGAAGGTCGCGGACAGGCGGCGCTGCGCCAGAAGCAGCGCCGCGTGATCGACCGCCGCCTGGCGCTCCGCGGTCTCCTGCAATTCGATCGACGTCGCGCCGGGCGTTCCGGCGAGTTGCCGGCCGCGCGCGAGCGCGGCGCGGCTCTGGCGCTCGACGGCAGCGGCGGCCGTGAGCTCCGCCACCGCCTGCGCGATCGTCTCGCGCGTGAGCACCACCGCGTAGCCCGCGCGCTCCGGCGCGTGCGTGGCAGCCACGACCGCCGCCGTCGCGATCCCGCTCTTCTCGATCTCCTCGGGCTTGAGAGTCACGCCTTCCGGCGCCTCGGGCGCAGCCGCGCCTTTCTCAGCCGCCGCCGGCGCCGACCCGGCGGGGTCGGACCGATGGCAGCCCGCGGCGGGCAGCAGCGCCGCAATCAGCACCGGCGCGCAGACCTTGAGCAGAAACGGACTCCGTCGGGATCGAGTAGCGCTCATCGGTGCCTGTCTTTCGTTTGCCTGGAGCGGTGCGCCGGCCACCGGCCGCTAAGAGGCGGCATCGCGCGTCTGGGCCGGAGGCGGTGTCTGCGCGCCGGGCGCGCTCCAGCCGCCGCCGAGCGCCTTGCAAAGAGCAATCAAGGCCTGCAGGCGCGCCAGCTTGTAGTGAGTGAACTGATCGCGCGCCACGTAGAGGCTTTGCTGTGACTCGAGCAGGGTGAGGAAGTCCCCGGCGCCGTGCTGATAGCGCAGGCTCGCCGCCTCGAAGGCGCGCTCGCTCTGCGCGAGGCTCCCCTGCTCGAATTCGCGTGTGACGTTCAGGTGCTCGAGAGTCCCGAGCGCATTCTCGACGTCGACCAGTGCTGCGATGATCGCCGCACGATAGGCGGCCAGAAGCTCGCGCTCTCTGGCCGCGGCCTCGTCGCGCTGCGCTCGCAGTCGGCCATGGTCGAAGATCGGCTGTGTCAGGTTCGCCCCGAGCGCGAGCGAAGGACCGACGCCCGGGATCGTGAGCACGGTGGCGGGCAAGGCCGGATTCTGCACGCCGGCATCGGCGGTGA
Organism: Steroidobacteraceae bacterium; assembly: GCA_035566495.1. Classification (GTDB taxonomy): domain Bacteria; phylum Pseudomonadota; class Gammaproteobacteria; order Steroidobacterales; family Steroidobacteraceae; genus 13-2-20CM-66-19. The sequence continues at coordinate 2,536 of DATMRG010000111.1, read as the reverse complement.
GCTGGAGGCTCGGAAACATGGCGGCACGCGCGGCCGCGACGTTGGCGCTGCCGGCCGCCAGATTGGCTTCCGCCGCTACCACATCCGGGCGGCGCGTCAGCAGCTCCGCGGGCAGGCCCGCCGACACGACCGGCTCGCGCAGCGCATCGAGCGACCCGCCGGCGACCTCGAAGTGCTCCGGAATGCGCCCGAGCAGCAGGGCGAGCGCCGCCCGTGCCTGCACCTCGAGCTGCTCGAGGTCCGCGATCGCGATCTCGGAGCGGTCGAGAGCCGCTTGCTGCGCGGCAAGCTCGGCGGGATTGGCCGCGCCGGCGTCGAAGCGAGCCTGTACGACCTCGAGGACCTTGTGGGCGGCATCGCGGTTCGAGCGCGCGATCGCCACCCGCTCGCGCAGTGCGAGCACCTGGAAGTATTCGTCCGCTACGCCCCCGAGAATGGTCAGCGCGAGCGTGTCCCGTTCCGCACGCGAAGCGCCCGCTGCCGCGCGCGCCGCGTTGGCGGTCGCCCGGTTCTTGCCCCAGAAGTCTACCTCGTAACTCGCCGACAGCATCGCGAACCAGTCGAGCTCGTGCCCCGAGCCCTGCTGCGAATGCCCCGCCAGGTAGTTGGCGTTGGCGTCACCCGAGACGCTCGGCAGAAGCGCGGCCCCCGCCTGTCGTGCGCGCGCGTCCGCTTGCACGACCCGCTCGCGCGCGCCGGCCAGATCGGTACTGTTGGCTACGGCGAAGTCGATCAGCGCATCGAGCTCGTCACTCCCGAAGCCCCGATACCAGTCCTGAGCCGGCCAGACGGCAGTCGCGCCGTTCACCGCGTGCTCGAACGCGGGCGGCGCGGGCTGCGGGACCGGCAACGGTCTTGGGGCGCTGCAGCCGCAGGCAAGGGCGCCGCACGCGGCAGCACCGGCGAGCCGACTGGCCCGCGCCAGAACCTCGGCATTTGACCCTGATCTCACGGCGGCGCATTCCCCGAAGTGGCGCAGCGCACATGTTGCCCGAAAAAGCTTTGGTTTCGCTCAAAGAGTTAAGATTCGCACCGATGAAGCTCCTGCTGGTCGAGGATTCGGCGCGCCTGTCCGCGGCTCTTGCCGCGGGTTTTCGTGGCGAGGGTTTCGCCGTCGACCACGCCGCCGACGGCCGCACAGCCCTGGAGTATCTCGAGGTCCATGAGTACGACATCCTGATCCTGGACCTCATGCTGCCGCAGCTGCCGGGTCTCGAGGTGCTGCGCGCCCTGCGGGCCGCGCCAGCGCCGACGCGGGTGCTGGTGCTTTCGGCGCGCGACCAGATCGAGGATCGCGTCACCGCGCTCAACCTGGGCGCCGATGATTATCTGCTCAAGCCGTTTGATTTCGCCGAGCTCAAGGCGCGGGTGCTGGCGCTGCTGCGCCGCCGCTACGGGGAGATCTCGAGCAAGCTCACCTGCGGCGAGCTCATCCTGGATACCAACGCGCGGGTTGCCTCCTCACGCGGCGCGCCGCTGCCGCTCACACCGAAGGAGTACGCTTTGCTCGAGACCCTGCTGCGTCATCGCGGCCGCACTTTCACGCGCGCTGCCTTGTTCGAGCGTCTCTACGACGGCCTGAGCGACGCATCGGATCGGGTAATCGAGGTAGTGGTGAGCACACTGCGCACCAAGCTGGACAAGGCGGGGCTGCCCGCCCTCATCGAGACGCGCCGGGGATTTGGCTACCGTGTTCCATGAATGGGTCAGCCGCTCGCTGCGGCGGCGACTGTTGGTCTCGCTGCTGCTCGGCGTAGGGCTGAGTCTGGCGGCCTTTCAGCTCATCGTCGATCAGATCGTCGATCGTTACGTTATCAGCAGTTTTGCTACGGCCGCGGACGCGGCCGGGCAACGCGATCGCCTGCTGCACGAGATCGACGTCATCCTGCTCGCCGGCGTCGTGACCGTGCTGGCGGTGTCGGCCTTCGTCACCGTCGTGTCGGTCCGCAGGGGCCTCGCGCCGCTGGAAGCCGCCACCGCCGCCGCGCGCGCGGTCTCCCCCGAGCATCCGCTGCACGCCCTGCCGCTCGCCGGGCTGCCGGCGGAGATCCGGCCGCTGGGGGAGCGTATCAATGAGCTGCTCGAGGGGCTGGCCGATTCGCTCGAGCGCGAGCGCCGCTTCTCCGCCGATCTCGCGCACGAGCTGCGCACGCCGCTCGCCGAGATTCGCGCCCTCGCCGAGGTCAGTGCCGATGCGCGGCACGATGCGCCGGAGCTGCGCCGCTTCCTCGAGCAGATCCGCAGCGCCGCCGTGGGCATGCAGGGTGTGATCGAGTCCCTGCTGGCAGTCGCGCGCGCCGATCGCGTGGCGGTCCGCAACGCACTCGAGCCCCTGCAGGTGGCGCCGGCGGTCCAGGCGCGCATCGAGCGGCTGGGCGTCACCGACGCGGTGGATCCCGGGCGAATCGCCGCCCGGATCCCGGCGGAAGTGTGGATCCAGTCGGACCCCCGGTTGTTCGACGCGCTGTTGCTCAACCTGCTGACCAACGCCATGCAGCATGGTGATCCGGGCGCGCCCATCGAGATCGATTGGGTG